>JAUVWV010000082.1 GCA_030603925.1 Thauera sp. | reverse complement strand
TCGTTGATGATGCGCTTGACTTCCAGGCCGGCGATGCGGCCGGCGTCCTTGGTGGCCTGGCGCTGGCTGTCGTTGAAGTAGGCCGGCACGGTGATGACCGCTTCGGTGACTTCCTCGCCCAGGTAATCCTCGGCGGTCTTCTTCATCTTGCGCAGCACTTCGGCGGACACCTGCGGCGGGGCGATCTTCTTGCCACGCACCTCCACCCAGGCGTCGCCGTTGTCGGCCTTGGCGATGGTGTAGGGCATCAGGTCGATGTCCTTCTGCACCTCCTTCTCTTCGAAGCGGCGGCCGATCAGGCGCTTGATCGCGAACAGGGTGTTCTTGGCGTTGGTCACCGCCTGGCGTTTGGCCGGTGCGCCGCACAGGATCTCGCCGTCTTCGGCGTAAGCCACCACCGACGGGGTGGTGCGCGCGCCTTCGGAATTCTCGATGACCTTCGGCTTGCCGCCTTCCATCACGGAAACGCAGCTGTTGGTGGTGCCGAGGTCGATGCCGATGATCTTGCCCATGTTGAGTCCTTTGCTTTCCTAGAATTTTTTCCGGGGCGGGCCGCTTCGGGCGGCCCGGGTCTGAATCGAATATGGGGTGGGGCGGCGCGCTTTCAAGCGTCGGCCGCCTGTACCTACTGGCCCTTGGCCTTGGATACCATCACCATGGCCGGGCGCACCACGCGCTCGTGCAGCAGGTATCCCTTCTGTAGCACGTTGATCACCGTGTTCGGCTCGGCGTCGGATTCCAGCGCGCCGATCGCCTGATGCTTGTTGGGGTCGAACTTCTGCCCGAGCGGGTTCTCTTCGGCCAGGCTGGCGCTCTCGAAGGCGGAGACCAGTTGCTTGAGGGTCAGCTCGACGCCCTCGCGCAGGCTCTCCAGGGTCTGGTTCTCGGTGGCCAGTGCGGCCTCCAGGCTGTCCTTCACCGGAAGCATGGCGGCGGCGAACTTCTCCGCGGCGAACTTCGACGCCTTGGCGATGTCTTCCTGCGCGCGGCGGCGCATGTTCTCGGTTTCGGCCTTGGCGCGCAGCCAGGCGTCGTGGTGCTCTTCCGCCTTCAGCTCTGCCTGGCGCAGGCTTTCTTCCAGGCTGGGCAGGATGTCGGTGTGGGCATCCTGCGGGGCATCTGCCGCTGCTGCGTTTCCTTCTCCCAGGTTCTCGATCGCCTCGGTCGCTTCCGCAGCCTTGTTCTGCTCCTGCATCGTCTTGCACTCCCTTTGCTCGCAATGCGGGCTAGCTGGGGGCGCCCGGCGCCATTTCAAGTGCGCGGCGGCGTTTTTTTCGCCCCCGGGCGTACAGTTGGCGCGATACTGCATGCTCGTGCCAAAATGAACCTGTACGGGTTCGATGATCCGGCCGGCAGACATGGGCGACATTCCGCAGAAGATTGGCAAGTACCGCATCGTCAAGGAGATCGGACGAGGCGCGACCGCGATCGTGTATCTGGCGGAGAACCCGCATTACCCCGAGCCGGTGGCGGTCAAGCATGTCAAGTTCGCCGACCGCGCGAAGGACGAGGCCAAGTGGAACCGCCGCCTGGTCAAGCTGCTGAAGGCCGAGAAGGCGGTGGCCACCCGCCTCGATCATCCGAACATCATCCGCATCTTCGATGCGGTGATCGAGCCTGAAGAAGCCTACGTGGTGATGGAGTACTTCCCGGGCGATTCGCTGGAGCGCTACTGTTCCTACGAGCGCTTGCTGCCCGTGCATCGCACCATCAGCATCATCTTCAAGTGCTGCATGGCGCTCGACTACGCCTACCGGCACGGTATCGTGCATCGCGACATCAAGCCGGCGAACATCCTGGTCGACGAGCACGACAACGTGAAGATCACCGACTTCGGTCTGGCGATGAACGTCGACAAGAAGATCCAGACCGACTCGACCTTCATCATGGGCGTAGGCTCGCCGGCCTACATGAGCCCCGAACAGATCAAGAACTACCCGCTCAACCAGAAGACCGACCTGTATTCGCTCGGCGTGGTGCTGTTCCACATGCTGTGCGGCCGCCTGCCGTTCCGTGCGGGCAACCCGGCGCAGCTGATCTACAAGATCATCAATGCCGATCCGCCCTCGGTGTCGCAGCTCAATCCGGACGTGCCCGAACAGATGGACGCGGTGGTGCGCAAGGCGCTGGAGAAGGATCTGTACTCGCGCTACAAGAACGGTGCCGAGTTCGCCAAGGACCTGTCGGCGGTGCGCTACAAGATCCTCGACGACAAGTACGTGCCGCCCGATACCAGCCGTTTTTCGGTGCTGCGCAAGCTGGCCTTCTTCACCGAGTTCGACGACGTCGAGGTGTGGGAGGTGCTGCGCATGAGCGCGTGGCGCAGGGTGGACGAGTACACCACCCTGATGCGCGAGGGCGACGCCGACCAGCGCTTCGGCATCCTGCTGGAGGGCGAGGTCGAGATCTCGGTGAAGGACAAGCGGATCATGACCCTGGGGCCGGGCGAGGTGTTCGGCGAGCAGGCCTGGATGGACCAGCGCGAGCACCGTCACCGGCTGAGCGTGGTGTCGATCAAGCCGGTGACCTACCTGGAGCTCAATCCGGCCGCGCTGGCGCTGGCCAGCGAGGAGGTGCGCGAGCTGTTCCGCAACCAGCTGTCCTCCCTGGCAGTGGAGCGCCTGGGGGCGATGGCCGAGCGTCTGGCCGAGGGGGCGGAGCCGGCGACCCGCGGCAACTACACGGCGACCGGAGGGCTCGACCTGCAGCTGGTCGAGGATTGAGCGTGGCCGCACGCCGCATCGGGCGGCGAACGCCGGTGGGATGGCTGCAAGACTCTGCCCGGCGGCCGCTCAGACGCTCAGGTCGATCTGACTGATGCTGCCGGCCGCGCCGTCTTCACGCAGGTAGATACCGCTCGAGCGCATCATGCCCAGGGTGTCGTTGGCCGCGCCGCGCAGCTCGAAGGGCGTCGCCACCCGTCCCAGGTATACCGCGCCGATGCCGGCTTCGGCCAGCGTCTGCATCACCCCGGGGCCGTCGGCTGCGGGGCGCCAGACGTAGAGGCGGGAGAAGTCGGCATCCGCCTCGTCGATCCAGCCGTTGCCGTCGCTGTCCAATGCCGCCAGTTCGGCGAAGCCGTCGCCGCTGCGCGGGCCGAACAGTTCGCTGCCGTCGTCCACTGCGCCGTTGCCGTTGCGGTCGAAGGCCAGGAAACCGCGTCCGCCGCCGAGCAGCGGCACCATCTCGCTGTGTCCGTCGGCGTCCAGGTCGAACTCGAAACGCAGGTCGGAGAGCGCGCCTGCCGGTCCGCCGAAGTCGAACACCAGCGGATCCTTCAGGCGCGCGTCGCCGGCGCGGAAGCTGACGCTGTTCGATTCCATGTAGCTGCGCTGCATTTCGAAGGCCAGTTCGAAGCGGATCTCGCGTCCGTCGGCGGTGCGCACCGTGCCGCTGGCCTGGAAGCTGACCTGCTCGAATTCGCTGTAGGTGGAGCTGTAGTCGTACTCGATGCCGAAGCCGGCGCGCTGCGGCGCGTTGCCGGGCGACTGGGCGGCGGCCCGTGTCGCGCCCTGCTCGGCGCCCGCCAGGTTGCGCGAGAACTCGTCCGCCCTGAACAGGCGCACCGGGCGGCCGGTGAGGTATTCGATCATGCGCACCAGCATGCGCAGGCGGGGGTCGGCAGTGTGCTCTTCGTCCGCGGCACGCGCGGCATCCGCCTCCTGCGCGGCCACCGCATCCTTCGACAGGCTGACCTGGGCGGCGGCGGGCGGGGCCAGCACTGCGGGGCGCGTCGCGTCGCGGCGTTCCGCCGGGCGCTCGCCGACCCACATCGTGAGGCGCTCGGAGGATTCGAAGCGCGTCGTCGATACATGCGACGCCTGCATCTGGATGTCTGCCGCGGCGATCTTCATGCCCGTGCCCCGTGTATTGAACCTGCCCGGAGGTATTAACGGCGGCGGGCGGGAAAACTTGAGCGGGGCGTGCGGATCAGTCGCGCCGGCCGACCACGATGCGGACCCGGCGGTCTTTCGGGTCGCCCAGCGCCAGGCCCACCAGCCAGGTCAGCAGGCTGTAGAGCAGCGCGCTCCAGAAGGCCGTCCAGAAGTCGGCCACGTGCAGGCCGCCGACCAGGGCGGCGACGCCCCAGAACAGGAAGGCGTTGATCACCAGGGTGAACAGGCCCAGGGTGAGCAGGGTGATGGGCAGGGTGACGAGGATCAGGATCGGGCGGACCAGCGCATTGATCACGCCGAGCAGGATCGCGGTGAGCAGGGCCGAGGTCCAGCTGTCCACCCGCAGGCCGTCGATCAACTCGGGCAGCAGCATCAGCGCGACGGCGTTGAGGCCGATCTGCAGGCCCAGCCTGAGGCGCGCGTCCATCAGCGCACTGCCCCCAGTTCCTTCGCGCGCTGCCGGCTGCGTTCCAGTTCGGCGGGGTCCGCGGCGGGCAGTTCCAGCCAGTTGCCGAGGTGGGTGCGGGTGATGCGGCACAGCGCATCGATCCAGGGGTGGTTCTCGTTCAGGCAGGGGATGTACTCGAACTGCTTGCCACCCGCGCCGATGAAGGCGGTGCGGCATTCCATGGCGATCTCTTCGAGGGTCTCCAGACAGTCGGCGACGAAGCCCGGGCACATCACGTCCACCCGCTGCAGGCCCTTCGCCGCGAGCGCCTCCAGGGTGGGCTGGGTGTAGGGCTGGAGCCATTCGGCCCGCCCGAAGCGCGACTGGAAGGTCACCAGCACGCGCTCGGCCGGCAGCCCCAGTTCGTGCGCCACCAGGCGCGCGGTCTTGTGGCACTCGCAGTGATAGGGGTCGCCCAGATCGAGCGAACGGCGCGGAATGCCGTGGAAGCTCAGCACCAGTTGCCCGCCCTCGCCATGCTTCATCCAGTGCTCGCGCACGCTCTGCGCCAGTGCGGCGATGTAGCCGGGGTCGTCATGAAAGCTGCGCACGTACCGGATCTCCGGCAGGTTGCGCCAGCCGAGCAGGCAGCGCGCCACCTCGTCCATCACGCTGGCGGTGGTGCTCGCCGCATACTGCGGATAGAGCGGCACCACCAGGATGCGCGTGCAGCCTGCCGCGCGCAGGCGTTCGAGCGCGTCCGGGATCGAGGGCTTGCCGTAGCGCATCGCCCACTCGACCTGGATCCCCCCGGCGCCGCTTTCGCCCAGGTAGCCGGCGAGCAGCCGTGCCTGCTTCTCGGTGTGCACCTTGAGTGGCGAGCCGTCCGGCAGCCACACGCTGGCGTACTTCTCGGCGGACTTCTTCGGCCGCGTGTTGAGGATGATGCCGTTCAGGATGGGCCACCACAGCAGGCGCGGAATCTCCACCACGCGCGGGTCGGAGAGGAACTGCTTGAGGTAGGGGCGCAGTGCTGCGGCGGTGGGGGCGGCAGGCGTGCCGAGATTGACCAGCAGCACCGCGGTGCGCTGCGGTGTGCCATGGGAGTAGGGCGGTTCGGGCCGGTAGCGGGCCATGCGTGTCCTTGTCGGAGGGGTTCAGTCGCGCGTCGACAGCGCGTTGGAGAGCAGCCGGGCGGTGATGTCCACGATGGGGATGACGCGGTCGTAGGCCATCCGGGTGGGACCGATGACGCCCACCGAGCCGACTACCTGGCCGTCGACCTCGTAGGGTGCGGTAATGACGCTGCAGCCGTCCAGCGGAGCGAGGCCGGATTCGCCGCCGATGAAGATCTGCACGCCCTCGGCGCGGTTGGACAGGTCGAGCAGCTGCAGCAGGCCGGTGCGCTTCTCGAACATCTTGAACAGTTCGCGCAGGCGCACCATGTTGGAGGACAGATCCTCGACGTCGAGCAGGTTGGTCTCGCCGGAGATCACGTAGCTCGCGGCGGTGTCGGCGGTGGCCTCCGAGCCGGCCTCCACCGCGGCGGTCATCAACTCGGTCATGTCGCTGCTCAGCTGCTTGAGCTCCGCCTGCACGCGTGCGCGGATCTCCTCGAAGGCGAGTCCGGCGAAGTGTTCGTTGAGATAGGTTGCCGCGCCGGTCAGCTCGCTGCCGCTGTAGGGCCTGCGGGTCAGCAGGATGCGGTTCTGCACGTCGCCCGCGGTGGTGACGATGATCAGCAGGATGCGCGTTTCCGACAGGCTGATGAACTCGATCTGGCGGATGCGCACGGCCTCGCGGCGCGGCGCCACCACCACCCCGGCGAACTGGGTGAGTTCGGAGAGCAGTTGCGAGGCCGAACTGATCAGGCGCTGCGGCTGATCGGGCTGCAGCTGGCCGCGCAACTCGCTGATGCGGGCATTCTCCAGCGGCTGCACGGTGAGCAGAGAGTCGACGAAGAAGCGGTAGCCGCGCGCCGTGGGAATGCGTCCGGCGGAGGTGTGCGGGCTGGCGATGAAGCCCATCTCCTCGAGGTCGCTCATCACGTTGCGCACCGTGGCAGGCGACAGTTCGAGGCCGGAGTAGCGCGACAGCGCGCGCGAGCCGACCGGCTGGCCTTCGACGATGTAGCGTTCGATCAGCGTCTTGAGCAGGATCTGGGAGCGGGCGTCGAGCGTGTTCATGGCGGCAGCAAATATAGCGCGGATCGCGTCCGGCTGCAGCGCTGTGCGTGCCCGCTGCATGCGGCGCGGCGGTTGTGGTTTAATCGCTTTCCATGAGCCAGAGCTTCCGCACCATTGCCCTGATCGGCAAGTACCAGAGCCCCGACGTGGCCGAATCGGTCATGCGGCTGGCCGACTATCTGCGTGAGCGCGGACTCACCGTGTTGATCGAGCAGGGCACGGCGAGTTCCATAGGCATGGCGGGCGACTTCCCGCTCGCCACCTACGACGAGATCGGCGCGCGCGCCGACCTCGCGGTGGTGCTCGGCGGCGATGGCACCATGCTCAATACCGCGCGCCGCCTGGCCGAGCACGAAGTGCCGCTGGTCGGGGTGAACCAGGGTCGGCTCGGCTTCCTCACCGACATTGCGCGCGAGGACGTGCAGGCGCGCATCGGCGAGATCCTCGACGGGCGCTACGTCGCCGAGTCGCGCTTCATGCTCGATGCCGAGGTGCTGCGCGGCGGGCAGCGCGTGTTCCATACCCTGGCGCTCAACGACGTGGTGGTGAACAAGGGCGATCTCGGGCGCATGATCGAATTCGACGTCACCATCGACGACGAATTCGTATACACCCAGCGCTCGGACGGCATGATCATCAGCACGCCGACCGGTTCCACCGCCTATGCGCTGTCGTCCAACGGCCCGATCCTGCATCCCAGCGTGGGCGGCATCGCCTTGGTGCCCTTGTGTCCGCACGCGCTTACCGCCCGCCCGGTGACCCTGCCGGACAGCTGCCGCATCGACATCAGCCTGCTGCCGCCGCACGACGCGCGGGTGCATTTCGACGGCCAGGCCCGCTTCGATGCGCGCGCCGGCGACTGCGTGCGCCTCACCCGCTCGACCCAGCGCGTGCGCCTGCTGCACCCCGAGGACTACAGCTACTTCGCCATGTTGCGCGAGAAGCTGCACTGGAGCGCGGTTCCGCGCCATCCCTGAGACTTTCCGCCATGCTGCGTCGCCTGACCATCCGCGATTTCGTCATCGTCGACCACCTCGAACTGGACTTCCAGAGCGGCTTCGGAGCGCTCACCGGCGAAACCGGTGCGGGCAAGTCCATCCTGCTCGACGCGCTCGGCCTGGCGCTCGGCGACCGTGCCGACGCCGCCGCGGTGCGCAGCGGGCGCGAACGCGCCGAGATCTGTGCCGAGTTCGATCCGCCGGAAGATGCCGCGCTGGCCGCCTGGCTGGCCGAGCAGGCGCTGGAGGCCGAGGAGGGCGTGCTGATCCTGCGCCGCGTGGTGGATGCCGGCGGGCGCTCGCGTGCCTGGCTCAACGGCACGCCGGTCACCCTCACCCAGTTGCGCGAAGTCGGCGAGTTCCTCTGCGACATCCACGGCCAGCATGCGCATCACGCGTTGCTGCGTGCCGAGGCCCAGCGGGCGCTGCTCGACACCCATGCCGGGGCCCTCGAACTGGCCGCCGCCACCGCCGACTGCCATCGTGCCTGGCGCCAGGCGCTCGACCAGCGCATGCGTGCGGAACAGGATTCCGCCGCCACCGAGCGCGAACGCGAGTTGCTGGCGTGGCAGGTGCGCGAGCTGGAGGAACTGGATTTCCGCACCGAACAGTGGCTCGAACTCAACCAGGAGCACGGCCGCCTGGCGCATGCCGCCGGCCTGATGGATGGCGCCGACGAGGTGCTCGCCGCGCTGGGCGACAACGAACTGGCGGTGGCGCCGCTGCTCGCCCGGCTCGGCACGCGGGTCGGCGAGATGGCCGGCATCGATCCGGCGCTCGACGAGGTGCGCGGCCTGCTCGCCGATGCCGCGATCCAGGCCGACGAGGCCTTGCACGCGCTGCGCCGCTACCGCGACCGGCTGGACCTGGATCCCGAGCGTCTGGCCGAGACCGAAGCGCGTATCGGCGCGGTGACCGACCTGGCGCGCAAGCACCGCGCCACCCCCGAGGAGTTGCCGGCCCTGCTGGAAGACTGGCGCGCGCGGCTGGAGACGCTCAGCGCCAGCGCCGACCCGGCCCGCCTGGCGGCGCGCGAAGCCGAGGCACGCAAGGCCTACGAGGCGGCCGCGGCGCGCCTGTCGGCCGCGCGCCGGCCCGCTGCCGAAGCGCTGTCGGCGCACATCAGTGAGGCCATGCAGGGCCTGGCGATGGCCGGCGGGCGCTTCGAGGTGGCGCTGGTGGCGCAGCCGGAGGGCTCGGTGCACGGCATGGAGAGCGTGGAGTTCCGCGTCGCGGCCAACCCCAGCCAGCCGCTGCGACCGCTGGCGAAGGTGGCCTCGGGCGGCGAGCTGTCGCGCATCGGGCTGGCGATCCAGGTCATGACCAGCCGGGACACCTCCACCCCCACGCTGATCTTCGACGAAGTCGACGTGGGCATCGGCGGCGGTGTGGCGGAGATCGTCGGCAAGCTGCTGCACCGGCTCGGGCGCGAGCGCCAGGTGCTGTGCGTCACCCATCTGCCGCAAGTCGCCGCTTGCGCGGACTGGCAGTGGAACATCGCCAAGGCCGAGCGCGGCGGCGAAGTGCTCAGCCGCGTCTCGGTGCTCGACGGTCAGGGCAGGGTGGAGGAGATCGCCCGCATGCTGGGCGGGGTGAACATCACCGACACCACGCGCCGCCACGCGGCGGAGATGCTCGGCCAGGACTGACTGCCCGGCAGCGCGGCGCGCGCGCCGCCGCTTTCAGCCGTTGTTGCGGTTGGGGCAGTTTTCCTTGATGCACTCGGCGTACAGGTAGAGGGCGTGATCCTTCATGCGGAAGCCGCGTTCCTCGGCCACCGCGTTCTGGCGCCGTTCGATCTCCGGATCGAAGAACTCCTCCACCTTGCCGCACTGCATGCAGACCAGATGGTCGTGATGGCCGCCTTCATGCAGTTCGAACACCGCCTTGCCGGATTCGAAGTAGTGCCGTTCGAGCAGGCCGGCCTGTTCGAACTGGGTGAGCACCCGGTAGACGGTGGCCAGGCCGATGTCCATGCCCTCGCTCATCAACAGGCGATAGACGTCTTCCGCCGTCAGGTGCCGCTGCTCGGAGGTCTGGAACAGGTCGAGGATCTTCAGGCGCGGGTAGGTCGCCTTGAGGCCGATGCTTTTGAGGTTCTGTGAATTTTCGGACATGATCGCCTGTTGGGGAGTGGCAGGAATCGGCACTGGGAGCTTGCGAACCGCTGTGGCCCGACTTCCCTATGATATATTTTTTGCCCTGACCTGAGAACGATGCGCCGTCCGGCGCGCCAACCAAGACACCCTCCATGCGCCTTTCGCACCTTACGGCATTGATTGCCGCGCTCGGCCTGCTGGCCGGCTGCTCGGCCGGTTCGCTTACCGACCGTCTCAACCCCTACCGCATCGACGTCCGCCAGGGCAATTATGTTGACCAGGAAATGGTCGCCCAGTTGCGCCGCGGCATGACGCGCGACCAGGTGCGCTTCCTGCTCGGCACCCCGCTGGTGGTGGACATGTTCCGCAACGACCGCTGGGACTACGTCTACGCCTTTGCTCCGGGGCGTGGCGAGAGCCAGCAGCGCGTGCTGTCGGTGTTCTTCGACGGCGATCTGCTCGATCGCCTGGAAGGCGACATCCAGGCGGGCGACGCGCAGGCTCAGGCCGAAGCGGTGCGCGGCCAGCGCAGTCGCGTGATCGAGATCGAGGCGCCGGCCAAGTAGGGCGGGCGCGCAGCACAGCAAGGACAACGATGAAGCAGATACGTGTAGCGATTGCCGGGGCCTCCGGGCGCATGGGGCGCATGCTGATCGAGGCGGTGCTGAAGGATGAAGGCTGCGTGCTTGCGGCGGCTTTCGATCGGCCGGGCACGCCCTTCGTCGGGCGCGACGCCGGCGAGATGGCCGGCGTGGCGAGCGGGGTGGCGATCGGCGACGACGCGCGTGCCGCGCTGGCCGCAAGCGATTGCCTGATCGATTTCACCCGTCCGGAAGGCACCCTGGCGCATCTGGCGCTGGCGCGCGAGCTGGGTACGGCGATGGTGATCGGCACCACCGGCTTCGATGCTGCCGGCAAGCAGGCGATCGCCGACGCTGCGCAGGACATCCCGGTGGTGTTCGCGCCCACCATGGCGGTCGGCGTGAACGCGGTGTTCAAGCTGCTCGAGGAGGCCGCCCGCATCCTCAATCAGGGCTATGACGTCGAGGTCATCGAGGCGCACCATCGCTTCAAGGTGGATGCGCCCTCGGGTACCGCCCTGCGCATGGGCGAGGTGGTGGCGCGCGAACTGGGTCGCGACCTCGACAGCTGCGCGATCTACGGCCGCGAAGGCGTCACCGGCGAGCGCCGGGCGGAGACCATCGGTTTTTCGACGATACGCGGCGGCGACGTGGTGGGCGACCACACCGTGCTGTTCGCCGGCATCGGCGAGCGTATCGAGATCACCCACAAGTCGGGCAGCCGCATGCCCTACGCGCTGGGTTCCCTGCGTGCGGCGCGTTTCCTGGCCGGTCGCAGTGCCGGCCTGTTCGACATGCAGGACGTCCTCGGCCTGCGCTGAGCGATGAACGAGCCGCCGGCCGCCGCGGCGGCGCTGCCCGAAGATCCGGCCGAACTGCGGCGCTTCGCCGCGGAGTTGCTGCAGGCGCGCGACCGCGCGCTGGCCGAGCTCGGCGTGATGCGCGAGCGCCTCGACCTGGCGATGCGCAACACTCGCAGCGGCCTGTGGGACTGGAACCTGGCGACCAACGCGATCGTGCTGGACGACCACTGGCGCGAGCTCTTCGGCTACTCGGACGACGAACTCGGCAGCCGTTTCGACGACTGGCTGCCGCTCATCAATCCGGTCGATCTCGGTGCCATGCAGGCCTTGCTGCGCGGACACCTGCGCGGCGACCTGGCGGTGTTCGAATGCGAGTTCCGCCTGCGCGCGCGCGACGGCGAGTGGAAATGGGTGCAGGTGCGCGGGCGCGCCGGCGAGCGCGGCGAAGACGGTCGCTGGCGGCGTATCGTGGGCGCCTGGCGCGACGTCTCCGAGCGCAAACGCAAGGAGATCGAGCTGCTGCAGGCCAAGGAGGCGGCCGAGGCGGCAAGCCGGGCGAAGGGCGACTTCCTCGCCAACATGAGCCACGAGATCCGCACACCGATGAACGGCATCCTGGGGATGACCGAACTGCTGCTCGATTCGGACCTCGACGCGGAGCAGCGCGAGTACCTGCAGACGGTCAAGTCCTCCGCCGAAGCCCTGCTCGTCATCATCAACGACGTACTCGACTTCTCCAAGATCGAGGCCGGCAAGCTCAACCTGGAGCAGATCGACTTTGCCCCCGCGGCGGTGATCGGCGAGACGGTCCGCTCGCTTGCCCTGCACGCCCACCAGAAAGGTCTCGAGCTGTTCTTCCGCATCGCCGACGATGTGCCCGAAGTGGTGCGCGGCGACCCGGGGCGGATCCGCCAGGTGCTGCTCAACCTGATCGGCAACGCGATCAAGTTCACCGAGGCGGGAGAGATCGAGGTCGCGCTCGCCGTCGAACGGTGCGAGGCGGGGTGGGCGAGCCTGCGCGTGACGGTGCGCGACACCGGCATCGGCATTGAAGAGGGCAAGCAGGCGGAGATCTTCGAGGCCTTCTCGCAGGCCGACAGCTCGACGACCCGCAAGTACGGCGGCACCGGCCTCGGGCTGGCGATCTGCCGTCACTTGGTGGGTCTGATGGACGGGCGGCTGGAGGTGAGCAGCAGGCCCGGTTACGGCAGCACCTTCGGTTTCACCGCCCGCCTGCAGGTGGTGGCGGCCGGGCGTCCCGCGGATGCCGGCGAACTGCGCGGCGCACGGGTGGTCGTGGCGGCGCTCAACGAGCGCTTCGGCGCTCATCTGGTCGAACGGCTGGGGGTCTGCGGACTGCGCGCGGTGCGCGCGGCCGATGGTCAGGCGGTGCTGGAGTTGCTCGATGCGGCGTGCGACGGGCGCGATCCGGTGGATTTCGTGCTGATCGACGCGGCCATGGCGCCGCCGGGCGGCTTTGCCCTGGCGGCCCGCTTCCGCGAGACGACGGAATGGCTCGATCGCATCGTGATGATGCTCGACAGCCACACCATGCGGCAGGACCTGCAGCGCTGCCGCGAACTCGGGCTCGAGTCGCGGCTCGCCAAGCCGTTTTCCCTGTCCGATCTGCTCGAAGCCCTGCGGGTTGCGCGGGCGGGGGGCGAAGAGGGCAGCATGGCGGACTTTCTCGCCTTCGACCCGCAGCTCAGCCAGACCGGCGCCCTGCTCGAGGGTGCCGACCTGGCCGATACGCTCACCGTACTGCTGGTGGAGGACAATCCGGTCAACCAGACGGTGGCCACCCGCATCCTGGAGCGCGCGGGCCACCGGGTGACGGTCGCCGGAAACGGCGAGGAAGCGCTGGAGATCCTCGACCGCGACCAGTTCGATGTCGTGCTGATGGACGTGCAGATGCCGGTGATGGGCGGCATCGAGGCGACCCAGGCGATCCGCG
>JAUVWV010000174.1 GCA_030603925.1 Thauera sp. | reverse complement strand
CTTCCTTGTTCATCTTCTTGGAGAAGATGCCCATCATGATCGCCGGGAACAGCGAGGAGGCGGCAATACCGAAGGCCAGGGCCACGGTACCGGCAGCGAAGCCCGGGGGGTTCAGACCCAGGTAGCCCGCCAGCACGATCGCGGCAGCCATGGAGATCTTGCCCGCCAGCAGCTCGCCCTTCTCGGACATGTCCGGCACGAACACGTTCTTGATCAGGTCATGCGACACGGCGGAGGAGATCGCCAGCAGCAGGCCGGCAGCGGTCGACAGCGCGGCGGCAAGACCACCGGCGGCAACCAGCGCGATCACCCAGTTCGGCAGCAGCGCGATTTCCGGGTTGGCCAGCACGATGATGTCGGCGTTCACCGTCAGCTCGTTGCCCTTCCAGCCGGCCGCTTCGGCCTTGGCGATGGCTTCCGGATCCTTGGTGGCGCTGTTGTAGTACTGGATGCGGCCGTCGCCGTTCTTGTCTTCCCACTTCAGCAGGCCGGTACGTTCCCAACGCTTCATCCAGTCCGGACGGTTCTCATAGACCAGGCTGGCTTCGGTGGCGTACAGGTCGCCGTTCGCCTTGATGGTGTCGGCATTCACGACCAGACGGCCAGCAGCATCCTGCTCGAGGCCGACGGCGGAGTTCACCGTGGCGTGCAGGTTCATCTTCGCCATCGCCGCGACAGCCGGAGCGGTCGTGTAGAGCAGCGCGATGAACACCAGTGCCCAGCCGGCGGAGTAGCGCGCATCGGCCACCTTCGGCACGGTGAAGAAGCGGACGATCACGTGCGGCAGACCGGCGGTACCGATCATCAGCGACATGGTGTACACGAACATGTTCAGGTAGGAGCCCGGAACGGAGCTGGTGTACTCGCTGAAGCCCAGATCCTTGACCACCAGGTCGAGCTTCGCCAGCAGCGACACGTCGGTGCCGGCAATGGAGGAGCCCAGGCCCAGCTGCGGCAGCGGGTTGCCGGTGAGCTGCAGGGAGATGAAGATCGCCGGCACGATGTAGGCGGAGATCAGCACGCAGTACTGGGCCACCTGGGTGTAGGTGATGCCCTTCATGCCGCCGAACACGGCGTACATGAACACGATGCCCATGCCGACGTAGATGCCGACTTCGTTCGACACGCCGAGGAAGCGCGAGAACGCCACGCCCACACCGGTCATCTGGCCGATGATGTAGGTGATGGAGGCGACCAGCAGGCAGATCACCGCAACGGTGGAGGCCGTCTTCGAGTAGAAGCGGTCACCGATGAACTGCGGAACGGTGAACTTGCCGAACTTGCGCAGGTACGGCGCCAGCAGCATGGCCAGCAGAACGTAGCCGCCGGTCCAGCCCATCAGGAACAGGCCGCCGCCGTAACCCATGTTGGAGATCAGGCCGGCCATCGAGATGAAGGAGGCCGCGGACATCCAGTCGGCCGCGGTCGCCATGCCGTTGGTGACGGGGTGCACGCCGCCGCCGGCCACGTAGAAGTCGCTGGTGGAACCGGCGCGCGCCCAGATGGCGATGCCGATGTACAGCGCGAAGGACGCGCCGACGACGAGGTAAGTTAGTGTTTGCAGATCCATGTGTGCCCCTCTCTTACTCTTCGTGAACGTCGAATTGGCGGTCGATCTCGCCCATCTTCTTCGCATAGAAGAAGATCAACGCGATGAACACGTAGATCGAACCCTGTTGGGCGAACCAGAAGCCCAGCGGGTAGCCGCCCAGGCTGATGCTGTTGAGCATCGGGGCAAACAAGATGCCGGCGCCGAACGACACCAGGAACCACACGACCAGGATCTTGGTCAGCAGGCCCAGCGTCGCCTTCCAGTAGGCTGCACTGTTGTTATCCATAACGTCTCCTCGTGATAGATGTTGCTGGGCGCCCCGCTTGCGCGGACACGACCCCCGGACTACCAAAAACTGCGGGGCGATTATATGGACCTTGATCTTACTCATTGCTTACAAGTCGACACCGATTGCACCCGGCGCCGCCCGCCGTGCCTGCCGGTCCGTGCCCGGGCGGCCCCGCACAGGCACGGACCGCGCATGCCAGAGGCGTAGCGCAGCTGCTACACTGGCGCGTCATTCCTACCAGGGGCTGCAGAAGATGGACGGTTTTCTGATGTTTGCCGGCGTCGCGGTGCTGGTCGTGGTGACCCTGATCTTTGCCGGGATCAAGACGGTACCGCAGGGCGAGAAATGGACCGTGGAGCGCTTCGGCCGCTATACCCACACGCTGGAATCCGGCCTGCGGGTGATCGTCCCCTTCATCGACCAGATCGGCCGCAAGCTGACGGTCATGGAGCAGGTGCTGGATGTGCCCGCGCAGACCGTCATCACCCGTGACAATGCCGCGGTGGTGGCCGACGGGGTGGTGTTCTTCCGCATCGACGACGCGGCGCGCGCGGCCTATCAGGTGCGCCACCTGGAAGAGGCCATCGTGAACCTCACCACCACCAACCTGCGCTCGGTGATCGGCTCGCTCGACCTGGACGACACCCTGTCGAACCGCCAGAAGATCAACGAGACCCTGCTCAGCGTGGTCGATGAAGCGACCAATCCCTGGGGCATCAAGATCATCCGCATCGAGATCCGCGACCTTAAGATGTCGGCCGAACTGCAGGACGCGATGAACCTGCAGATGACCGCCGAGCGGCGCCGGCGCGCCCTGGTGACCGAGGCCAACGGCAAGCGCGAGGCGGAGATCCTCGCCGCCGAGGGCGAGAAGCAGGCCGCGGTGCTGCGCGCGCAGGGCGAGCGCGAGGCCGCCTTCCTCAACGCCGAGGCGCGCGAGCGCGAGGCCCAGGCCGAGGCGCGCGCCACCATGATGGTCTCCAAGGCCATTGCCGAAGGCGACATCCAGGCGGTGCAGTACTTTCTCGGCACGCGCTACGTGGACGCGCTCAACGAAATCGGCAAGGCGCCCAACACCAAGCTGGTGCTGATGCCGCTGGAAGCCGCCGGCATCGCCGGTGCGGTGGCGGGCGTGACCGAGCTGGTGCGCCACGCGCAGGGCACACAGGGCTGAGCGCAATGGACGCCCTGGCCCCCCTGTTCGCCTCGCCCTGGCCCTGGGTGATCGCCGGCGCCCTGCTGGTGGGGCTGGAGATCGTCGCCCCCGGCGTGTTCCTGCTGTGGATCGGGCTGGGCGCGCTGACCGTCGGCCTGGTGCTGCTGGGCGCGCCGGAGCTTGCCCTGCCCTGGCAGCTGCTCGCTTTCGCGCTGGCGATGCCCGCCTCGCTCGCCATTGGCTTCGCAATCCAGCGGCGCAGCCGGCGCAGCGCGAGCGACGACACCCTGAACCGCGAACTGGACGCCCTGCTCGGCCGCCAGGCGGAGGCCGTGCAGGCCTTCCAGGACGGGCGCGGGCGCATCCGCGTGGGCGATTCCAGCTATCCGGCGCACTGCGACACGCCGGTGGCGGCCGGGCAGACGCTGCGCATCGTGGCCCACGCGGCCGACGGCAGCTTCACGGTGGCCGCGCTGGACACGGCACGCGCCGCCAACGGCAACACACCGAGCGGCTGAACCCCGCTCAGCCGGTAAGGGCGGCGAACAGCGCCGGCAGACGTTCCGGCAGGCGTTCGACCCGCTCGAGCACGCTGTAGCGCGCGGCCCCGAAGATGCGCGCGACGTAGCGGTCGGCCTGCGGGTCCAGGGTCAGGCAGAAGCAATCCACCCCGCGGGCGTGCAGTTCCTCCACCGCCTTGCGCGCATCATGGCGCAGGTACTGGGGGTCGCGCTCGTCGACGTCGGCGGGCTCACCGTCGGTGACCAGCAGCAGCAACTTGCGGCGCTGGGGCTGGGCGCACAGGTGATGGCCGGCGTGGCGCAGTGCGGCGCCCATGCGCGTCGAGCAGGCGCCTTCGATGGCGGCCAGGCGGGCACGCGCATCGTCGCCGAAACGCTCGCCGAAGTCCTTCACGCGCAGGTAGCGCACCGCCTGGCGACCGTCGGAGCAGAAGCCGTGGATGGCGTAGGGGTCGCCAATGCGCTCCACCGCGGAGGCCAGCAGGGCGGCGGCCTCGCGGCTGAGTTCGAGCACCGTGCGGGTGCTGCCGGCCACCCTGTCGTTGGTCGATGCCGACAGGTCGAGCAGGATCAGTACGGCGAGGTCGCGGCGCAGCAGTACATGGCGCAGGGTGACGCGCGGGTCGACAGGATGACCGCTGCGCAGATCGACCATTGCATCGACGGCGGCGTTGAGGTCGAGCTCGTCGCCGTCCTCGAGCTTGCGCACGCGCTGCACGCCCTGCGGGCGCAGGCGCTCGACCATCTGCCGCAGGCGCATGCCGAGGCCCTTGTGGCGGGCGAGGATGTCGGCGATCAGCGCGCTGTCGCCGGCGCGCTGGCGGCTTTCCAGCACGCTCACCCAGTCCGGGCGGTGGATCTGTACCTGGTAGTCCCACTCGGGGTAATGGAAGGGCTCGGGGGGCGCGTCGCGGCCGTACTTGTCGTTGAAGGTGCTGCCGTCGTCGTCGTGCAGCACGCCGTCCAGGGTCCACACCTCGTCGGCGTCGTCGCCGGCGGTCTCGACCTCGACCTCGTTGACCATCTCCATGATCGACACCCGCCGGCGCGATTGCCGGCGCGCTGCCGGGAGGGCCGCCCCGCGCTGCCAGTCGAAGCCGGCCTGCGCCCACACCACGCGGTTGTCGTCGCGGTAGCCGAGGCGCAACCGTTCGAGCTGGCGCAGGCTGGGCAGCGCGCTGCGGGCCTTGAGCAAGGCGTGCAGGGCGGCGCCGAGTTCCGTCGACAGGCTCGCATCATGGCAGCGTGCCGGCATGGCGGCGTGGAAGCGCACTGCCAGTGCATCGAGCTCGGCATCGCCGCAGCGCCGGCCGGATTCGAAGAGCGCCAGCACCAGGGCCTGCAGCCAGGCCTGCGCGGGGTGCTCGGTGGCACCGGCGCAGGCCGCGGCGAGCAGCGCCCCCCAGTTCTGCCGCAGGCCTGGGAACTCGGCCATCGCGCAGTACTCGACGCGGGCGTCCTCGAAAAGACCGACCAGATACCTGCGCACGGCGTCCCCCCCGGCGCCCTCGGGCGCCTCCGGCGAGTAGGCGAGATGGGCGGCGAGATGCGCGCCGACCGCCCGGTACACTTCCAACCCGGGCAGCGCGCCGCCGTCGTCGACGGCGTCCGGCAGGTAGAGGACGAAATCCTCCACATGCGGGTGGAATTCGGTGTACTCGGCGGCCGCCGGGCGCAAGCAGAAGTCACGCCCCCACAGCGCGCGCAGGTAGGCGGCGAGCTTGCGCTGGTGATCGACGAAGAGCACGCCCTTGCGCGCCTGCTGCAGTACGGCCTTGCTGTCGGCACTGGCGAGGGCGAAATAGGCCTGCTGGGCGGGAAAGTCGCTGCGGTGGGCATCGGCGCCAAAGAACGCCCACTGGCGCAGGCCGCCCAGGGTGAGCTTGCCGAGCAGCTCGTCGATCAGGCCGAGCATGGGGCGCAGCGCGCGCGGCGCACGGGCGGCGAGCTGATGCAGGAAGTTCAGGTAGGCGCGCAGCAGTTCGAGGTCGCCTAGGCGGCGTGCGGCGGTGGGCAGGGCGTCGAAGAACAGCGCGATGACCTCCCCGGAGGTCATCGAGGACAGCTTCATCGCCGCCAGCAGACTGTCCTGCACGGAGTCGTCGCCGAGTTCGCGCGCCACCTGCGGCATCGCCTCCAGCCACGCCACCACCGGCCGCGCGCCGCGGCCGAGTTCGGCGAGACCGCGCGCGCCTTCCAGATAGTGCTGCAGCGCGGCCGCCCCCATGCAGCGTCGCGCATCGTTCACGCAGGCATCGAGCACCGCGGCGATCGCCGCATCGCGCGCGCGCAGGGCGGCGGCGACGTCCTCGGGCGCCTCGCTCATCGTGGCACCGGGCTCAGGCGAAAAAGGTCGCCACCGCCGCATCGAGCGCGTCGCGCATGTCGACGTCGTCGGTGAGCGGACGCACCAGGGCGATGCGGCAGGCATCGGCGGGCGCGACACCGCTGCGGATGAGGGTGGCGGCGTAGATCAGCAGGCGGGTGGACATGCCCTCGTCGAGCCCATGCCCCTTGAGGTTGCGCGAGCGTAGCGCGACCTGCACCAGGCGCCCGGCGACCTCCGCGGAGACGCCGCCCTCGTGGGCGACGATGGCGGTCTCCACCGCGCGCTCGGGGTAGTCGAAGTCCAGCGCGCCGAAGCGCTGGCGGGTGGACGGCTTGAGGTCCTTCATCAGCGACTGGTAGCCGGGGTTGTAGGAGATCACCAGCTGGAAGTCGGGGTGGGCCTCGACCAACTCACCCTTCTTGTCCAGCGGCAATACGCGGCGGTGGTCGGTGAGCGGGTGGATGACCACCACCGTGTCCTGGCGCGCCTCGACCACTTCGTCGAGGTAGCACAGCGCACCGATGCGCGCCGCCAGGGTCAGCGGGCCGTCCTGCCAGCGCGTGCCCTCGCGGTCGATGAGGAAGCGCCCGACGAGGTCGGCGGCGGTCATGTCCTCATTGCAGGCCACGGTGATCAGCGGCCGTCCGAGGCGCCAGGCCATGTACTCGACGAAACGCGATTTGCCGCAGCCGGTGGGGCCCTTGCGCATCATCGGCATGCGCGAGGCGGCAGCGGCCTCGAAATGGGCGACTTCGTCGCCCACCGGGTGGTACCAGGGCTCGGCGCGCACCCGGTATTGCGCCGCGCTGTGCGCGGCCGCCGCGGAAAAGGCTGCAGGCATGTTCATCGCGCCCTCCCCTGCTCAGTCCTGCGGCCGGTAGATGAGCATTGCCGTGCCCTGGGTCTGGCGCTGGTTGTCGTAGCCGATCAGTTTCACCAGATGGCCCGGGTTGGCGTCGCGGCAGCGCCGGCATTCGTCGAGGATGCGGTCGACGTCGGTCTCGCCGAACAGCGGCAGCTTCCACATGTACCAGTAGTGGTGCATGGCGTTCTGCGGCTCGCAGTGCTCCACCGCCGGGTTCCAGCCGCGCTCGACGATCCACGCCACCTGGCGGCGCAGCGCCTCCTCGCTCATGGCCGGGAGATAGGAGAAGGTCTCGAAGCGGCGGCTGGCGGGGTCGCCGAGGCGGGAGGGGTAATCCTGGACTTCGTTCATGGTGGATCTCCTGAATGCTTGGGGATGGGCTGACGGGGGCCCCGGATTCCGGCCTGCGGCCTGCATCCGGGCTACACGTGCGATCCGTAGCCCGGATGGAGCGCCGCGGAATCCGGGACAAACGCTCAGCGGTGGGCCACGTCGAGCTTGTCCACCGTGTCGAACTCGAACTTGATCTCCTTCCAGGTCTCCATGGCGATCTTCAGTTCGGGGCTGGATTCGGCCGCGCGCAGCAGCACCT
>JAUVWV010000409.1 GCA_030603925.1 Thauera sp. | reverse complement strand
CCGGCGAGGCGCCGAACACGTGCAGGCCGTCGCGGATCTGCGCCTCCTTCAACTCGCACAGATAGGTGTCGGTGCGGTTGAGCAGCTGCTGTTCCTCTTCGGCCGTGGTCGGCACGGCAAGACCGAGATCGCGATGCAGGTCGTGGCGCACGATGTGCTCGAGGATCTGCCGGCGCAGCTCGGCGGCGCGGCGCGGGTCGAGCATCAGCGCCTCGTAGTACTCGTCCACCTGGCGCTCCAGGTCGCGCGTCGGGCCGTAGCTCTCGGCACGGGTGAGCGGCGGCATCAGGTGGTCGATGATCACCGCCTGGGCGCGGCGCTTGGCCTGGGTGCCCTCGCCCGGATCGTTGACGATGAAGGGGTAGAGATGCGGCATGGGGCCGAACACCAGATCCGGCCAGCATTCCTCGGAGAGCGCCACGCTCTTGCCCGGCAGCCATTCCAGGTTGCCGTGCTTGCCCACATGCACGATGGCGTCCGCGCGCCAGGCCTCGCGCAGCCAGCAGTAAAAGGCGAGATAGTGATGGGGCGGCACCAGGTCGGGGTCGTGGTAGCTCGCCTGCGGGTCGAGCTGGTAGCCGCGCGCCGGCTGGATGCCGACGAAGACCCGGCCGCAGCGCAGGCCGGCGAGCATGAAGCGCCCGGCGCGCAGCATCGGGTCGGCCTCGGGCGGGCCCCAGCGCTCGACGATGGCGGCGCGGTTGGCAGCCGGCAACCGATTGAAAAAGGCGAGATAGTCGGCCAGCGCCAGGCTTTGGCGCGCCGGGCGGATGGCCCAGTGCTCCGGGTCGTTGGTCACGCCCTCCCTGAGCTGCACCATCAGCGCGTCGCCGTCGGCGGGGATGGCGTCCACCGCGTAGCCCTGCTCCGCCAGCCGGCGCAGGATGTTGATCACCGAGGCTGGGGTGTCCAGGCCCACGCCGTTGCCGATGCGCCCTTCGCGCGTCGGATAGTTGGCGAGCACCAGGGCGAGGCGCTTCTCGGCGTTGGGCAGCGCGCGCAGGCGGCACCAGCGCTGCGCCAGTTCGGCGACGAAGGCCATGCGCCCGGGCTCGGCGCGGTATTGCACGACGTCGCTCTGGGTGCGCTCGCAGCGGTGGTTCAGGCCCTTGAAGCTCACCGCGCGGGTGACGATGCGCCCGTCCACCTCGGGCAGCGCGATGTGCATGGCGATGTCGCGCGGCGCGAGGCCGTGGGCGTCGGCGCGCCAGCTCGCCTCGTTGCCGCCGGAGAGGATGAGCTGCAGCACCGGCAGGTCACCGGCGAGCGCGTGGTCACCCGGCTCGTCGAGCGCCGAGCGCGCGAAGGCGGTGGTGTTGAGGATCAGCGCTGCGTCGTGCTCGGCGGCGAGCCGGCGCAGGGTGTCCACGCACAGCGCGTCCTTCAGCGAAGTGAGCGCGAGCGGCAACGGATTCATGCCGCGCGCCGCTAGCGCCTCGCACAGGTGGGCGAAGGCAGCGGTGTTGCCGGCCTGCAGGTGGGCGCGGTAGAAGAGGACCAGCTCGCAGGGCGCGCGGGGCGTCCAGTCGTCGTGCGAGGCGTTGTCGCGGCCCAGGTCCAGACGCGGGTGGCACACCGCGTCGGCGGGGAGGGCGT
>JAUVWV010000414.1 GCA_030603925.1 Thauera sp. | reverse complement strand
CGTCAGTGACCGCCACTTCGGCAACAAGCCGGTCGACATGGACATGCAGGTGCTGCTCGGCAAGCCGCCGAAGATGACCCGCAACGTGTCGCGCCGCGCCGTGCATCTGCCGCCCTTCGACCTCACCGACATCGACGTCGGCGAGGCCTGCCGCCGCGTGCTGCGCATGCCGGCGGTGGCCAGCAAGAACTTCCTGATCACCATCGGCGACCGCTCGGTGGGCGGCATGACCGCGCGCGACCAGATGGTCGGCCCCTGGCAGGTGCCGGTGGCCGACGTCGCGGTCACCGCGATGAGCTTCCACGGCTTCAATGGCGAGGCCTTCGCGATGGGCGAGCGCACCCCGCTGGCCTGCGTGGATGCGCAGGCCTCCGGGCGCATGGCGATCGGCGAGGCGATCACCAACATCGCTGCTGCCGACATCGCCGAGCTGGGCGACGTGAAGCTCTCCGCCAACTGGATGGCCGCCGCCGGCCACCGCGGCGAGGACGCCAGGCTCTACGACACCGTCAGGGCGGTGTCGGAATTCTGCATCGCCGCCGGCCTGTCGATCCCGGTGGGCAAGGATTCGCTGTCGATGCGTACCGCCTGGCAGGATGATGGCGAGGACAAGCAGGTGGTCGCGCCGCTGTCGCTGATCGCCACCGCCTTCGCCCCGGTGCGCGACATCCGCAACACGCTTACCCCGCAGCTGCAACTGCCCGAAGGCGTGGAGACCGAACTGCTGCTGATCGACCTGGGCAACGGCAAGAACCGCCTCGGCGGCTCGGTGCTGGCGCAGGCCTGGAATTCGGTGGCCGAGCACGCCCCGGATGTCGATCCCGCGCAGCTCAAGGCCTTCTTTGGCGCCGTCCAGCAACTGCGGCGCGACGGCCTGCTGCTCGCCTATCACGACCGCTCCGATGGCGGCCTGTTCGCCACCGTCGCCGAGATGGCCTTTGCCGGGCGCTGCGGCGTGTCGCTCACGCTCGACACGGTGAGCTACGACGCGCAGATGAACGATGTCGATGGTCTCGAGAAGAAGCCCGACACCTTGCGCGGGCGCTTCATCGACGGCGCGCTGGCCGCCCTGTTCGCGGAGGAGCTCGGCGCGGTGGTGCAGATCCGCCGCGACGAGCGCAGCCGCATCACCGCGCTGCTGCGCGATGCCGGCCTCAGCTACCACTTCATCGGCGAGCCCAACGAGCGCGACGAGATTCGCCTGTGGCGCAACGGCAAGCTGCTCTTTGCCGCGCCGCGCGCCGAACTGCTGCAGACCTGGAGCGAGACCAGCTACCGTATCGCCCGCCTGCGCGACGACGCCGTCTGCGCCCAGGAGGAGTTCGACGCCCTGGCCGATGCCGCCAACCCGGGCCTGTCGGTGCATACCCGCTTCGATGTCACCGAGGACGTGGCCGCACCCTTCATCAATGCGGGTGCCCGCCCCAAGGTGGCGATCCTGCGCGAGCAGGGGGTGAACTCCCACGCCGAGATGGCCGCCGCCTTCGAGCGTGCCGGCTTCGCGCCCTTCGACGTGCACATGTCCG
>JAUVWV010000075.1 GCA_030603925.1 Thauera sp. | reverse complement strand
TCAACCCGAGCGCCAGCGCCGGCAGCGCGCCGAGCACCCACTGCGGGCGGCTCGCCCAGCGGTCGCTCGCCCAGCCGAGCAGCGGATCGGTGAGGCCATCGACCACGCGCACCGCGAGCAGCACCGCACCCACCGCGGCCAGCGGCAGGCCGAGGCCGTCGGCATAGAGCTTGGGTACATGCACGTAGATCGGCAGCGCCGCGAAGGCCAGCGGCAGGCCGAGTGCGCCGTAGGCCAGCAGGCCGCCGCGGGTGGGCGTGTCCATGGCCAGCGCGAGGCGGCCGCTCACGGTGCGGCCTCGCCGAGCAGGCGGGCACGCAGCCCCGGTTCGCGAGTGCGCTCGTCCAGCCAGATGGCAAAGAAGTAGCGCGCCAGCTCGGCATCGTCGATCTCGGCGGTCAGCTGCCCCTGGTGCCAGAAAACCGCCCCGCGGCCGGGCAGATGCAGGCCGACGATGCGCTCGTCCGGCTGCACCGAAGGGAAGGCGCGGGCGAGCGCTTCCCGCCAGCGCGCCAGGCGCGCCTCGTCGCCGGCGCCGAGACGACGCATCTCGTCGATGCTGGTGTCGACCAGGCGGTCGGCGTCGATCGCACGCTGGTAGCGCAGGGCCAGCGCGTGCGGGCGCTGCGGGGTGTAGCCCTCGCCGCTCACCCACAGCTCGGCGTCGTACAGGCGCAGGCCGAACCAGCGCATTGGCCCGGCGCCCAGCGGACGCATCTGCGGCGCATAGGCGAGCGCCTCCGGCGGCAGGCCTTGCGCGGCGCCGGCCGCCGGCACGAACAGCAGCGCGCAGACCAGCAGGACGCTGCGGACCCGGTTCATCACGCGCCACTCCGTGCATGGCGCAGTTCGACGTGGCGCACGTCGATATCCCCGGCGAGGAAGCCGGCCTCGCAGTAGGCCAGGTAGAAGCGCCACATGCGCACGAAGCGCTCGGAATAGCCTTGCGCGCGGATCTCGCCGAGGCGCGCGACGAAGGTCTCGTGCCAGTGCCGCAGGGTGCGCGCATAGTCCTTGCCGAAGGCGAAGTCGTCCGCCACCGCGAGTCCCGCGCGGGCGGCCTGGCGCTCGATGGCCTGCGGCGAAGGCAGCATGCCGCCCGGGAAGATGTACTGCTGGATGAAGTCGGTGCCGCGCCGGTAGCGCGCGAACAGTTCGTCGGCGATGGTGATGGCCTGGATCACGCAGCCCCCGCCGGGCCGCAGCAGGCCGGCCAGACGCTCGAAATACACCGGCCAGAAGCGCTCGCCGACCGCCTCGATCATCTCGATCGAGACGATGTGGTCGTACTGGCCTCGCACGTCGCGGTAGTCGCACAGCTCGAAGCTCGCCATCGCCTGCCAGCCGCCGCGTTCGGCGCGCGCACGCGCCCATTCGAGCTGCGCCGGCGACAGGGTCAGGCCGAGCACCTTGCAGCCGAACTCGGTGGCCGCCACCTCGGCGAAGCCGCCCCAGCCGCAGCCGATTTCCAGGATGGTCTGCCCGGGGCGGGCGCCCAGGCGTTGCAGCACACGGCGGTACTTGCGGCGCTGGGCGTCCTCCAGCGCTTCGTCCGGCGCGGCGAACAGCGCCGCCGAATAGCTCATGGTCGGGTCCAGCCACAGGGCGTAGAAATCGTTGCCCAGATCGTAGTGCGCCTCGATGTTGCGCCGCGCCCCGCGTCGCGTGTTGGCGTGCAGCAGGTGGGCGATGCGCTGGCCCAGCAGGCGCCAGCGGCGGCCATACACCGCCTGCCCGAGGGTGTCGCGGTTGGCCGCCAGCAAGGTCAGCAAGGCCGTCGGATCCTCGGTGTCCCACTGCCCGTCCATCCAGCTTTCGCCCAGGCCGATGTCGCCGCGCGCCAGCAAGGTATCGAACACGGCATGGTCGTGCACACGCCAGTGCGCCACCAGCGCGCCATGGCCGACGCGCAGACGGGTGCCGTCGGGCAGTTCCAGCGCCAGGGCACCGCCCTGCAGTCCGCGCAGGATGTCCACCACCAGGCGGGTCGCGCGCGGCTGGCGCGTGAGCAGATGCAGGTCGGGGCGCGGCAGTTCGCGCGCCAGGGTGTTGTCCATGGCATTCATCGCGTGGTTTCCTCGAGCGGCGGCAGGGGTTTGCGGAAGAAGCTGACGCGCTTGCGCCACAGCCGCAGGGCCTGCCAGTGGATACGGGCGATCACGCCCAGGGTCATGAAGGGGAAGCGCAGCAGCCAGCGTGCCAGAGCTGCCGCGCCAAGCGGCTCTGCGCGCCCGCCTACGCGGGTACCCAGGCGGCAGCAGTCCGCGTCCCAGTAGTCGATGCGCGCCGAATGCAGCGCCCCCCGGCTGGCGAAGCGGAAGCGGTACTCGCCGCTCGCCGGGAAGAAGGGCGAGACGTGGAAGACCTTGCGCGCGCGCAGTTCCTCGTCGGCCCCGATGGGGCGCAGATCGGCGTGGTGCAGCAGGTAGTTGTGATGCTCGCCGAAGGTGTTGCTGACCTCCGCGAGGACGGCCCGCAGGCGGCCGTCGCGGTCGTGGCAGAACCAGAAGCTGACCGGGTTGAACACATAGCCGAAGATGCGCGGCATGGTCTGCAGCACCACTTCGCCGTCACACACCGCATCCAGCCCGTGGCCCGCCAGCTGGCCGCGGATCCAGGGCAGCAGCGCACTTCCGTCGCGTGCGCCGTGATCGGCCGCGCGCACACTGAACGGCGCGGCGCGGTCGATGCCGAGCAGGGGCACGCGCAGTCCAGGCAGCGCGGAGAGCGGCAGGCGCAGGAAGGCGAGCGGATAGACGAAGCGGTTGTGGGCCTCGGCGAAACGCTCGTGCATCACCGCGCCGAAGCACACCGCAGGGCGCAGATGGGCCGGCCGGCATGCGGTCTTCATGCGCGTACCGCCGGCTGCGGCGCATCGCGCCACGGGATGCGCGCACCGAGCGCCTCGGCCACTGCAAGGGCGGATTTCAGCCCGTCCTCGTGAAAGCCGTAACCCGTCCAGGCGCCGGCGAACCAGCTGCGCCGCTGTCCCTGGATCTCGCCCAGCGCGCCCTGCGCGGCGATGGCCGCCTCGTCGAACACCGGGTGTGCATAGTGGATGGTCTGCAGCAGGTGGCGGGGCGCCGGCTTGCGGAAGGGATTGAGCGAGACCACCACCGGGGTGGAGAAGGGCAGCGGCTGCAGACGGTTGATCAGGTAGCTCACCGACACCGGCCGCTCGTCGGCCTCACCCTGCCCGCTCATGTAGTTCCACGCCGACCACAGCCTGCGGCGGCGCGGCAGCAGCGCCGCGTCGGTATGCAGCAGGGCAAGATTGTCCTGGTAGCGCACTGCACCGAGGATGCGGCGTTCGGCCGGCGTGGCGTCCTCGCCGAGTATCTTCAGCGCCTGGTCGCTGTGGCAGGCGAACACCACCGCGTCGAAGTGTTCGGCCCCGCCGCGGGTGTGCACCCAGGTGCAATCGGCGCTGCGCTCGACGCGCAGCACCGGGGTGTTGGTACGCACATCGTCCAGTTGTGCAGCGATACGGCGCACGTAGTCGCGCGAGCCGCCGCGCACGGTGAGCCACTGCGGGCGCTCGAAGATCTGCAGCAGGCCATGGTTGTGGCAGAAACGCACGAAGGTGGCCAGCGGGTAGTCCAGCATGGTGCGCGTCGGGCAGGACCAGATCGCCGCGGCCATCGGCAGCAGATACCAGTCGCGGAAGGCAGCGGTGTAGCGCTTGCGCGCGAGGTACTCGCCCAGCGACTCGGCCGGCGCCTCCGCGGCACCCGCCGCGATGCGGGTGGCGGCGGCGTTGAAGCGCAGGATGTCGCGCAGCATGCCGAGGAATGCCGGGCGCAGCAGATAGCGACGCTGCGCGAACAGCGTGGCCAGATCCGAGCCGGCCCATTCCAGATCGGGCTCATCCAGGCTGACGGCGAAGCTCATCTCGCTGTCGACGGCCTCCACCCCGAGCAGGGCGAACAAGGCGCACAGATTCGGATAGGTGCGCCGGTTGAACACCAGGAAGCCGGTGTCGACCGGATAGCGGCGCCCTTCTAGCTCGATCTCGACGGTATTGCTGTGCCCGCCGAGACGACCACCGGCTTCGAACAACGTGACCTGGTTGTCGCGCGACAGCAGCCAGGCGCTCGCCAGTCCGGCGATGCCGGAACCGATCACCGCAATCCGCCTGCGCCCGCCCGCGAGCAGCGGCTCGATCTCGCCCATTCTCATGATCCTTCACTCCTGCACGCCCCGGCCTTGTGTGCGGCCCGCGACGCGCACGAGGCGGACGGCGCGCTGCGGACGATCAGGTCGGGGCGGTGCATGAACAGCTTCACGTCCAGCACCTCCGCATCATTGTCCAGGACATCTACGGCGCGCTCGGTGGGCAAGGCGGCCGACCGGACGGCCTCCGCGAGTCCTTCTCCGGTCGCTGACATCAACCCGGAGGCCACGATCACCGCGAATGCGGCGGAGGCACGGCGGGGAATTCCCAGATTCGTCGCATTCATGTTCGCTGTCCTAGACAATTGCAGACCATGAACCTAAGATAGATTCAACGAAACCAGTTGTCAATGATTTGTCCAGGACAAAATGAAGGATTCACCTGACACCAACCCGGACCTTCCCGCGCCGGCCTTCAACATCGCGGCAGTGGAGCGCGACACCGGGCTGTCGAAGGACACCTTGCGGGTCTGGGAGCGCCGCTACGGCTTCCCCACGCCGCAGCGCGACGAGAACGGCGAGCGCGTCTATCCGTTCGAACAGGTGGAACGCCTGCGCCTGATCCGCCGCCTGCTCGACCAGGGCAAGCGCCCGTCGAAGGTCATCGGTCTGGATGGCGAGGCGCTGCTGGCGCTGCTTGAGGAGGTCCAGCCGGGCGCCCCCGACCCGGCACGCAGCGAGCGCGAGCAGGCGCTGATCCAGCTGGTGCGCCTGCATCGCAGCGCGGAGTTGCGCGCGGCGCTGCACCAGTTGCTGCTCAAGCAGGGGCTGCAACGCTTCGTCGTCGAGACCATCGCCCCGCTCAACGACTGTGTCGGCCAGGCCTGGCTGCGCGGCGACCTCGACGTGCCGGAGGAGCACCTGTACACCGAGCAGGTGCAGAACGTGCTGCGCGGCGCCATCGGCACGCAGAGCGCGCCCGACGGGCGGCCACGCATCCTGCTCACCACCTTCCCGGACGAGCAGCACGGGCTCGGCCTGCTGATGGCCGAAGCCACCCTGGTACCGGAAGGCGCCGCCTGCGTCTCGCTGGGCACCCAGACCCCGCTGGCCGACATCCGCACGGCCGCGACCGCCGGCCGGTTCGACGTGGTCGCGCTCTCCTTCAGCGCCGCCTATCCGGTCCGCCAGGCGCAGGACGGCATCAACGCCCTGCGTGCCAGCCTGCCCGAGCAGATCGCCCTGTGGGTAGGCGGCGCCGCAGTCCAGGGACGCCAGCGCAGGCTGCCCGGCGTACGCGTGGTTGCCGACCTCGACGACGCGCTGCTTGCCCTGCAGGCGTGGCGCGCCGCGCACGGCGCGTGATCGCGGCGCGCCTCTTTGCGGATCTTCCGCCGCGTATTACCCTCATACGATAAGCCGGCCGGCATGGCGGCGCACAACAATGAGGGAGACCGATCCTGGAAACCGACACCCCGTCGCTGTTCTTCGTCATGGCCGGCTTCTTCGGCGGGATCGGCCTGTTCCTGCTCGGCATGCATCTGCTCACCGACGGGCTCAAGCTCGCCGCCGGCCGCGCGCTGGAGGAACTGCTCGAACGCTCCACCTCCACGCGCCTGCGCGGCCTCGCCGCCGGCATGCTGATCACCACCCTGGTGCAGTCGTCCACCGCAGTCACCGTGGCCAGCATCGGCTTCGTCAACACCGGCCTGCTCTCGCTGCGCAACGCGCTGTGGGTGATCTTCGGCTCCAACGTCGGCACCACGATGAATGCCTGGCTGGTGGCCTGGCTGGGTTTCAGCTTCAAGATCGACGCCTTCGCGCTGCCCTTCGTCGGCGTGGGCGCCACCCTGATGCTGGCCGCGCGCGGCATGCGTCCGCGCGCGCTGGGCCAGGCGCTGGCAGGCTTCGGCGTGCTGTTCCTCGGCATCGACGTGCTGAAGGACACCTTCTCGGCCTTCGGCGAGGACATGAACATCGAGCAGTTCATCGTCGGCGGCATCGCCGGCTACCTGCTGCTGGTGTGCATCGGCACGCTGATGACCGTGCTGATGCAGGCCTCCGGCGCGGTGATCGCCATCGTCATCACCGCCGCCTCGGGCGGCCTGATGTCCATCGAGGCGGCCTGCGCGATGGTGATCGGCACCAACATCGGCACCACCTTCACCGCCATCCTGTCGGCCATCGGCGCCACCTCGAACGCGCGCCGCCTGGCCGCCTCGCACGTGTTCTTCAACCTGGTCACCGGCGCGGTAGCGCTTGCGCTGCTGCCGCTGCTGATCGGCTTCCTCGGCCTGGTGCGCGAATGGTTCGACCAGCCGGCCAGCCCGGCGGTGATGATTGCGTTGTTCCACACGGTATTCAACGTGCTCGGCGTGCTGCTGATGGTGCCCACCAGCGCCTGGCTGCTGCGCACGCTGGCGCGCCACTTCAAGAGCCGCGAGGAAGAGACCGCCCGCCCGCAGTACCTCGACGCCGGCTCCGCGGCGATTCCCGACCTGGCCCTGCGTGCGCTGCGCATGGAACTCGGGCGCACCCAGACCCTGACCACCGAATGTCTGGCCGGCGCGACCGCCCGCCCGGCCGGCGAACCGGCGATCCGGCGGCGGCGCGAGACCCTCAAGGCGCTCGCGGGCGCCATCGTCGGCTATGCCGGAAAGATGAACGCCGAGAACCTGCCGCCCACCCTGGTGGAAGACCTCGCGCGCAGCCTGCGCGTACTGCAGTACCAGGAGAACGCCACCGAAAGCAGCCTGCAGGCGGCCGAGATGGCCGGCACGCTGGCCGAACTGGCGCCGTCGCTGCACGGCGCCGCACTCGCCTTCGCCACCGCGGCGGACTCCCTCGCCGAGGCGGCCGACACCAGCCGGGCGGACTTCAGCAGCGAACGGGTGGAACTGCTCCTGCGCGAAACCGAGGACGACTACGCACGCCTCAAGGAGGCCCTGCTGGTGGCCGGCGCCCATGCGCAGCTGAGCATCCGCGACATGCAGGACCACCTGCGCCACGCCAGCCTGCTGCGCAGGGCCGCCGAGCAGACCGCCAAGGCAGTCCGTTTCCTCGCTGCGCTGGAGGAAGGCAGCCCGCCGCCGCAGGACAACCCGACGGCGGTGGACGACGCCGAACTGGCCTGAGGCGCCCTGCTACAATGGCCGCCCGCCATCTGCCCGCCCAGCCCATGGACTATCCCAGCCCCGTGTTCGAAGAGAAGATCTGCGCGCCCGCGCAGCTCGCCCAGCGGGCCGCCGCACTGCCCCGCCCGCTGGTGTTCACCAATGGCTGCTTCGACATCCTGCACCGCGGCCATGTCACCTATCTGGCGCAGGCGCGCGCGCTCGGCGCGGCCATGGTAGTGGCACTGAACAGCGACGCCTCGGTCAAGCGCCTGGGCAAGGGCGACGACCGCCCGGTCAACCCGCTGGAGGACCGCCTGGCGGTGATGGCCGCGCTGGGTTGCGTGGATCTGGTGACCTGGTTCGACGAGGACACCCCGCTCGCGCGCATTCTCGCCTGCCGTCCGGAGGTGCTGGTGAAGGGCGGCGACTGGGCGCCCGAACGCATCGTGGGTGCCGCCGAGGTACGTGCCTGGGGCGGCAGCGTGCATTCAATCCCGTTCCGCCACGAACGCTCGACCACCGAGCTGATCGGCCGCATCCGCAGCCTCTGAGTCCGCCTTCTGCGGCGCCTGACGGGGAATCCGCACGCGCATGCAGGTGCCCGCGCCCGGGCGGCTGTCTACGCTCACCGTGCCGCCCAGCAGGTTGCTCACCAGGTTGTGCACGATGTGCAGCCCGAGCCCGCTGCCCCCCTGCCCCAGGCGGGTGGTGAAGAAGGGATCGAAGATGCGGCGCTGGTCCCCGGGGGCGATGCCGCGGCCGTCGTCGCACACTTCGACGAGCACCGCATCCGGACCGTCCGCCCGCCCGCACACCCTGACCCGCCCGCTGTCCCGCCCGGCAAAGGCATGCACCGTGGCATTGGTGACCAGGTTGGTGAGTACCTGGCCGAGCGGACCGGGGTAGCTGTCCAGCACGAGCCCCGGCTCGACCTCGGTCTCCAGCAGCCAGGGGGTGCGCTTGAAGGACGGGCGCAGGGTCAGCACGATCTCCTCGATCACCTCGTCCAGCGCGAAGCTGCGGCGCTGCGAACTCGATTGATCGACCGCGACCTGACGGAAGCTGCTCACCAGTTCGGCCGCGCGCTGCAGGTTGCGCTCGATGATCGCCGTGCCGGCCTCGGTGTCGGCCAGGTACTGCTCGAGCGCGGAGCGTTTCAGCCCGCCTTCCAGCTCCCGGCGCAGCGCCCGGGTATGGTCGGCCACCGTGTTGGCCGCCATCAGGCCGTTGCCCAGCGGCGTGCCCAGTTCATGCGCCACCCCGGCCACCAGGGCACCGAGCGCGGCCATCTTCTCCGCGCGCAGGAGCTCTTCCTGCGCGCGCCGCAAAGTGTCCAGCGCCTCGGCCAACTCCCGGTTGGAGCGGTTCAGGTCGGCGGTGCGCTCGGCCACCCGCGCCTCCAGCGTCTCGTTGAGTTCGCGCAGACGTTCGGTCGCCTCGCGCCGCTCGGTGATGTCGATGTCCATCGAGACGAAGTAGCGCCCGCCCTCGCGCGCCGGAATCGAAAACGCGGTCATCAGCACATGGCGCAGTTCGCCGCTGCGGTTGCGCACCTGCACTTCCAGCGGCCCTTCGCTGGCGCCCTCGGCATCCAGCCGGGCCAGCATCGCGCGGAAATTGCGCGCGCCGTCCGGCGACAGCACGCCGAGCGCCTCCAGCGTACGCCCGAGCGCCTCTTCCTGCGCATGGCCGTAGAGCAGCGCGGAGCCCGGATTCCAGTACAGCACCCGGCCCGCGCCGTCGAACCACTGGATGGCCACCGTGGTGGCCGCATCCAGCGTCGCGCGCAGGCGCTCCTCGCTGCGCCGCAGGGCCTCCGCGGCCGCCCAGCGTTCGGTGATGTCGCGCCCGATCGCGCCATAGCGGCGGCGCCCGGCCTCGTCCTGGCCGGCATGCAGGGTCCAGGCCACGTGGTGGGTGGCGCCGGCGCTGTCGAGCATCGGGCACTCGAAGCCCACGCTGGCCTCCCCGGCCGCCAGGCGGGCGAACAGGGCACGCTGCCAGCCCTCGTCCCCGAACCTCAGCCAGCGCCCCATGGGCTGCCCGGTCATCGCCCCCTCGTCCACCCCGAGCAGGCGGCACAGCGCCGGGTTGGCATAGCTCAGGCGCCACTCCGCATCGAGGCGCACCACCAGCTCGGTGGTGCTCTCCACCAGTTCGCGATACGCCGCCTGGCTGGCCGCGACCTCCGCCTCGCGCGCCTGGATGGCCTCGCTCATGCACGCCACCGAGGCGGCCAGCGCGTTGATCTCGCGCACCCGCGAGGGCTGCCAGTCCATGGCGTAGTGCCCCGCACCGACTTCGCCGGCAAAGGCCGCGAGGCGGGCGAACTGGCGCCCGAAATAGCGCGCCTGCACCGCCGCGCCGAGCAGACCGATGAGGATCGCCGCGACCAGCCCGCCCAGCAGGATGAGGCTGGCGGTGCGGGCGGGACGGAAGGCTTCGGCCTCGGGGCGCATCACCAGCACCCGCCAGTCGAGCTGTGCGACGCTCGCCACCGTGCCCAGCATCGGCTCGCCCTCGAACTCGAAGCGCACCACCTGGCCGGCGAACCCTGCCGGTTCGCGCACGAAGGGCTCGCGCCCGAAGTCCTGCAGACGGGCACGCAACTCGTTGCGCGAATCGGCCAGCGCACGCCCGCGCCGGTCGAGCAGCAGGGTGCGCAGTCCGCCGTTGCCGGCCACCGCCTCGAGCCGGCCGACCAGCGGCTCGAACGCCAGTTCGCCGATCAGGGTATACGCACCGGCGCGGCGCGCGGCCGCGACCGCGAAGCCGCCCTCCACGGTGGACAGGAAGGTATCGGTCCACTGCAGGCTGTCGGCGTCGCGCGCCGCGCGCCACAGCGGATGCGCCGAGAGATCCTGGCCGAGCAGGTCGGCGCGCAGGGCGCGGCGCGGCGGCGGCAGGCCGACGGCAATCACCCGGCCGCCGGCATCGATCAGGTACAGCGAGGAGAAGCTGCCGGGCTGCTCGAGGAAGCCGTCCAGCATGGCATAGACGAAATGCGCTTCCAGTGCGCCCCCGCCCTCCAGCGTCCGCGCGAGGCCTTCCAGGGCGAAGGCCGGTCCGACGAGATGGGCCTGGACCTGGTCGACGATGGCCTCGCCGAGCTGGATCTGACGCTGCTCGATCTCCTTGTTGGCCTGCGGCATCAGCCACAGGACCACCATCGGATAGACCACCGCGAAGGTAGCCACCGCGACCAGCAGCGAACGCAGGAACAGCAGGCGGGACAGTGGCAGCGGCCTCATCGCGCCGCCCTCACCGGTGCTCCGCCTTGTCGATGGCGAGGAAGCGCCCGTTGCGCACCACGGTAAGGCGCACCGCGCGGCTCGCGTCGCCGTATTCGTCGAACTCGATGCTCTGCTGCACGCCTTCGAAGCGCCGCATTGCGAGCAGACGCTGGCGCAGCGGCTGCGCGCGCCGCCCCTCGAAGGCGCTCAGGGCGACCTGCGCCGCGTCATAGCCGGCCACGCTGGCAAAGCCCGGTGAACTGCCGAAACGCGCCTCGTAGGCGGCGCGGAAGGCGCGGTAGCGCGGCGACGCATCGTCACGGTCGAAATACTGCGGGGCATACAGGCCCTCCACCGCCACCCCGCCGAGCTCGACGAAGCGTTCGGTGGCCGCCCAGTCGGCCACCAGCACGGTGAGCAGCGGGTCCTGCTGGCGCAGCAGCTGCGCCAGACGCGCGGCATCCACCGCGCCGGCGACCACCACCACCGCATCGGGCGCTGCGTCCAGCATGCGCCCGACCTGCGGCTGCAGACTGGTCTCCACCCCGGAACTGAAGTGCTCGCGCGGCAAAACACTGCCGCCGCCCGCCTCGAAGGCGGTGGCGAAGTGATCCGCCCAGTCTGCGGTATAGGCCCGGTTGCCCTCGTCGATGATCAGCGCGACCCGTCCCGCACCCCGCTCGCGCAGCAGGAAGTCCGCCGCCGTGCGGGCGTACTCGCGCGTGGTGGACACCACACGGAAGAAGTGGTCGTCGATACCGGAGAAGCGCGAACTGGTCACCGTGGGCGAGAGCAGCACCACGCCCTCTCGGTTGGTGAGCGGGATGATGGCCTCGGCCATCGCGCTGGTCATCGGTCCGATGATCAGCTCCACGCCGGCGGCGATCAGCTCGCCCGCGGCGCGGCGGGCGGTGTCGGCGTCCTGCGCATCGTCGCGCACCAGCAGTTCGACCGGACGACCGTCCACGCCACCGGCGGCGTTGGCCTGCTCGATGGCGAACAGTGCGCCGTCCTTGCCCTCGCTGCCGAGGTCCGCCACCCGTCCGGAGAGGCCGCCGATGAAGCCGATGCGCAGCGGCTCCGGCTTGCCGCAGGCGACCAGCGCAGCCAGTACCCCGAGCAGGCAGCACGCCCGCAGCAGGCGCGCCGCCATCGAGGCTTCAGCCGCCGGCGCCGCTGACATGCGCATCCAGCCAGGCGTGCCAGTCCGCCGCGGGCATCGGCCGGGCGAACAGATAGCCCTGGCCGAGCTGGCAGCCGAGTTCGCGCAGTTGCTCCACCTGCGCCGGCTCCTCGATGCCTTCGGCCACCAGTTCCACGCCCAGCCGGCGCCCCAGGCTGCACACCAGCGAGGCGATCTCGCTGCCGCGCCCCGCCTGCCCCAGTGCGCTGACGAAGGCGCGGTCGATCTTCAGGCGGTCGATGGGCATGCGCTGCAGCTTGCTGAGCGAGGAGTAGCCGGTGCCGAAGTCGTCGATCGCCAGTTCCAGCCCCAGCGCGCGGATACGCTCGAACAGTTCCAGCATGCGGCCCGACTCACCCATCGCCACCGATTCGGTGATCTCCAGCTCGATCTGCCCGGGAGCGACGCCGGTTTCCTCCAGCGCCGCGCGCACGCGGTCGAGAAAGCGAGGATCGCGGAACTGGGTGAGCGAAACGTTGACCGCCATCCGCACCGCGCCATGGCCGCGCGCGGCCATCGCGGCGGCTTCGCGGCAGGCGCGGCGCAACACCCATTCGCCCAGCGCGACGATCAGCCCGGACTGCTCGGCCAGTGGGATGAAGCGGTCCGGCGGAATCATGTTGCCGTCCTCGGTGCGCCAGCGCAGCAGCGCCTCGGCGCCCACGCAGCGCCCACTGGGCAGTTCGATCTGCGGCTGGAACACCAGGAACAGGCGCTCGGCGGCAAAGGCGTCGCGCAGTTCGTGCAGCAGGCGCACGCGGTCGCGGATTTCCTCGCCCATCCGGCGGTTGTAGGCGACGATGCTGCCGCGCTCGGTCTGCTTGGCCTGCTTGAGCGCGAGGAAGGCGTCTTCCAGCGCTTCGCTGCCGTCGCGCCCCTCGCTGCCGACTTCGGCCAGCGCGGCCACGCCGGCGGTGACCGACACCGTGATGCCCTGCCCGTCTATGCTCAGCGGCTCGGCGAAGAGGCGCTGCAGACAGCCCTGCATGTTCAGCCCGTGCGGCCAGAACACCGCGAAGATGTCGCTGCCGACCCGCGCGACCTGGCCGTCGCCGCAGCCCGCCGAGAGCCGTTCGGCCGCAGCCTGCAGCAGGCGGTCGCCGTAACGGTGGCCGAAGGCGCCGTTGATCTCGCCGAAGTGGTCGATGTCCACCACCGCCAGCAGGCCGGGACCATCCGGCCGTTCGGCGAGGTAGGCGTCCAGGCGCTCCACCAGATGGCGCCGGTTGGGCAGGCGGAGCAGCTGATCGTAGTAGGAATAGCCGTTGAGCCGGTCGAGCAGGCCGGCATTGTCCAGGCACATCGCCACATTGGTGCAGAACACCTGCAGCAGGCCGGGATCGAGGAACTCGTCCGCGCAGTCGGCATCGACCCAGGCCGCCAGGCTGCGCCCGTCGTTCGCAGCGAAATGCAGCGCCATGCCGTTGCCCGCCTCGCTGAGGTTGCGCCGCTCGGCCAGCGTGCGCTCCAGCAGCCTGCGGATCGGCACCTCCTGCAGCGCCTCCAGCGGTTGGCCGATGGCCCCCTGGAAGCGGCCCGCGGCGGCCACCACGAGCGGCCCGGCGAGCCCATCGCTGCGCGCGCACACCAGGCCTTCGGGACGCAGGCCGAGCAGGCCGGCGATCTGCGTGATCACCCCGGCGGCGAACTCGGCCAGGCCTTCGGTGCGCAGCAGGGCCGCGCTGCCGTTGACGATCTTGGCCAGCCCGGCGCGCCCGGCATTGATCATGCGCAGCTGCTGATAGGTGCGTACCGCAGCGGTGAGCGCGGCAAACAGGCGTCCGCGCGACAGTTCCGACTTGTTCGTGTAGTCGTTGAGGTCGT
>JAUVWV010000064.1 GCA_030603925.1 Thauera sp. | reverse complement strand
GGCCGAGCATCAGGTGGAGGTCGTCGATTCAAGTTTCCGCCCGGCGGAACTGACGATCCGCAGCGGCGACACCGTCACCTGGGTGAACCGCGAACGGCGCACCAGCCATTCCGTGGTTTTTGATGCCACCGGGGCGGAATCCGAACGCTTCTTTCCCGGCGAAAGCTGGTCGCACCGCTTCGACAGCGCGGGCGAATACCACTATCACTGCGGCCCTCATCCGGAGATGACCGGCAGGATCGTCGTCATCGACTGAGGTCTGCGCGCCGCCGGGAGCGGGCCTGTCCGCGCTGCGCGCCTGCGACGAAACGACCACCGCACGGTGGCCAGGCGCGCGCCCGCAGGCGCGTTGATTCGGGTCAAGGTTTTCCGCCCCCTTGGGGTCCATCGTACGCACCAACTACTCGGCAACGGGACCTTCCGCGATGAAACCTCCGCCTCTCCTCGTTCATGTCACCGTACTGCTCGGTGCCGCCTTTGCCGCCGCCTACGCCGCGGCCGCCGCCGGTCCGCAGTCCGACCCCGCCCCCCAGCGCAAGCACGAGCTGGTCAACCTGGTGCGCCAGGACTGTGGCTCCTGCCATGGGTTGACGCTGTCCGGCGGGCTCGGCCCCGCACTGCTGCCGCACACCCTGGCCGACAAGCCGCTCGACTCCATGGTGGCCACCGTGATGAACGGCCGCCCCGGCACTGCGATGCCCGGCTGGTCGCGCTTCATGAGCGAACCGGAGGCCGAATGGGTGGTGCGCGCGCTGATGGACGGTTTTCCGCAAGAGCGGGGTGCGCAATGAGACGGGCTGCCACCCTGGTCGCCGCTGCGGCCACCCTGCTGCTCGGCGCCTGCGCTGCCACGCCGGAGCCGCGCGGCACCGGCGATCTCGGCCTGGTGATCGAGCGCTCCACCGGGCAGGTTGCGGTGGTCTCGCACACCAGCCGCGAGCGCCTGGCCACGGTGCCCGGCCTCGGCGACTTGTCGCACGCCCACGTGACCTATTCGCGCGACGGCCGCTACGGCTACGTGTTCGGCCGCGACGGCGGACTGACCAAGGTCGACCTGCTGCGCGGGCGCATCGACCGGCGCATCGTGCAGGCGGGCAACTCCATCGGCGGCTCGATCTCGCAGGACGGCCGCCTGGTGGTGGCGCAGAACTACGAACCGGGCGGCCTCAAGGTGTTCGATGCGGACACCCTCGAACTGCTCTCCGAGGTGCCCGCCGAATACGCGCCGGGACAGCGCTCCAAGGTCGTCGGCCTGGCCGACCTGCCGGGCCAGCGCTTCGCCTACGCGCTGTTCGAAGCGGGGGAGATCTGGGTCACCGACCTCTCCGACCCGCGTGCGCCGAAGACCCAGCGCTACCCGGCCGGCCGCCAGCCCTATGACGGCCTGGTCACGCCCGACGGCCGCCACTTCATCGCCGGCCTGTTCGGCGAGGATGGCCTGGCGCTGCTCGATCTGTGGCACCCGGAGCGTGGCGTGCAGAAGATCCTCGCCGGCTACGGCCGGGGCGAAGAGCCCCTGCCGGTGTACAAGATGCCCCACCTGCGCGGCTGGGCGGTGGCCGGCGGCCACGCCTACCTGCCCGCCATCGGGCGCCACGAGGTGCTGGTGGTCGATACGCGGACCTGGCAGGAAGTCGCCCGCATTCCGGTGCACAGCCAGCCGGTATTCGTCATGGCTCGCCCGGACGGGCGCCAGGTGTGGGTGAACTTCGCCTTCCCGGACAACGGCACCGTGCAGGTCATCGACACGGTGGCGCGCGAGGTTGTCGACACCCTGCAGCCCGGGCGCGCCATCCTGCACATGGAGTTCACCCCGCGCGGCGAAGCGGTGTGGCTGTCCTCGCGCGACGACAACAAGGTCGTGGTGTATGACACCGAATCGCGCCGCGAGGTGGCCGGGTTGCCCGCAGCCCATCCGAGCGGCATCTTCTTCACCAGCCGCGCGGTACGGATCGGGTTCTAGCGCCATGTCCCGCCCCATCCCGCTGTGCCAGCCGCCGCTCGCCACGCTGCCGGACGCCTTGCGCTTTCGCCTGCTCAACGACTGGCAGCACGATTTTCCACGGGTGGAAGAGCCGTTCGGCCGCATTGCCGCGCAACTCGGCCATACGTCCTGCGCGGTGCTGGCCGCCTATCGCGACCTGCAGGCCGGCGGCGTGGTGAGCCGTATCGGGCCGGTGTTTGCCACCCGCCGCGTGGGGGCCAGCGCCCTGGTGGCGCTGGCGGTCACGCCGGGCGAACTGGACGCGGTGGCCGCACGTGTGAGTGCGGTGGCCGAAGTCAATCACAACTACGAGCGCGAGCACCGCTACAACCTGTGGTTCGTGGTTACCGCGGCGGATGCGCAGCGCCTGGAAGAGGTGGTCGCCGGCATCGAGTCCGATACCGGCTACGCGGCCATCCGCCTGCCGATGGAAGAGGCCTATCACATCGACCTCGGCTTCGACCTGGGCGGCGGCGCGCCCGCGGCAAGGCCCGCTTCGGTGCCGGTCGCCGGGGCGCCGTGCGCGCTGCCGGGCATCGAACAGGCGCTGATGCGCGCGTTGCAGCTCGGCCTGCCGCTGGTGGCGCGCCCCTATGCGGAACTGGGCAACCAGGTCGGACTGTCCGGCGCGATGGTGTGCGGCATCATCGACGAATGGCTCGCCAGCGGGCTGCTGCGCCGCTTCGGCGTGGTGGTGCGCCACCACGAGCTGGGCTACACCGCCAACGCCATGTGCGTGTGGGACGTGGCCGACGAGCGGGTCGGCGAGATCGGCCGCCTGCTCGGCACGCAGCCCGGCGTCACCCTGTGCTACCGGCGCAGCCGGGTCCGGCCGCACTGGCCGTACAACCTGTTCTGCATGATCCACGGCAAGGCGCGTGAAGACGTGCTGGCCACCCGCGCCGCGCTCGCCGGGCGTCTCGGGCTCGACCAATGGCCCCACGCGGTGCTGTTCAGCCGCCGCCGTTTCAAGCAGCGCGGGGCCTGTTATCTGCCGCAAGTGGAGCCCGCCCATGTCTGAAGGACTGCCCCCGCCGCGCGATCCGATCGACGAGATCGACCGCCGCCTGATCAACAGCCTGCAAGGCGATTTTCCGCTTTCGCACCGGCCCTACGGGGTGGTCGCCGACCGCCTGGGGATCGGCGAGGAAGAGGTGATCCGCCGCCTGCGCCGCCTGCTCGCCGACCGCGTGCTCACCCGCTTCGGGCCGATGTTCCAGATCGAACGCGCCGGCGGCGCATTCTGCCTGGCGGCCATGGAAGTGCCCGGGGAACGCTGGTCCACGGTCGTCGCGCAGGTCAATCTGCGCCCCGAGGTGGCGCACAACTACCGCCGTGAACACCGCCTCAACATGTGGTTCGTGCTGGCCACCGAGACGCCCGACGGCATCGAGGCCTGCGCGCGCGAGATCGAGCAGAGCACGGGCCTGGCCGTGCATCTCTTCCCCAAGGAACGCGAGTACTTCGTCGGCATGAAGCTGGAGGTCAGATGAACGCGCCGTACAACGCCGCAGCGCCGCTGCTGGACGAGATCGACCGCTGCCTGATCCGCGCCACCCAGGGCGGCCTGCCGCTGCTGCCCAAACCCTACGAGGCGATTGCCGCGCGTGTCGGCATTCCCGAGTCCGAAGTGCATCAGCGCCTTGCCGCGATGCTGGAGAACGGTGTGATCCGGCGCATCGGCGCGGTCCCCAATCACTACGCGCTGGGCTACACGGCCAACGGCATGAGTGTGTGGAACGTGGATGACGCAGTGATCGATGCCGCCGGCGAGAAGGTCGGCGCGCTGTCCTTCGTCACCCATTGCTACCGTCGCCCGCGCCGCCTGCCGGACTGGCCCTACAACCTGTTCGCCATGGTGCACGGCGCCAGCCGCGCCGAGGTGATGGCGCACGTGGATGAGATCCGTGCCTTGCTCGCGCATGGTTTTCCCGGCGCTGAGCGGGGGCATGAAGTGCTGTTCTCCACCGCCATCCTGAAAAAAACCGGGCTGCGCCTGCGCGATTGATTCGGATCATTTCGCAATCGCGGTCATGCCGATTTAATCGTCCCGTAGCCCGGATGCAGGCCGAAGGCCGGAATCCGGGGCATGTGTGCGCTCCTCCACCGCCGTTCCCGGATTCCGCCTGCGGCTGCATCCGGGCTACGCCGCGACGGCGGCAAACCGGACCCAGAACGACAAGGCCCATCCATGTTCCGCATCTCCCAGTTCATCCGCGAACTCGATCAGCCCACACCCGCCGGCCCGCGGCGCAATCCACCCGGCCCGGTGGTCATCTGGAACCTGATCCGGCGCTGCAACCTGACCTGCAAGCACTGCTATTCGATCTCGGCGGATACCGATTTCGCCGGCGAGCTGAGCACCGCCGAGGTGTTCCGCGTGATGGACGACCTGAAGGCCTTCCGCGTGCCGGTGCTGATCCTCTCCGGCGGTGAGCCGCTGCTGCGGCCCGACATCTTCGAGATCTCGCGGCGTGCCAGGCAGATGGGCTTCTATGTCGGCCTGTCCACCAACGGCACGCTGATCGACGCCGCCAACATCGACGCGATCGCCGATATCGGCTACGACTACGTCGGCGTCAGCCTGGACGGGGTCGGCGATACCCACGACCGCTTCCGTCGCATGGCCGGTGCCTTCGACGCCTCGCTGGCCGGCATCCGCCTGTGCCGCGACCGCGGGCTGAAGGTGGGCGTGCGTTACACCATGACCGAGGACAATGCCCACGACCTGCCCGCGCTGCTGCGCCTGGTGGAGGACGAGGGCATCCACAAGTTCTACTTCTCGCACCTCAACTACGCCGGGCGCGGCAACAAGTACCGCGCCGACGACGCGCGCCACCAGACCACCCGGCAGGCCATGGACCTGCTGTTCGACACCTGTCTGCTGCGCCAGCAGTGCGGGCAGCCGCACGAGTTCGTCACCGGCAACAACGACGCCGATGGTGTCTACCTGCTGCACTGGGTGGCACAGCGCTTCCCCGAGCGGGCCGCCCACATCAGCGCCAAGCTGCTGCAATGGGGTGGCAATGCGAGTGGGGTCAACGTGGCCAACATCGACAATCTCGGCGTGGTGCATCCGGACACCATGTGGTGGCACGAGTCGCTCGGCAATGTGCGCGAGCGGCCGTTCTCGGCGATCTGGAGCGATCTGTCCAATCCGCTGATGGCCGGCCTGCGCCGCCATCCGCGCGAACTCCGCGGGCGTTGCGGGCAGTGCCGCTACCTGCCGATCTGCAACGGCAGTTCGCGCGTGCGTGCCGGGCAGATCACCGGCGACGTGTGGGCCGAGGATCCCGCCTGTTACCTTGCCGACAGCGAGATCGGCCTGGCCGAAGGTGCGGCCGGCGAACGCGGGCGTACCACGCCCTACATTCCCCTGCGGCGCGAGGCCGCGCGAACGGTGACCCCATGAGCAGAAACGCCCCACCCGCCGTGATTGCCGATACCGAGCCCGCCCGTCCGGGCGCCGCACCCGAATCCATCCGGGCCTACATGCCGCGTCCGCTAGAGCCGTGGGTCGAGGAGACCGAGCACGAGCGCCGGCCGCTGGCCAAGCCGTCCTCGACGCGACTGCCGCGCGGGGCGAAGATCCTCATCATCCTGTCCGGCGTGTGGCTGGGCTTCATGATGCTGCTCGCCTTCATGCCGAACCTGGCGAGCGCCGCGGCGCCCGCCGGCGCGGCGCCGGCCTCCGCCGAGCTGGTGCGCCACTATGCGCAGCACTGTGCGGCCTGCCATGGTGCAGACCGCCTGGGCGGCATGGGGCCGGCGCTGCTGCCGGAGAACCTCTCCCGCCTGCGCAAGGCCGAAGCCCTCAAGGTGGTGCGCGACGGCCGTCCGGCCACCCAGATGCCGTCCTTCGGCGAAGCGCTGTCCGCCGCCGAACTCGCCGCCCTGGTGGACTGGATCTACACCCCGGTGGTGCCCGCGCCGCGCTGGAGCGAAGCGGACATCCGCGCCTCGCGCATCCAGCACGTCGATCCGGCCACGCTCTCCGCACGCCCGGTGTTCGATGCCGACCCGCTCAACCTGTTCCTCGTGGTCGAGGCCGGCGACCACCATGTCTCGGTGCTCGACGGCGACCGCATCGAACCCATCCACCGCTTCCCCAGCCGCCATGCTTTGCACGGCGGGCCCAAGTTCGCCGACGGCGGGCGCTACGTGTTCTTCGGCTCGCGCGACGGCTGGGTGACCAAGTACGACCTGTGGAACCTCACCGTGGTCGCCGAGGTGCGCGCCGGCATCAACACGCGCAACGTCGCGGTGTCGCCGGACGGCAAGCACGTCGCGGTGGCCAACTACCTGCCGCACACCCTGGTGCTGCTCGACGGCGACCTGAACCTGCTGAAATCCATCGAGGTCACCGACCGCGACGGCAAGACGAGCTCGCGCGTTTCCGCGGTGTATGAGGCCACCCCGCGCCAGTCCTTCGTCGCCGCGCTGAAGGACGTGCCGGAGGTGTGGGAGATCAGCTACACCCGTGCCGTGGAAGACATCCCGATCGGCTTCATCCACGATTACAAGCAGCGCGAAGGCGAGTTCATCCCCGGTTACCTCAACCCGCGCCGCACCCATCTGGCCGACGTGCTGGACGACTTCTTCTTCACCCAGGACTACTCGGAGCTGATGGGCGCCTCGCGCGAGGGCAAGGGCCAGGTGGTGAACCTGGACGTGCGCAAGAAGGTGGCCGACCTGCCGCTGGCCGGCATGCCGCATCTGGGCTCGGGCATCACCTGGGACTGGCAGGGCCGCCGCGTGATGGCCAGCACCAACCTGCAGGCTGCGGAAGTGACGGTGATCGACCTCAAAACCTGGGAAGTGCTGCGCCGCATCCCCACGCGCGGCCCCGGCTTTTTCCTGCGCAGCCATGAGGCCAGCCGCTACGCCTTTGTCGATTCGATGATGAGCCCGGAGCACAAGCATGTGCTGCAGGTCATCGACAAGACCACGCTGGAAGTGGTGCGCGAACTGGAAGGCCAGCCCGGGCGCACCCTCGCGCACGTCGAATTCACCCGCGACGGCCGCTACGCGCTGGCCAGCCTGTGGGAGGACGACGGCGCCATCGTGGTGTACGACGCGCAGACCCTCGCCGAGGTGAAGCGCCTGCCGATGAGAAAGCCGGTGGGCAAGTACAACGTGTGGAACAAGATCACGCGCGAAGAGGGCACCAGCCACTGAGGCTGGGTGGGTTGCGGGGTGTGGTTCGGGGTGTTGGGCTTCCTTCGTCAGCCCAACCTACGGCGCCTCGGGATATTTTTATGGCATTATTTGGGGCAGGTAGGTTGGGCTGACGCAGGAAACCCAACAAGATCACCGCAACAACACCCAAGGAGCCCCCATGCGTTACCGGCGCGACGCGACGGCGGGCGGGACCTACTTCTTCACGGTCAATCTCGCCGACCGCCGCACCGACCTCCTGGTGCGGCATATCGATGATCTGCGCGACGTGATGCGCCAGGTCAAGGCCGCGCACCCGTTCTCACTCCTGGCGATGGTGGTGTTGCCCGAGCATCTGCATGCCATCTGGCGCCTGCCGGCGGGCGATGCGGATTACGCCACGCGCTGGGCGCTGCTCAAGGCCGGGTTCTCGCGCCGGCTCGCCCGGGGCGAACCCATTTCTTCCAGCCGTGCCGCGAAAGGCGAGCGCGGCATCTGGCAGCGCCGCTACTGGGAGCACCGCATCCGCGACGACGCCGACCTGGCGCGCCACCTCGACTACGTGCACTTCAATCCGGTGAAACATGGCTGGGTAAGTCGTGCGGTCGATTGGCCACATTCGACGGTGCATGGCTACATTGCGCGGGGGGCGCAGGGGCCGGGTTGGGGCGGGGAGGGGGAATGATGCGGGGTGTGGGATGGTGGGGGTGTTGGGCTTCCTTCGTCAGCCCAACCTACGGCGCGGCGGGGCACCTGTAAGGGATTGTCCGGGGCGTGGGGGCGGGTAGGTGGGGCTGACGAAGGAAGCCCAACAACAACCCTTCCCGCATCAGCCCAATCTACGGTGCGGACATGTGGGTCAGCGGCTGCGGCCCTTGGGCTTGAAGACCATGCACGGTAGCCCGGATGAGGCCAGTACGTCGAGCGCCGGCAGGCGCTTGCTCTTGAAGTTGAGCTTGCGGCAGCCGTAGGGAAAGCGCGGGTCGTGGGTGATGTAGTAGTGCGCGCAGGCGTTGCAGTTGGGGCCGGACGCGGGGGCGGTGGGGGTGGCGTTCACGCGGAAGCGGGCGTTGCATGCTGGAAAGGGCGCAATGATACGCCCCACCGGCGCGGCCGGTGGCGTCAGTTCAGGCTCTTGCGCAGGCGGCAGATGTCCGGGATGTGGATGGTGCGTCCTTCCACGGTGATCAGGCCGGCGTCGGTGAGCTCGTGCAGGATGCGCGAGAAGTGTTCCTGGGTCAGGTTCAGGCGCGAGGCAATGGTGCCCTTGCTGGTCGGCAGGCGCACCGACACCGCGCCGCTGCTGTGGCCTTCGCCGTCCATCTCGTCCTCGCGCAGCAGGTAACCGATGATGCGCTCGCGCCCGGAGCGCAGCGAATAGGTCTCCACGTCGGCGATCAGGTGGTGCAGGCGCAGCGCCAGGCCGGCGATGATCTTGCGGCAGAACGCCGGGTCGTGTGCCATCTCCTCGAACACCACCTGCTTGGAGATGTGCAGCAGGGCGCAGTCGGTGAGCGCCTGGGCCATCACCACATAGGGTTTGTCCATGAACATCACCGCCTCGCCGAAGGTCTGCCCGGCGCGGATGATTTCGACCACCTTTTCATGTCCGTCGGCGGAGATGAAGGCCAGCTTGATCTGCCCGGTGAGCACCAGGTGAAAACCGTGACAGGGGTCGCCCTTGTGGAACAGCGCGCTGCCCTTGTCGACCTTCTGCTCGCGCACGCCGCGCGTGAAGCGGGCGATCTCGTCCTGCGCGAGTCCGTTGAACAGCGGCGCCTGGGCGAGCAACTGGGCGATGCGCTCTGCGTCCGGGTCGAGTGTCCGGTCTGCGCTGCGCGGGTTGCCGCGCTCGGAGACGAACAGGGTGGCGCAGGGGGTGTCTCGCTGGTTCATCGCTTCACCTCGTCAGTTGGGCGTAAAACAGGGGCAGTCGTGCGGGGAGCTCTTCCGGTTTGCGGATCACCGCGAAACCGGCCGGGCCGAAGAGATGGGGCAGGTAACCGGCGCCTTCGCGGTCGATGGTGACGCAGAAGGGGGTGAGGCCGGCGCGCCGCGCTTCCATGATGGCGACCCGGGTGTCCTCGATGCCGTAGCGGCCGTCGTACAGGTCGAGATCGTTGGGCTTGCCGTCGGACAGGATCAGCAGGATGCGGCGGCTCGCGCCGTTCTTCTCCAGCAACTGGGTGCAGCGCCGGATGGCGGCGCCGAGCCGTGTGTAGTAGCCCGGTTTGATCGCCATGATGCGCCCGCGGATGCGGTCGTCGAAGCGTTCGTTGAAGTCCTTCAGGCGGTGGAAGCGCACCTTGCTGCGCTTCACCGAGGAGAAGCCGGCCAGCGCGAAGGCGTCGCCGGTGGCGCCCAGCGCCTCGCCGAACAACAGCAGGGCGTCGCGGATCACGTCGATGACGCGCGCGTCCGACGACACCCAGGTGTCGGTGGACAGCGAAAGGTCGGCCAGCACCAGGCAGGACAGGTCGCGCTCGCGCTTCTGCAGCGAGAGGTAGAGCTGTTCGGAGGGGTGGCGCCCGCAGCTGCGGTCGGTCTGCGCACGCACTGCGGCGTCCACGTCCAGTTCGGTGCCGTCGGGCTGCGCCTTCAGCCAGCGCCGGCCGGGCTGCAGGGCGGCGAACTGCTGGTGCAGGCGGCGTGCGGTGCGCTTGAGCTGCTGCGGCAGCGGGCAGGGCGGAGCATGGCGGGCGGCCATCTCGGTGAGCCGCACGTGGTCTTCCAGCAGGCGCTGTTTGCGGTAATCCCATTCCGGCAACGGAATGCCTTCGCCCAGCACCACGTCGTCCTCCGCGGCGGAGGGCAGGTCGAGGTCGAAGCGCACCTTGGAGGCCACCCGGTCGCTGTCCTCGGCGAGCGCGAGCTGGTCGAGGTCGCGCGCGGCGTCGGCGGCGTTGGGATCCGGTTCGTCGTCGGTGGGGCGGTTGATCTTGAGGAATTCGGTGACCGCCAGCAGGCTCTCGGCGCGGAACACCATCATCAGGCCGTTCTTCTCCTGCGGCAGATCCACCCGCTCGGCGCGGTGCGCGTGGCGCTCGGTTTCCTCGGCCGGCGGCGGGCCGCCGGTGGTGGTGTTCTCCGGGTCCGGGTCGCTGGCACGGGTGAATGGTGCCGGGCCGATTTCGCTGCCCGCCAGCCAGAGCAGCACCGGGGCCGGCGGCGGGGTGCCGGCGGGCACTTCGGGCAGCGCGGCGACGCTCCCCGGCGCGCGCAGCGCGGCGACAATGGCCTCTTCGCGCGCGCGCTCGGCGGGCGGCATCTTGGCGGCCTTCAGGCGGCGCGGCGCGTAGGCCTCCACCAGGCGGCGGTAGCGTGCAAGCACGCCGGGCCAGGTATCGAGCGCGGCCAGTACCGCACGCTGATGACGCTGGAAATCGGTTTCGCCGTCCGGGCCGGGCAGCAGTTGCTGCTGTGCGGCGGCCAGCGCGGCCAGCCACAGGTAGAGGTCGCGGTTCAGCGTGCGTTCCGGAAAGGCGTCAATCTCCGGCGGCAGGCGCAGGGTGACGTCGTCCATGCGCGCGTGTGCGGCGCGGTCGCCGATGCCGGCGATGCGGGCGATGAGGCCGCGCCGCGCGGCATGCGGGTCCACCGTGGCGGCGGCCACGCGCAGGCCGGGGTCGCCGCCGAGCGCGCGGAAGAACACCCCGGCGGTGCGTTCCACTTCCTTCAGGCGTACCGCGGCGGCCGGGTAGCTCACCCCGGCCGCGCGGGTGATCAGACGGTGCCAGATCTTGCCGACGGTTTCTTCCATGTCCGTGGTGTCCTATGTGGCGGGGACGGGTGAATGAGCCTTGGTGCGCGCGTAGGAGCGGCCTTGGCCGCGATCGGGCCGATGGACGATCGACCGCCGCATCGCGGCCAAGGCCGTTCCTACAGGGGCGAGTCGGGCGCTCATCCTCACTGGCCCCGGCCGGCGCGGAAGCCGGCCTCGTTCTGGCGTGCGGCCTCGTTGCTCACCCAGCTGAGCAGCGGGCCGTCCGGGTTGCCGTGCTGACTCTGTTCGCAGGCCTGCAGGCACTGGCCGCACTGCGTGCAGGTGAACATGTGGCGCTTGATGTTGCGCGGGTTCAGGCGCATCGGGCAGACCATGTCGCAGGCCGACTCGCGGTCGGGCAAACAGGTGGCGCACTGGCTGGCGCGCTGGCGCTGGAAGCCCACCACCATGGCGTTGCGGTTGCTCACCCAGGCGAGGCTCTGGAACAGGCCCACCGCGCAGGCGAAGCGGCAGAACAGATGCCGGGCGAAGAGGAATTCCAGGCTCAGCACCAGAGTGAACACGCCGATGAACAGCGCCTGGTTGCGCGTCAGCGTGCCGCCGAACAGGTTGCCGTACACCTCGATCGGGGGCAGCAGATAGGTGAGGAAGACCACGGCCCAGGTGAACGCGAACAGTACCGCCGCCGGGACCACCAGCAGCCACCAGCGCGCGTCGCGCGGGCGCGGGCTGCCGTCCGGCTCCCAGGGCGGCAGGGTTTCCTTTTCCCACACGCTGGGTTTGCCCGAGGCGCGCAGCATCAGCTTGTTGATGGTCTCGACCACCGAGAAGTGCGGGCACAGCCAGCCGCAGTACAGCCGTCCCCACTTCCAGGCCACCCAGATGAAGGCGGCTGCCCCGGCGAAGATCGGCAGGAACAGGCGCAGCAGTACGTTGGCGCCGGCCTCGGTCGCGCCGATGCGCCCGGCGAGGAAGTCGTCGATGCCCAGATGCCACTCCACGCCGAGAAACCAGGCATGACCGGCCACCAGGTCGTAGCGCAGCAGGTTGAACACCGGGGCGAGGATGAACAGCAGGAAGAAGCCGGTTTGCGCGGCGAGGCGCTGCTTCTGCACGCGGTTCAACCCCAGCCGGCCGACGCGCTGTTCGGCGGCCACGATGGGGATGATCCTGCGCGGTTGATCGGTAGACATCGGACGGCTTCAGTCGGGCAGGCGTGGGCCGAGCACGGGATAGCGGTAGGGGTGGCGGAGGATCGCGGCATTGAGCCCCATCACCCCGAAGATGATCAGCGCGGCATGCAGGCAGACGAAGTACAGCACGCCGATGACCCAGGACCACGGGTTGTCGAAGCCGCCGAGCAGGAAGATCGCCACGCTCAGCCCGACCAGGATGAAGCCGCCCTTGATGCTGACCGCCACGGTCTGCTGCAGGTGGTTGCGCACCAGCGGCGAGGGGTGGCGGCGGTGCACCAGCCAGAGCAGCATCAGCATGACGAAGCCGATCACCGGCAGCAGCATCAGGTTGATCAGGAACAGTGCCTCGGCCAGGATCGCCACCGGCGGTCCGGGCATGTTTTCCTTCAGCAGGTCGGGTTCGGTCTGAGTCATTTTGACAGGCGTCCTCAAGACATCGTGTTGCCCGGTAGCCCGGATGCAGGCCGCAGGCCGGACTCCGGGGCGGGCGGGGGTGGCCTTCGGCTACCAGGTTCCCGGATTGCGCTGCGCTTCATCCGGGCGACGGGCGTCAGTGGCCGAAGGTGGCGGAGATCACTTCCATCAGCGCGTCGGCGATCTCCGGATCGTCGGTGAGGCTCTCCACGATCGACACCCGGCAGGCGGCCAGCGGCGCCATGCCGGCGCGCACCAGGGTGGCGGCGTACACCAGCAGGCGGGTGCTGGCGGCTTCTTCCAGGTCCTGATCCTTCAGCGCGCGCAGCGCGCGCGCAATGCCGACCAGGCGGCGTGCCAGGTCGGCGTCGCAACCGGTCTCGCCGCGCAGCACGGCCTCTTCGCGCGCGGCATCGGGGAAGTCGAAGCGCAAGCTGACGAAGCGCTGGCGGGTGGAGGGCTTCATGCCCTTCAGCAGGTTCTGGTAGCCCGGGTTGTAGGACACCACCAGCATGAACTCGGGCGGCGCGGCGAGCAGCTCGCCGGTGCGGTCGATGGGCAGCAGGCGGCGGTCGTCGGCCAGCGGGTGGAGCACCACGGTGGTGTCCTTGCGCGCCTCGACCACTTCGTCCAGATAGCAGATGCCGCCTTCGCGCACCGCGCGGGTCAGCGGGCCGTCGCACCACACCGTTTCGCCGTCGCCGATCAGGTGGCGGCCGACCAGGTCGGCCGCGGTCAGGTCGTCGTGGCAGGCCACGGTGTACAGCGGGCGCCCCAGGCGGGCGGCCATGTGGGCGACGAAGCGCGTCTTGCCGCAACCGGTGGGACCCTTGATGAGCAGCGGCAGGCGGTTCTTCCAGGCGTGCTCGAAAACCTCGATCTCGTCGCCGGCAGGCTGGTAGAAGGGGATCTCTAGGTTGGGCGTGGTGAGTTCCATCAGGGCATTCCTTTCCAGTAAGCCAGTCCGATCAGCGCGCACACCAGTACGAGCCAGCCGAGGGTGATGAGCTGCCACAGCAGCGGGGCGCGGGCGAGCGCCATGAAATCGAGGATCACCGCGGCGCCCTTGAGGGCGGCCACACCGAGCAGCAGGGCGGCGATCGCGGCGCCGCCGCTGCCGCCTTCACCCACCGCCCAGGTGAACACGGTGGCGGCGAGCAGCAGGACCCACAGCACGGTGCTGCGGCGGTTGGCTGAGCGGATGTCGTGGTTCATGGCCGTCCTCAGCGAATGACGTAGACGAGCGGGAAGAGGATCAGCCACACCAGATCCACCATGTGCCAGTAGGCCGCGCCGCTCTCGATGCCGTTCATGTTGTGCGGGCCGTAGTGGCCGCGCCGCGCGTTGAGCCACAGCGCGCCGAGAATCACCATGCCGAGCAGCACGTGCATGAAGTGGAAGAAGGTGAGCGACAGGTAGAACATGTGGAAGGTGCTGCTCGACAGGCTGATGCCGGCCGAGAAGGCGGCGGCATACTCGCCGATCTTGATCGCCACGAAACCGGCTGCGCAGCCCAGTGCGGCCACCAGCCAGCGTGCGCCGTGGCGGCCCTGGCCGGCCTCGGCGGCGTGTACCGCACGCACCACGAAGTAGCTGGCGGTGAGCAGCAGCAGGGTGTTGATGGCACCGGCGTCGCGGTCGAGCGCGAGCTGTTCGGCGGCGAACAGCTCAGGATTGTTGGCGCGCGCGAAGGCGTAGGCGACGAAGAACACGCCGAAGGCCAGCAGTTCGGCAAGGATGAAGATCCAGATCGCCAGGTCGCCGGCCAGCCGTGCTTGCGTGCCGGCGGGCGGGATGATGGCGGGAGCGGTGTCGCATGAACTGTTCATGCGCGCATTCTGGGCAACTGTCCGGTGTTTTCACTTGATTCCGGTTAACTTCACAAAGTACTGATTTTCCACGTCTGTGCCGCCGGATCGGGGAGCCGGCCCGGCCGGCCGTGAACGAAAAAAAGGGCGGCTCGCGCCGCCCTTGAAATCCCCTTCCCCATTGATAGTCCGTCGAGGAGGAAGCGGAGAGACACACTCGTTCATGAAACGCTCCCGGTGGATCGTCCGGGAGCGCCGCATTGCTTGCTCAGGCGTTGGCCGGCTGCTCCTCGCCCTTCAGGAAGAAGCTCGCCACGTAGGCCAGCAGGCCGATGAAGAACACCACGCCGCTCCATTCACGCATCCAGTAGAACAGGGCGACCTGGTCCTGCACGGCCATGAAGGACATCGGCACGTCCGACACGCGCTGCAGCCACACTTGCAGGATGCCGGCGGCGGTGAGGAACAGGGTGATGAACACCATGGCGATGGTCATCAGCCAGAAGCTCCACATTTCCAGCACCTGGGCCTTCGGGCTGTTGCAGGCACGGCCGCGCAGGATGGGCATGGCGTAGCTGATGATGGTGATCACGACCATCACGTAGGCGCCGTAGAAGGCCATGTGGCCGTGCGCCGCGGTGATCTGCGAGCCGTGGGTGAAGTAGTTCACCGGAG
>JAUVWV010000198.1 GCA_030603925.1 Thauera sp. | reverse complement strand
GTTGCAACAGCCCCCCCTGTCCGAGCAGCAGCAATCGCCTTTGCAATCGCATGAGCAAACCGTTCTTCCCCATAGTCCCTGAGCACCTCCGTGATTTGACCGACGGATGCTTCCGCCAGCCATTCCGCCACGGTCTGCCCGCGGCTCGTGTCCATGCGCATGTCGAGCGGCGCATCGAAGCGAAAACTCATGCCGCGTGCGGCATCGTCCAGTTGCGGTGAAGACACCCCCAGATCGAGCAGCAGGCCGTCGATCGCCTGCACGCCGAGGGCATCGAGCTGTTCGCCAAATTCGCTGAACGGCGCATGCACCAGGGTCAGGCGCGCATCGCCGAGCGCGGCACCGGCCGCGATGGCCGCCGGGTCGCGATCGAAGGCGATCAGCCGGCCCGCCGGCCCCAGCCGCGCGAGGATCTGCCGGCTGTGCCCGCCGCGCCCGAAGGTGCCGTCCACATACACGCCGTCCGGCTTGATCGAGAGCGCGTCCAGTGCCTCTTCGAGCAGGACGCTGACATGCTGCTGCGGCGCGCTCACAGGGCCAGACTCTCGAATCCCAGCGGCAGTGCATCGCTGTCGATGTTCTGCATGGCTGCCAGTTGCTGCTGCCAGCCGGCATCGGACCAGAGTTCGAAGTGCGAACCCTGCCCGACCAGCCAGACCTGCTTGTCCAGCTGCGCCCACTGGCGCAGCGAAGGCGCCACCAGCACGCGGCCGGCGGCATCCGGCTCCTCGGTCTGCGCGAAGCCGACGAGCAGGCGCTTGAGCGAGGCGGTGGCCTTGTCCAGCCCCGGCATCGCGGCAATCTTCTGGCTGATGGGTTCCCAGGCGGCCTGCGGATAGACCAGCAGGCACTGATGGGGATGCGCGGTGATCACCAGGGGGGCGCCCTCCGGCACCAGCGCGTCACGATGCCGCGCCGGGATCGCCAGGCGACCCTTCGCATCGAGACTGAGCGCAATCGCACCCTGGAACATTGACCCCCCTGAGATCTTCCGGTGAAGCGTCTTTCTGACACTTTCACCCACTTTTCTCCACTAATCCCCACTCTAGAGCAAAGCCCCAACCCGGTCAAGGTTGATCCGGGTGGCTTTCCCGTTGTTACACAATGACTTACGGAAAAATTGACGCGCTGAATAATCCCTTAAAAATCAACAGAGATAGCGCATATTCATGAGAAAAAGGACGAACTAAAGAACCCCGCCGGGCGCGCGGTGGGGAAAGGTGGGGCGTACGGCCAGGGCGTACCGGATTTCCCACTTCAGGACATGGTCGAGCGCACGCCGTGGGCGCAGTCCCGCTGCGTCCACGGCGTGCAAAAAAAGGAAGTGGGGAAGTTCGCCGATAAGCCGGGTTCTGTCGAACGGCCGGGCTTGCAGCCCTGCCGTCGGGCAGTCATTCCTCTTGGCGCCGCGTTGCCGCGGCGCTCCAGCAGCCTACCCGGGAGCAGCGCGAGCCACGCCATTGCTCCCCTATTTGGCCTTGCCCCGGATGGGGTTTACCGTGCCGGTCCTGTTACCAGTCCCGCGGTGGGCTCTTACCCCACCGTTTCACCCTTGCCTGATCCGTCTGGCGCGGCATACGCCACACCAGCCACTGCCGTTTGCACGGCAGCCTCCCTCCGCACCGAAGCGTGGAGCCCTCCTCTTCAGGAAGGGGACTTTGCCGCCTGCGGCATCGCCCCCTTCTAGGAAGGGGACTTTGCCGCCTGCGGCGGCGAAGCCCGGACAGCCATCGGCGGTCTGCTCTCTGTTGCACTTTCCGTCGCCTCACGGCGCCCGGCCGTTAGCCGGCATCCTGCTCTGCGGGGCCCGGACTTTCCTCCACGCCCCCGGAGGGGCGCAGCGACTGCCTGGCGAACTTCCCGCGGCGGATTATAGCGCGGCGCTCATTCGCCCGCCCGGGTGAACGTCGGCTTGCCCTCGCGCAAGCGGAAGGTGCCGACCAGCGGGCCGGGGGCGGCGCCGCCTTCGTTGGCCCAGTCCTGCACCTGGCAGATCTCCGTGCTTGCGAGGTACCAGCGCCCACCCTGGCGCAACGCCCAGAGCAGGTCGCCGGCCTCGTAGACCTCCATCTCGACCAGTTCGGTGGGGCTCGGATGGATGGTCACCTTGCGCTGACAGGACGGCAGGCGCGACACCACCACCGCCTGCTCCACCTCGGCGGTCCAGAAGTAGGGCTGTTCGCGCACCAGGATCAGCGCATGCTGGTTGCCGTCCACCATGAAGGCGGTGGCGCTGTTCTCGCAGGCCGCGAGCAGCGGGAGGGCGGCGCACAGCACCAGGCGGGACAGGATCTTAGGCATGGCGCGCCCCTTGCTCAGACCAGACGCCAGGCGACCGGCTCGCCGGCGCGCAGCGGCACCAACGGGTCGTCGTCGAGATAGTCGAAGGCCTGCGGGACGGTCCAGGCCTCACGCCGCAGGGTGATGGTGTCCGCATTCGGCGGCAGACCGTAGAACGCCGGCCCATTGAGACTGGCAAAGGCCTCCAGCCTGTCCAGCGCACCGGCGGCATCGAACACTTCGGCATACAGTTCGATGCCCGCATGGGCAGTGTAGCAACCGGCACAGCCGCAGGCCGCCTCCTTGGTGCTGCGCGAATGCGGCGCCGAATCGGTGCCGAGGAAGAACTTCCGGCTGCCCGAGGTGACTGCGGCGACCAGCGCCTCGCGATGCGTCTCGCGCTTGAGCACCGGCAGACAGTAGTGGTGCGGGCGGATGCCGCCGGCGAAGATCGCGTTACGGTTGAGCAGCAGGTGGTGGGCGGTGACCGTGGCGCCGACGCCATCGCCGGCCTCGCTAACGAAGGCCGCCGCCTCGGCGGTGGTGATGTGCTCGAAGACCACCCGCAGCGCCGGAAAGCGCTTCACCAGCGGCGCCAGCACGTTGTCGATGAAGACCTTCTCGCGATCGAATACGTCCACCTCGGGACTGGTCGCCTCGCCATGCACGCACAGAGTCAGTCCGCGCTTCTCCATCCGCTCGAGCAAGGGATGGATCTTGTCGATCGCGGTGACGCCGGCGTCCGAGTTGGTGGTGGCGCCGGCCGGATAAAGCTTGGCGGCGATGATCGCCCCGCTGCCGATGGCGCGATCGATTTCATCGACCGGCATGTTGTCGGTCAGATACAGGCTCATCAGCGGTTCGAAACGCAGCCCCGCCGGCACCGCCGCCAGGATGCGCTCGCGATAGGCCAGCGCCTGCGCAGTGGTCACCACCGGCGGGCGCAGGTTGGGCATGATCAGCGCGCGGCCGAAACGCTGCGCGGTATGCGGCACCACCGCGGCCAGCGCGGCGCCGTCGCGCACGTGCAGATGCCAGTCGTCCGGGCGGATCAGGGTCAGTGAGGACATGCTCTCTTACATCCAGTGTGAAGTATCGGCGCCGGCACCCGGCCACAGGCCGCGCAACGACGCACGGCGACATCATTATAGGCGGGGATCAGCCCCCCCTGAGCGCCAGCGCACGGGCATACAGGGCGTTCTTCGGCGCACCGGTGATCTCCGCCGCCAGGCGCGCCGCCACCTTGAGTGGCACTTCGGCCAAGAGCAGCGTCAGCACGCGCTCGGCCTCGACCCCCAGGCCTTCGGCCGGCGGCGCACCTTCGACGACCAGAACGAACTCGCCACGCAGCCGGTTGGCGTCGGCCGCGAGCCACTCGCCCGCCGCCGCCAGCGCCAGCACCACGCTCTGCTCGTGCAACTTGGTCAGTTCGCGGGCGATCAGGATGCGCCGCGCCGGCTCCAGCACGGCGCACAGATCGGCCACGCATTCGGCCACCCGGTGCGGCGCCTCGTAGAACACCAGCGCATCGGGATCGGCGCGCAGAGCCTCGATAGCACTGCGGCGCGCAGCCGACCTGGGCGGCAGGAAGCCGACGAAGCGAAAACCCCGTTCGCCGAAACCGCTGATCGACAGCGCGGCCACCGCCGCGCACGGCCCCGGAATGGCCACCACCGCAAAACCCGCCTCGCGCACCCGCGCCACCGCGCGGGCGCCCGGATCGGACACCGCGGGCGTGCCGGCGTCGCTCACCAGCGCCACCGACTCGCCCGCCTCCAGCAGCCGCAGCACCTGCCCGGCGGCCGCCTGCTCGTTGTGCTCATGCAAGGCGATCAGGCGCGTACGGATCCCGCAGGCGTCGAGCAGGCGCTGGCTGTGGCGCGTGTCCTCCGCCGCGATTGCCGCCACCCGCCCGAGGATGTCCACCGCGCGCGGGCTGATGTCCTGCAGGTTACCAAGCGGCGTGGCCACCACGTACAATGACGCCGTACTGGACGGCGACGCGGACTCCTCGCTCATGAAACGACCCTCTGAAGGCAGACAGGAAGCCATTGTCGGCGCCCCGACCACGGCGGCGCAAGCACGCGGGCGCGCCGCCGAGGAACTCGCCGCCCGCTTCCTGGCCGCCCGCGGGGTGCGCATCCTGGCGCGCAACGTGCGCTGCCGCGGCGGCGAAATCGACCTGATCGGACTCGACCGCGGCACCGTGGCCTTCATCGAGGTCCGCCTGCGCGGCAATGCGCGGTTCGGCGGCGCGGCCGCAAGCATCACCGCCAGCAAGCGCCAACGCATCATCCACGCCGCACGCTGGTGGCTGGCCGGCGCGGGGCGCCACGCCGCGGCGCACCCCTGCCGCTTCGACGCCCTGCTGCTGCAGCGGCTGGACGAGGCCGACATGCAATGGATCAGGGGCGCTTTCGATGCCGAGTGAGGCGCACTGCATGCCGGCTTCGTAAAATCCTGTAAGCGTCCGCCCGCCGCCGAGCCAGCCGCGCTACATTCAGGACCGCCCGGCGGCGCAGGCCGCGCGGTGCCGGCATGCTAGACTTTCGCCCCCGAACGGAGCCCCACCACAGCCGATCATGGATCTCATCGAACGCATCTCCCGCCAGTTCCACGACAGCGCCCAGACCAAGCTTTCCGCGGTAGACGCCATGGCAGCGCCGCTTGCCGGCGCCGTGGAGGTCATGACCCAGTGCCTGCTCAACAACGGCAAGATCCTCGCCTGCGGCAACGGCGGCTCGGCGGCCGACGCCCAGCACTTTGCCGCCGAACTGGTGAACCGCTTCGAAATGGAGCGCCCGCCGCTGGCCGCGGTCGCGCTGACCACCGACAGCTCCACGCTGACCTCGATCGCCAACGATTACGACTACGTCCAGGTGTTCTCCAAGCAGGTCCGCGCGCTCGGCCAGCCCGGCGACGTCCTGCTGGCCATCTCGACCAGCGGCAACTCGCCCAACGTCATGGAGGCCATCGAGGCCGCCCATGAGCGCGACATGCGCGTCGTCGCGCTCACCGGCAAAGGCGGCGGACGCATGGCCGAACAGTTGAAGGACGACGATGTCCACCTCTGCGTGCCGGCCGATCGCACCGCGCGCATCCAGGAAGTCCACCTGCTCGCGCTGCACTGCCTGTGCGACGGCATCGATTGTCTGTTACTGGGAGTGGAAGAATGATCCGACAGAACCCATCGACGGGCCGCCGCAAGGCCCTGCTCGGCCTGCTCGCCGCGGGCCTCGTTCCCACGCTGCAGGGCTGCTTCCCCGTAGCCGTCACCGGTGTCGCCGCGGGCGCGGCAATGATCGCCGACCGCCGCACCTCGGGCGCCTACGTCGAAGACGAAGGCATCGAATGGCGCACCCGCAACCGTCTGCGCGAACGTCTCGGCGACTCGGTCAATGTCAGCGTCACCTCCTACAACCGCAACGTCCTGCTCACCGGAGAGGCCCCCAACGAGGTGACGCGCGCCGAAATCGAACGTGTCGCCAACACCGTCGAGAACGTGCGCGCGGTGATCAACGAGGTGCAGATCGGCGGCATCAGCCCGCTCAGCGCGCGCGCCAACGACGCGATGATCACCTCCAAGGTGAAGGCCCGCTTCGTCGACGACCAGACTTTCGGCGCGCATCACGTGAAGGTGGTCACCGAGGCCGGCACGGTGTTCCTGATGGGGCTGGTCACCCGGCGCGAGGCCGATGCCGCCACCGAGGTGGCGCGCACCACGGCCGGGGTGCGCAAGGTCGTGCGCGTGTTCGAGTACATCAGCGACGACGAGGCGCGCCGCCTCGATGCGCGCATCGGCAACAGCAAGTAAGCCTGCAGGGAAATCACGGGCAACATGCAGTCCGGCGCTTGGCTTGAGCGCCGGACGCGGTTATAATCGCGCCCTTTCTGTCCACCAGACACTTCAAGGAAGTCCGCAATGCCGGGTATTCGCGTCAAGGAAAACGAGCCGTTTGAAGTTGCGATCCGCCGTTTCAAGCGCACGATCGAGAAGACCGGTGTGCTCACCGAACTGCGTTCGCGCGAGTTCTACGAAAAGCCCACCGCCGAGCGCAAGCGCAAGCTGGCCGCCGCAGTCAAGCGCAACCACAAGCGCCTGCGCAGCCAGACCCTGCCGCCGAAGCTCTACTGAT
>JAUVWV010000282.1 GCA_030603925.1 Thauera sp. | reverse complement strand
TGCGGGAGGGACTTGACCTGCCCGAAGTAAGCCTGGTGGCCATCCTGGATGCGGACAAGGAAGGCTTCCTGCGCTCGGTGCGCTCGCTGATTCAGACCATCGGCCGGGCCGCGCGCCACATCCACGGCACCGCCATCCTCTACGCCGACGTGATGACCGATTCGATGAAGGCGGCGATTGGCGAAACCGAGCGGCGGCGCAACAAGCAGATCGCCTTCAACGAGGCCAACGGCATCGTGCCCAAGACCGTGACCAAGCGGATCAAGGACATCATCGACGGGGTCTACAGCACTGCGGACGGCGGCGCGCGCGACGCGGCGCGGGTCGCCGAGCGCGAGGCGGACTATGCGGTGATGGATGAGAAGAACCTGGCCAGGGCAATCAAGAAGCTGGAAAAGGCCATGCAGGAACATGCCCGCAACCTGGAATTCGAAAAGGCCGCTGCGGCCCGCGACGAGTTGTTCCGCCTGCGCCAGCAGGCCTTCGGCGCGGATCAGCACGGCAGCCTGTAACAGAGAGGAGGGGGAGAGTGAAACGCATCCTGTTCGTGTGCACGGGGAATATCTGCCGTTCGCCGACCGCCGAGGCGGTGGCACGGCACTACGTTGAAACCGCAGGGCTGGCCGAGCGGTTCGAACTCGATTCGGCCGGCACCAGCGGCTACCACGTCGGCGAACTGCCCGACCCGCGCACCCGGCGCGCGGCGGCGCGGCGCGGTTACGACCTGTCCACGCTGGTGGCGCGCCGGCTCGAACCGGCGGACTTCCAGCAGTTCGATCTGCTGCTGGCGATGGATCGCAGCCACTACGAAGCCATGCTGAACATGTGCGCGCCGGTGTACCGGCCGAAGGTCGAACTGTTCATGCGCTTCGCGCGCGATGCCGAATTCGACGAGGTGCCGGACCCCTACTACGGCGGCGAGGCCGGCTTCGAAGCGGTGCTCGACATGTGCGAAGAAGCGGTGAAAGGGCTGTTCGAGACGCTGCAGCTCCAACGCTGACGCATTCGGCCGCACCTGCCCGGATCAGTCAAACAGGCGCAGTTGCCGTTCGTCCACGGGCGGCTTGAAGCGCGACAGATCGAAGGCGTGCTGCAGCCTTGCCGTCAGTCCAAGGCGCTCGCAGTTGCGCCGCAGGCGTTGCCGGTAGAGCTCGGCAAAAACGCCCTCGCCACGCATGCGATGACCGAAGCGCGGGTCGTTGAGCCGGCCGCCGCGCAGCTGTTCGAGCAGGCTCAGCACGTGGGTCGCGCGGCCCGGATAGTGGCGGTGGAGCCAGTCGGTGAACAGCGCCCGCAGCTCGTGCGGCAGGCGCAGCAGCACGTAGCCGGCGGCCTGCGCGCCATGGGCATGGGCCGCTTCCAGCACGCCTTCCAGTTCGTGATCGTTGAGCGCGGGGATCAGTGGCGCGAACAGCACGCCCACCGGCACGCCCGCAGCGGCCAGGCGGGCCATCGCCTCGAGACGGCGCGCCGGCCGGGCGGCGCGCGGCTCCATGCGGCGTGCCAGTTCGTCGTCCAGCGTGGTGACCGAGAACATCACGTGCACCAGACGGTCGCGTGCGAGATCGGCGAGCAGGTCCAGGTCGCGCTCGATCAGCGCGGACTTGGTAATGATGCTCACCGGATGGCGGGTGGCGGCGAGTACCTCGAGAATCTGCCGGGTCAGGCCCAGGCGGCGTTCCACCGGCTGGTAGGCGTCGGTGTTCACGCCGAGCGCAATCGGCGCGCAGCGGTAACCGGGGTGTGCCAGCTCGGCGCGCAGCAGCCTGGCCGCGTCGGGCTTCCAGCTGAGCCGCGTTTCGAAGTCCAGCCCGGGCGAGAGGCCCAGCCAGGCGTGCGAGGGACGGGCAAAGCAGTAGCTGCAGCCGTGTTCGCAACCACGGTAGGGGTTGATCGAGCGGTCGAAGGGAACGTCGGGCGAGCTGTTGTAGTTGATGATGCTGCGCGCGCGCTCGACTTCCAGCGTGGTCGGGATGGCTGACTCGTCGGCGGGCTCGTCTCCGGTGTCGGCTGTGCGCGTCCACGCAGCGTAACGGCTGTCCGGGCGCAAGGCGCTGCCGCGCCCGCGCGCTGCAGGGATGAGTGGAATCGCTGGTGCGGTGGCCATACTTCAACTGTTAAAAGATACAGTCAAAGTATGGACGGAGTGCGAGCCCGCTTCAAGTCGGGCGCAGTTCCTTGCGCAGTTCCGCAGAAGAGAAAAGGGCGAGCATCCCCTGTGCGGAAATGCTCGCCCTTGAGGCGGCGTCGGGCGGGACAGCGGTTGCATCCCGCCGCGCGATCGATCAGTCCTTGCGGACGGTCTCCACCTGCTGCAGCGGCTCGCTGGGTACCGGCTGTGCCGGGCGCGGACGGCGGCCGAGCGGCTGCGCCGGTTCGGACGGCTGGACCGGGGAGGCGGCGGCCTTCTCGCGGCTGGTCTCGATCATCACCAGGCCGCTCTGCTCCAGGGCGACGTCGATGGCGATCGCTGCGGCCGGCGAGCGCGCCGGCTCGACGTCGGCTGCCACGGCCGTGAAGGCCGGTGCGGCGGGTGCCTCGGGCTCGACGGCCGGCTCGGCAACTGCGACCGGTGCGGTCACGGCGGCTTCGGCGACCACCGGCTCGGGAAGCGCTTCGGCCGCGGCGGGTGCCGCCTCGGCGGGCACGCTTGCAGCGACCTCAACGGGTGCCGCGACGGGCTGTACGGCAGTTTCCGCTTCGGCAAAGAGCGGCGCCTGGGTGGGCAGCGGTTCGGCAGGCGCGGCGGGTTGCGCCGCCGGTTCCGCCGCTGCCTCCAGCGCGGGCGCGCTTGCGCCGGCTTCGGCAATGCCTGCATCGGTGGTTTCGGCGGTCGTCTGCGCGGCGACCGGCTCGCTCACCGGCAGCGGCAGGGGTGCCGCTTCGCTGACCGGGCTGACCGCTTCGGCCGTGCCGGCAACGACCGGCAGTTCCGCATTCTCGGTTGTGCCTGCCTGCGCTTCGGCGACCATGCCTTCGCCGCCCTCGGCGACTTCGGCCGCGGAGGTTTCGCCGGCTGCGGCGTTGGCGGCCTGCTCGCCGTTGCCACGGCGGTCGCGGCGGCCACGGCTGCGACGGCGGCGCTTCTCGGTGCCACCTTCCTCGCTCGCCGCGGGTGCTGCCGCAACGGCTTCACCGCTTGCCGCTTCGACGGCGACCGCCGTGGCGGCCAGGGTCGCGGCATCGGTCTCGATGGCCGGCACTTCGGCGTTCTTCTCGGCCGCGCCTTCGGCATTGCGCGGTGCGTTGCGCGAACCGCGACGGCCGCGGCCGCCCTCGGCGCGCTGCTCGCCACGTTCGGCGCGTTCGCCACGTTCAGGGCGTTCGGCGCGCTCACCGCGTTCCTGGCGCTGCGGCTTCTCGCGCTCCGCGCCTTCCGCCTTCTCGCCACGCGCACCGCGTCCGCCGTTGCCGTCCTCGCGCTCGCCGCGCTGGCCGTCACGACGGTTGCGGTTGCCTTCGCGGCGGTTTTCGCCACGTCCGCCGCGGCCGCGGCCTTCGCGCTTGGCCGGCGTCTCGGTGGCGGCCGCCGGCTGAGCTGCGGCCGGGGCGCTGCGCTCGCCGCGCAGCCAGGCCATCAATCGGCCGAACAGGCCGACCTGCGTGCTGGCGGCCTTGGCCACCGGTGCCGCGGCGGGCTTGGGCTCCACGGTGGGGGCGGGCTGCTCGGGCGAGATGCCCTTGACCGCGGCTTCCGCACGGGCGGGCTTGCCTTCGCCGGGCTTGGCCGGCAGGCGCTCGTTGACCTCTTCCGGCTTGGCGGCCATCTGGTAGCTGGCCAGGGCGATGTCTTCCTGGTTGAGCTGGTCGTGGCGCAGGCGGATGATTTCGTGCTGCGGGGTTTCCAGGTGACGGTTCGGCACGATGATCATCTGGATCTTGTGGCGCATCTCGATGCGCGCGATGTCGACCCGCTTCTCGTTGAGCAGGAAGGTGCCGACATCGACCGGTACCTGCAGGTGCACCGCGCCGGTGTTCTCCTTCATCGCTTCCTCTTCGAGGATGCGCAGGATGTGCAGGGCGGAGGATTCGGTGCTGCGGATGTGGCCGGTGCCGTTGCAGCGCGGGCAGGGAATGTAGCTGGTCTCGGCGAGCGCCGGGCGCAGGCGCTGGCGCGACAGCTCGAGCAGGCCGAAGCGGCTGATCTTGCC
>JAUVWV010000095.1 GCA_030603925.1 Thauera sp. | reverse complement strand
CGCTGGGCCTCTCGACCGCGCTCGAACGCCTGTCCTCCGGCCTGCGGGTGAACTCCGCCAAGGACGACGCCGCCGGCCTGGCCGTCGCCCAGCGCATGGAATCGGACGCACGCGGCCTGACCGTCGCCATGCGTAACGCCTCCGACGGTATCTCCTTCGGCCAGACCGCCGACGGCGCGCTCGGCACCGTGGGCGAGATCCTGCAGCGTATGCGCGAGCTGTCCGTGCAGTCGCTCAACGGCACCATCTCCGATACCGAACGCGGCTACCTGGACAAGGAATACAGCGCCCTGAACACCGAACTGGGCGCCCTGCAGAGTGCAGCCAAGCTGAACAACCAGTCGGTCTTCGGCACCTTCAGCTTCCAGACCGGTTCGGCGGCCAACCCGACCATCAGCGGCACCTTCACCAGTGTCGCCGGCCCCGGCGGCAGCATCGGCACCAGCGGCGGCGCCTCGACCGCCCTGACCGCCATCGACACCGCGCTCAACTCCGTTGCGGCCAACCGCGCGGCAATCGGCGGCACGATGTCCTCGCTGCAGTTCCGCATCCAGCAGATCGAGACCGCCCGCGAGAACCAGTGGGCCGCACGCAGCCGCATCATGGATGCCGACTTCGCCGCCGAAACCGCTTCCCTGTCGCGCTCGCAGATCCTGCAGCAGTCGGGGGTGGCCATGGTCGCACAGGCCAACGCCGTCCCGCAGAACGTGCTCTCGCTGCTGCGCTGAACTTGAACTGAATGAGCGCTAGAATGCGCTTGCAGACCCTGCACCGGCCGACGCGTCGTCAGACGCCTCGGCCGGCAACCGAGTGGAGGGCATCATGTCCATCCAACCTGTGCAGTCGGGAGTTCCAAGTCCGCCTGCAAACGTGAAGCCGGCCCCGCCGACGAACGTCTCAGCTTCCCTGCCTGCGACCACGCAAGGCGGGGTTTTCCCGCTTGGGGCCGCACAGGCAACCAATGGCACGGATCCTGCTCTAACAAGAACGACGACATCCGGACAGTCCTCTGCACAGCCGACCAGCGCCGCCAACCAGGCGGAGCAGCTCGCAGAAGCGATTGCACGGGTGGAGAGAGCCATCCAGCCTGTCGTGCGCGACATTTCCTTCAGTGTTCACGATCAGACGGGCGATATCGTCGTCAAGATCATCGACCGGGAATCGCAGGAAGTCATCCGCCAGATTCCGTCGGAAGAAATGCTGCGTCTTGCCGAACGGATCGAATCCCTCGGCGCGGACAGCAACACCACGCCTGGTTTGCTGCTGCGACAGGAGGCCTGACGAGAGGCAGAGCAGGCGTTACGAGGTTTACAGGAGCGAGCAATGACCATTCCGACCATCACCTCACTCGGCATCGGGTCCGGGGTGCCGTCCAACATCGTCGACCAGCTGATGGCGATCGAGCGGCAGCCATTGAATGCGCTCAACGCTCGACAGACCTCCTACAACGCCAAGATTTCCGCCTTCGGCTCGCTCAAGACCCGCTTCGACACCCTCGGCAGCGCTGCGGCAAAACTCGCCGATCCTGCAAAACTTGCCGGTTTCGTCCCGACACTGAGTGACAAGGATGTGGCAAGTGTCTCAGTCGGCAGCCTGGCAAACGCGGGCAGCTACACGCTGGACGTCGTTCAGGTCGCGCAAGCGCAGAAGTCCTTCTCCAACCTGTATACCGCCGGGACGACGTTCGGTGCGGGAACGCTGACCTTCAATATCGGCGAGGCGCCGGACGTCGAGGCGTTCGACATCGAGTTCGCCGGGGGCAACATCAACGACCTGCGCGCCGCCATCAATGCTGCGGGCATCGGCGTCACGGCCACCACCATCAACAGCGACGCCGGCGAGCGGCTGGTCCTGACAGCCAAGAATACCGGCACTCAGGCGGCGTTCAGCCTTTCGATCAGCAGCGCGGACACGAACCTCGGCAGCCTCGCCAGTTTCGACGGCGCCAATCCGAGCGCGCGCACCGCGCAAAATGCCATCGTCCAGATCGACGGCGACACCGTCACCTCGCAGTCGAATGAGATCTCCGGCGCGATCGTCGGCGTGACCATCACCGCCCGCCAGGCCGGCACCACCACCATCGACATCGCCCGCACCAATGCCAACGTCGTCGACACGGTGAAGGAGTTCGTCACTGCGTTCAACGCTGCACTGAACGAGCTCAAGAGCAGCAGCGCCTACAACTCGCAGACCAAGGCGGCCGGCATTCTCAACGGCGACGCCACGGTGCGCACGCTGCAGAACATGCTGCGTACGACGGCCGGTGGCGTCCCGGCCGGACTGGCTGGCAGTGCGTACGAAACCCTGTCGTCGCTGGGCATCTCGTTCCAGCGTGACGGTACGCTGGCGCTCGACGAAACGAAGCTGCAGAATGCGGTTGCCGCCGACTTTGGCGCCGTGACCAATACCCTGACCACCTTCGGCGCCTCGATGCAGGAACTGACCAAGCAAGTGACCGCCTTTGACGGCCTGCTGGCCAACCGCACCGATGGGCTGAACGAATCCGTCCGGCGCCTGGGTGATCAGCGCACGAGGATGGAGTACCAGCTGGAACTGACCGAGAAGCGTATCCGTGCGCAGTTCGTCGCGCTCGACAGCATGATGGGTCGGCTCTCGACGACCTCTTCCTATCTGACTCAGCAGCTTGCCTCGCTGAACGCGACCCGCAACAGTTGATCGCCGGACCAACTTCGAAACAAGGAACGCCATGTTTTCCCATGCGATGAATGTGCAGAACGCCTACCGTTCGGCAGGCGTGGAGGCCGAAATTCTCGGGTCGAGTCCGCACCGCCTGATCAAGCTCCTGTTCGACGGCGCCCTGGCCTACATCGCGCAGGCCAAACAGCACATGCAGAACGGGAATGTGCAGGAAAAGTCGGCCAGCGTCACGCGTGCGATCGACATCATCTCGCGTGGCCTGCGCGCCAGTCTCGATCTGAACGCCGGCGGCGATCTGGCCAAGTCGCTCGATGAACTCTACGAGTACATTGCGCTGCAGATCCTCAAGGCACAGATGCAGAACGACACCGCGCTGCTCGACGAAGCCGCTCATCTGCTGCAGGAACTCGGCGACGCCTGGAGCCAGATCGAAGACAAGGTAGGGCGCTGATGGCGCAGGACCGCGGCACATCCAGTGGCGAACAGCTGTGCGCGGCGCTGGAAGATGTGCTGAATCGAATTGCCATCTCTGCGAGGGGCGGAGACTGGGAAGCCCTGCCCGACCTGGGCCAGGAGGCCGTAGACATTGCAGCCCGCCTCCGCAGCACCGACACGGAACTGGACGAAGGCGCGAGAGCGAGACAGCGTAGTGTCATCGAACGACTGCTGAAGGAGATCGGCTCGATCACTCGGGAGATCGAACCCGAGCACGCCCGGCTCGCCGACGAGGTCTCCAAGGGTGTGGTACGCAACAAGGTGCGGAACGCCTACGGACCTTAGCGCCTGCGCCGCCCCACGCGCCGAGCCGGCACGACCGGGCCGGCCCGACTCCTTAGCCCGGAGGGCGAACGATGATTCCGGCGGACCTTGCCGCACGCCTGCGCCTGCTCACCGAAGCAAGCTTCTTCGAGACCGAACCGCCGGTCCCGGGGCTGCAGCGTGCCAGGGAAATCCAGGCGCAGCTGCCCGACCTGCTCCCGGGGCAGCGCTTCACCGCCGCCTTGCAGCGCACCCTGCCGGATGGCACCTTTCAGGCCGTCGTCGCGGGGCGGCAGATCACCCTTGCCTTGCCGCATTCGGCGAAGGCCGGCGACACGCTGGAACTGGTCGTCACCCAGACGACGCCCAAGGCGGTCTTCGCACAACTGGCTGATCAACAAGCAACGGCCGCGGCTGCAGCACGCCCGAGCCTGAGCCCCGCCGGCCGCCTGATCAGCTTCCTGCTGACTGGTCAGCCGGCCGCCGAGCCGGCAGCACTTGCCGGCGGCAAACCCCTGCTCAATGCCCCGCCGACCGCCAACGGTGCCGCGCTTGCGCCGATGTTGCGCCAGGCTCTGGCGCAAAGCGGCATGTTCTACGAATCACACCAGGCACGCTGGCTGGCCGGCAAGGTCGACACGGCCGCGCTGCAGGGCGAGCCACAGGGGCAGCAGCCGGCGGCAGCAGGCAAAGGCACTCCGGCGGCAACGGGCGCGCCGCCTGCGCAGGCGGCACAGCCTGCGGCCACCGGCGCCGCACCGATGCGTCCCGGCGCACAGGCCGGCGGCGCGGAACGCGCATCCGCCGGCCCGGTTGCAGCGGGCGAGACGGCAGCCGCAACCCGCGCCTTGCCGATTCCGGAGCGCATCCTGCCCGTCGTACATCAACAGCTCGAGGCCATGGCCACCCAGCAGTATGTCTGGCACGGCCAGGCATGGCCCGGCCAGCAGATCGAATGGCGCATCGACGACCCCGGTGGCGAAGGCGACGGCAGCGGCGACGGCGATGCGCGCGAGTGGCACACCAGCCTGCGCCTGAGCCTGCCCCGCCTGGGCGGCGTGGAGGCGCACCTGTATCTTGGCGCGGCAGGCCTCGCCCTGCGCCTGCAGGCCGACGACGAAAAGGCCGCCGCAGCACTGCAGGAAGGCCGTCCGGCACTCGAGACGGCGCTCGAGGCGGCCGGTCTGTCGCTGACCGGAATGGTTGTGGAGCAGCGCAATGCAGCCTGACGACGCACCGCTCGAACATCGCGGCGAGGCCGTTGCCCTTACCTACGCGGCGGGCGATGCCGCCCCGCGCGTGGTCGCCAAGGGGCGCGGACTGATCGCACAGGAGATCATCGAGCGCGCACGCGAGGCCGGCGTCTATGTCCACGAATCGCCGGAGCTGGTCGCGCTGCTGATGCAGGTCGACCTGGACGAACGCATTCCGCCGCAGCTCTATCTGGCGGTGGCGGAGTTGCTCGCCTGGCTCTACCGGGTGGAACAGGGCGACATGAGCGCCCCCGCGCCGGCGCATGCGGTGCTGCCGGGGCCGGACAGCGGAGCGCGCAAACCCGCAGCGGGACGATGATTCGTCGAGCTGAAGGCATTTTTGCCCGCATTGCGCCCGACGGCGCCGAGTCCGATGCGATAAAATCCGCGCTTGCGCTCGCGCACCAAACCACCTGCCGGACCCCAGAATGACAAGCGAAAACACCACGCGGGTCGAGTTGCTCCGATCCGACGACTTCTCCCAGTACCTGCTGCACGACGCCCGGCAGATCAAGCAGATCCTGCGGTCGCTGGTGGAGAACCGCGCACTGATCACCACTTATCTGCCGTCCGGCAACCAGTCCTTCCTCACCGCGATCCTCACCCTGATCGACGACGAGGAGCGCCTGGTGTTCGACGCCAGCCCCGACGAAGCGGTAAACCGGCGGGTCGCCGCCGCCGAGGAACTGATCTTCGCGACCCAGCTTGACGGCATCAAGATCCAGTTTCCGCTCAATGAAATCCAGGAAGTGACCTACGAGGGGCGCGACGCCTTCGCCGCCGCCCGGCCGGAGCGTCTGCTGCGCCTGCAGCGCAGGGAATACTATCGCCTGGTTACGCCGATCACCCACGCCATGGTGTGCACCATCCCCCTGCCGCGCCCCGATCAGGAGCCGCTGGTCATCGAGGCCCGCGTACTCGACATCAGCGGCGGAGGGCTGGCCGTGGTGGTGCCGCCCGAGGAGGTGGAATTCGGTCCCGGCATGGAGTTCGACGGCTGCCGGCTCACCCTCCCCGAGTTCGGCCCGGTCACCGTGCGCATGCGGGTGCGCAACCTGTTCCGCCTGACCAACCGCAACGGGGTCGAGGTGCTGCGCGCGGGCTGCGAGTTTGTCGACCTGCCCAACAGCGCGAACAATCTCATCCAGCGCTACATCTTCAAGGTGGAACGCGACCGCAGTGCGCGCGAACGCGGCATGTAGCGTTCCGCCGGACGGGACGCCAGAACGACAACGCCGCCCGATCGGGCGGCGTTGTCGTTTGCGGCCGGCTTGCGCTCAGACCGGCATGTTCATGATGTCCTGATAGGCCGTGACCAGCCGGTTGCGCACCTGCACCATCTGCTGGAAGGACAGGCTGGCCTTCTGCAGATCGACCATGACCTCCTGCAGGTTCACGTTGGGGTCGCCCGCCGAGAAGCTCTCCGCCATGGCGCGCGCTTCCTTCTGCGCGGAACTCACGTCGACCAGGGCGTTCTGCAACACCTGTGCAAAGTCGACGCCTTCGGCGCCCTGCGCGCCGCCGGCTGCCGGCTTGCCGGTGGCCGCCTGCGACACCGAGCGCAGCTCATTCAGTACCTGATCAATTCCGCGGGTATCCATCGTCTTTCCCCCGGTTCCGGGTTTCCTTGGTTCTCAGTCTAGCAGAGCAACAGCCGTGCCACCACCAGCGGCAGGCGCACCCCATGGGCACACGTCACGCCCACTGGCCGCGCGTACCCTTTCCGGTGAACATTTAGCAAGAACCCGGCCAGCTGATCGGACTGCTCAGACGTCGTAGCCCTCATCACGGTATTGCTGCAGCTTGTAGCGCAAGGTGCGCTCGGAAATCCCAAGTTTTTCAACGGTCTTCTTACGCGATCCGCCGAATTCGCGCAGCGTCGCCAGGATGTGCTCGCGCTCGAGGTCCTTCATGTTGGCTGGACGGGCGGCCTGAGCCGGTGGCGGGACGAAGCCGGTGGCGGCAGAATTTGCCGGCACCGCTGCCGCCTGCGCGGCGGCCCAGAGGGGCGCGGCGGGAGGCTGCCAGGCCGGCGCGCCGGACGGCGGCGACACCGGCGCTTCGCCGCCCGCGCCCTGCGCGGCCGCGGCGTGGGGCACCACCGGCTCGCCGTTCCAATGCGGCAGGCACAGCCGGACCGTTTCGGGCAGAACGCTGTCGCCGGCAGTCAGGATCAGCACGCGATGCATGGTGTTCTCCAGTTCGCGCACGTTGCCCGGCCAATTGTAGGCCTGCAGCAGGGCTTCGGCGGCCGGGGCGATATGGGCCTGGCGCTGGAGCCGCTCGCCGTGCCTGGCGAGGAAGTGGCGGGCCAGCGGCAGGATGTCGCCCGGGCGCTCGCGCAGCGAGGGAATCGCCAGTGGAAATACGTTGAGGCGGTAGTACAAGTCCTCGCGGAAACGGCCGGCGGCGATCTCGCGCAGCATGTCGCGGTTGCTCGTGGCAAGCACCCGGATGTCGAGCGCCACGGGTTTCTTGCCGCCGACCCGCTCCACCTCGCGCTCCTGCAGCACGCGCAGCAGCTTGGCCTGCAGACCGAGCGGCATCTCGGAGATTTCGTCGAGCAGGATGGTGCCGTCCTGCGCCTGCTCGAACTTGCCCGGCTGGGCGCTCTGCGCACCGGTGAACGCGCCCTTCTCGTAGCCGAACAGCGTCGCTTCGAGCAGGTTCTCGGGAATGGCCGCGCAGTTGATCGCGACGAAGGGGCCGCTGTTGCGTGCGGAATGGTGGTGGATGTAGCGCGCGAAGACCTCCTTGCCGGTTCCGGATTCGCCCGTGAGCAGTACCGTGGCATCGGTTTCGGCTACCCGCGCGGCGAGCGCCAGCAGGTTGCGGGTGTGCGGATCCTCGGCCACGGTGTCGTCGGTGGAGGGCGGCACCGCGGCATAGCGCCGTACGTTCTCGAGCAGCACCTCGGGCTCGAAGGGCTTCATCAGGAAGTCGCAGGCCCCGCCGCGCATCGCCGCCACAGCCTTGTCGACGTCGCCGTAGGCCGTCATCAGCAGCACCGGCAGCTGCGGCTGGCGGCTGCGCACTTCGGCCAGTACCTGCAGGCCGTCCATCGGCTGCATGCGCAGGTCGGTCACCACCAGGTTGAAGGACTGACGTTCCAGTTCGGCCAGTGCGGCCGGACCGCCATTGGCACCGGTGACCCCGTGCCCGGCCATCTCCAGCGTGAAGCAGACCGCATCGCGCAGTGCGTCGTCGTCCTCGACGACCAGGATGTTGAGTTGTTCGATCATGATCCTTCGGCCTGTTCGGCGGGATGGGGGTCGCCGTGCGGCAACGGCAGCCTGAGAGTGAAGGTGGAGCCCTTGCCGGGCGCGGATTCGAGCGTGATCTCGCCGCCGTGCGCGCGCGCCACGCCACGCGCGATGGCCAGCCCCAGGCCGGTGCCTTCGGCCCGGGTGGTGAAGAAGGGTTCGAAGAGGCGCTCCTGCAGGGCGGGATCGATGCCGCGCCCGTTGTCGCGCACGGTGAACAGGACCTCGTCGCCGGCCTGCGTCACATGGCAATGCACCATGCCGCCGGGTTCGGTGTGCTGGATGGCGTTCTCCAGCAGGTTGGTGATCGCACCGCCCAGCGCCTTGCGGTCGCCCAGCAGGCTCAGGTCGCCGCATTCGCACTGGCTGCGGAAGTCGATCTGGCGCGAGCGCGCCACCGGCTCCAGGGTGTGGGTGAGCTCTGCGGCCAGGTCGCACACGCCGAAGAGCTGCTTGCCCACGCAGTCGCCGCGCGCAAAGGCCAGCATGTCGCGGATCAGGCGTTCGAGATAGCGCAGCCGTTCGATGGCGCGGTCGGCCACCTTGGCGCGCTCCAGCGGACCGAGCTCCGGCTGGCGCAGGTTGCCGGTGTAGAGCAGCGCGGCAGCCAGCGGGGTGCGCAACTGGTGGGCGAGGCCCGCGACCATCTCCCCCATCGCAGCCAGACGCTCGTTGCGTTCGGCCGCCAGCCGCATGCGATGGGTTTCGGTGATGTCGTGCAGCAGCAGGATACGTTCGTCGCCGGATTCCAGCGCGGTCTCGGACACCGACAGACGACGCATGCCGTCAGCCAGTTCGATGCCGACCTCACCCGGGGTGTCGCTGGGCTGCAGCGCGGCGCCGACCTCGTCCCAGCGCCGTCCGGTGAGCCCTGCGCCGAAGAGGCTCTCCGCGGCCCGATTGACCTGAACCAGGGTCCCGGCACGATCGAGCACCACCACCCCCGCCGGCAGCGCCCCCATCAGGACGGTGAGGCGTTCGGTGAGCTGCTCCACCCTGCCCTGCAGGGCGTTATAGGCGTGCGAAAGTTCCTCCGAAGCTCTGCTGAAGAGTTCGAAGGCTTCGGCGAGTTGCGCGGCGTCGAGGCGCGGGGCCTCGCTGCCGGCAGCGGCGCTTGCATCACCCGAGGCGGCGTGTGGCGACATGGACTCTGGCTCCAGTAACACAACTGGCAGTCTAGTGCGGGTGAGGTGTATGGTAACCGGCAAATAGGCGGCAAAAAATGCCGCTAATCATACGAACGCAGTTGCCGGTCTCGTCGGAGAATGCCCTCATCCGTCAGAGGGACTGCAACAGGAATCCAGCATGGCAACCGCAGATACCGCCGCTGCAGCCGCACAAGCGCCTCAATCGCCGCTGCAGCAGATTCTCCAGAACATCAGGGCCCTGGACCAGCGCCAGAAGCTGGCCGGCGGCGTTGCGCTCGCGCTGGCGATTGCCCTGGTGGTGGGTGTACTGCTGTGGCAGCGCGCACCGAGCTACGCGGTGCTGTTCTCCAATTTCGACGAGCGCGACGGCGGTGCCATCGTCACCGCCTTGCAGCAGCAGAACGTGCCCTACCGGCTCTCGCCCACCGGCAACGCCATTCTCGTACCCGCCGCGCAGGTGCATGACGTGCGTCTGCGCCTTGCCGCCGAAGGGCTGCCAAAGGGCGGCCTCGTGGGCTTCGAGATTATGGAGACCCAGAAACTCGGCGTCTCGCAGTTCCATGAACAGGTGAACTATCAGCGTGCACTCGAAGGCGAGCTGTCCCGTACCATCCAGGCGATCGCCTCGGTGGCGGGTGCGCGGGTGCACCTGGCGATTCCCAAGCAGACCGCTTTCCTGCGCGACGACCAGAAGCCGACCGCGTCGGTGATGGTCACCCTGCGTCCGGGCCGCATCCTGGAACCGGCCCAGCTTGCGGGCATCGTGCATCTGGTGTCCTCCAGCGTGCCGCGCATGGGCGAGGACGGCGTGAGCGTGGTCGACCAGAGCGGCAACCTGCTCACCGGCGGCGGCGCGCTGCGCCAGGCAGGGCTCGACTCCAGCCAACTGCAGTACGTGCGCGACGTCGAAACGGGCTACATCCGCCGGATCGAGACCATCCTCTCCCCCATCCTCGGCGCAGGTAACTTCCGCGCCCAGGTCACCGCTGACATCGACTTCAATCAGGTCGAACAGACCGCCGAAACCTACAAGCCCAACCCGACGCCGGACCAGGCCATCCGCAGCCAGCAGATCAACGAGAGCCGGATGGGCGATGCCGGCCCGCAAGGCGTACCCGGGGCGCTGACCAACCAGCCGCCGGCACCGGCTACCGCGCCGATCACCACCCCGGCCGTTCCGCCGGGTAACGGCACGGTAGTCGGCGGCAGCGTCAACAGCAACCGCAGCGCGGTGACCAATTACGAACTCGACCGCACCATCCAGCATGTCCGCCAGGCGATGGGACAGGTCAAGCGTCTGTCGGTGGCGGTGGTGCTGAACCATCGCACCATCACCGGCGCCGACGGTCAGACCACTACCGTTCCGCTCACCGAGCAGGAGATCGCTCAGGTCACCAGCCTGGTACGCGAAGCGATGGGCTTCAACGGCAACCGCGGCGACAGCCTCAACGTGGTCGGCAGCGCCTTCGCCGCGCCCGAGGCGGAACCGCCCCTGCCGCTGTGGAAGGACCCCGAGGTGGTGGACCTTGGCAAGGAAGGCCTCAAGTATCTGGTCATCCTGCTGGTGGTGCTGTTCGTGTATTTCGCCATCATCCGCCCGCTGCTGCGCAGCGTTGCGCCGGAAGCGGAGGAAGTGGAGGAAGAGATGGAATCCGAGGAAGGCGCGGAAGTCACCCTGTCGGCCGCCGCGCTGGCAGGCGAATCGTACGAAGCGCGGCTGGCACGTGCCCGCGAGATGGCACGCAACGATCCGAAGCTCGTCGCCAGCCTGATCAAGGAGTGGATGGGTGTCAATGAGGAGGGCCGCAAGTGAGCACGACCCCGGAAGAAGGCCTGGAGAAGTCCGCGCTGCTGCTGCTCACCCTGGGTTCGGACGAGGCGGCCGAGGTGCTCAAGCATCTCGGGCCGCGCGAGGTGCAGAAGCTCGGCATGAAGATGGCCACCATGCCGGCACAGCCGCGCAGCAAGGTCGAGCCCCTGCTCGATGAACTGGACGAGCACGCCGGCAAGGGCGCGGCGATCCAGGCCGACGAGGCCCAGATCCGCGAGATGCTGACCAAGGCGCTGGGCGACGAACGCGCCGCGCACCTGCTCTCGCGCGTCCTGAGCGGCTCGGACACCGCAGTCTTCGAGAGCCTGAAGTGGATGGACGCGCCGACCGCGGCCGACCTGATCAAGAACGAGCACCCGCAGATCATCGCCACCATCCTGGTGCACCTGGAGTTCGACCAGGCCGGCGAGATCCTCAAGCACTTCCCCGAACGCCTGCGCAACGACGTGGTGCTGCGCATCGCCACCCTGGACGGCGTGCAGCCGCAGGCCCTGAAGGAGCTCAACGACGCCCTCACCCGCATGCTCTCGGGCGCCTCCTCGGTGAAGAAGGCTGCCATGGGCGGGGTACGCCACGCGGCCGAGATCCTCAACTTCGTCGGCTCGGCGGCCGAGACCGCGGTGATCGACAACGTGCGCGAGTACGATCCGGATCTCGCACAGAAGATCCTCGACGAGATGTTCGTGTTCGAGAACCTGATGGACATCGACGACCGCGGCATCCAGACCATCCTGCGCGAGGTGCAGTCCGACTCGCTGATCGTCGCCCTCAAGGGTGCGGCGCCCGAGTTGCGCG
>JAUVWV010000343.1 GCA_030603925.1 Thauera sp. | reverse complement strand
CCGCCGAGCAGCTGCAATACATCATGCGCGACGAGGTGCTGCACTGCGCCTTCGGCATCCGCGTGGTGCGCCAGCTGCTGCAGGAAGAGAGCCTCACCCTCGACCCGTCCCGCCTGCGCGAACTGTGGGACGAGGCCGAGGCCGCGGAGGCGGCCTACGCCGGCTACATCCTGCGCGAACCCATCCTCGGCTACTCGGCGGCGCTGCACGTCGACCAGTCTCGCTTCATCGCCAACCGCCGCGCCCGCCAGCTGGGGCTGGACGAACCCTTCCCCGGCGCGCAGAACGTGCTGCCCTGGCTGGACGAGCAGGCCAACCTGAGGAAGGAGAAGAACTTCTTCGAGACGCGGGTCACCGAGTACCAGACCGGCGGCGCGCTGAGCTGGGAGTAGGGAGCCGCGGCGGAGGCCGCCGGGCGACTTGCCCGCCGGCCGCGCCGGCGGCACACTCCGCCCTCCTGCACCACCGGCATGTCGGCCGGTGGTCGATGCCATAGGGAGAACACCGCATGAACCTCAACATCAGTCTCGCCCCGCTGCTTGCGCTGATCGCCGGCATCCTCGTGCTGCTGGTGCCGAAGCTGCTCAACTACATCGTCGCCATCTACCTGATCGTGATCGGCGTGATGGGCCTGCTGGGGATCGGCAGCATCCATCTGCGTTAGCCCTGCGGGCCGCGATGTTGCGGCGCAGATCGACCGCGCGGCGACGATCCGTTAGCGTATGCCGATATTCCGATGCGAGGGGGCGGCAATGCGTACTCTGCTGGCGGTAGCGATGGTGTGGTGCGGGGTGCTGGCGGGGACCGCGGCGCGTGCGGCGGAGATGACCCCGGTGCAGGTGGGGCCGCACAGCTGGTACGTGATGGGGCAGGCAGGGATGGCCTCGGCGGCCAACGAGGGCTTCATGTCGAATGCCGGCTTCGTCATCACCGACGAGGGCGTGGTGGTGTTCGACGCGCTGGGCACGCCGGCGCTGGCCGAGCAGTTGATCGGCGAGATCCGCAAGCTCACTGCGCAGCCGATCCGCCGGGTGATCGTCAGCCACTACCATGCCGACCACTACTACGGCCTGCAGGCCTTCAAGGCGATCGGCGCGGAGGTGTGGGCGCATCAGGCCGGGCGTGCGCTGCTCGAGTCCGAGGGCGCGCAGGCGCGCCTGGCGCAACGCCGGGCGGACCTCTTTCCCTTCGTCGATGACAACACCCGTCTGGTGGCGGCCGACCGCTGGCTGGCGGGCGACAGCGAGTTCCGCCTGGGCGGACTGACGTTTCGCCTGATGCACCTGGGGCCGGCGCATTCGCCGGACGACATGGGCATGGAGGTGCTCGAAGAGCGCGTGTTCTACGCCGGCGACATGCTGTTCCGCGGCCGCGTGCCCTTCGTCGGCGAGGCCGATACCGCGCGCTGGCTGCTGGCGCTGGAGCGCCTGATCGAGGCCAACCCGGCCGTGCTGGTGCCCGGGCACGGGCCGGCATCCACCAATCCGCGCGCCGATCTGGTGCTGACGCGGGACTACCTGCAGTTCCTGCGCGAGGAGATGGGCCGCGCGGTGGCGGAGCTGAAGTCCTTCGACGAGGCCTACGACGAGGTCGACTGGAGCCGCTGGGCGAAGCTGCCCGCCTTCCGCGAGGCCAATCGCGGCAATGCCTACAACGTCTTCCTGCAGATGGAGCGCGGCTCGCTGAAATGAAAACGGGCGGCCCGCAGGCCGCCCGCTCGTGCCGCGCTCAGTCGAGGGCCAGCGAGGCCTTCACCCAGACCGTGCGTCCGGGTTCGTTCACCCGCGTGTCGACCTGGTAGCCGGCGGCGGCCAGGTTGGCGAAGCCGCCCTTGGACAGGTGCTCTGCGTACTTCTTGTCGAACAGGTTGTCGATGCCGGCGGTGAGGCTGAACTGCTTGTTCATCCGGTAGCCGCCGTTGAGCGAGAACACGCCGAAGCCGGCGGTCTTGCCGCGGGTGCGCAGATCCTGCCCGACGATGTTGCCCTTGCCCGGGTCGATGCGGTTCTGCGCCGCCACCAGGCGCCACAGCGCGCCGGCCGACCAGCTGCCGTTGTCCCAGTTCAGGCCGAACCGTGCTTCCAGCGGCGGGGTCTGCGCCAGCGGCGTGCCGTCCGTGCGGTTGCTGGCGCGCACCCAGGCGAGCGAGGCGTCGGTCTGCCAGTGCGGGGCGAAGCGCCAGGCGACGCCGGCTTCCAGGCCATGGCTGCGCGCGTCGATGTTGCGGACCACGAGCGGGTCGCTGGCGCCGCCCTTGCCGAAGCGCGCACGCGTATCGAAGCCGTCGATGAGGATGTAGTCGTCGATATGGGCGTAGAAGGCGGAGATGCTGCCGCTCAGCGCGCTGTCCCCCCAGTTCAGGCCGAGATCGAGCTGGGTGGTCTTCTCCGGCTTGGTCATGAAGGCGCTGTTGGTGGTCGCGCTGTGCTTGCCCTGGGCGATGGTCTCCCAGTAGTCGGGGAAGCGCTCGGCGTGGCCGAGACCGGCGTAGAAGGTGGCGTCGCCCGCGGCGAGCTCGTGCTCCCAGCGCGCAAAGCCGCCGTTGAGCGTGTCGCGCCGCGACTGGCCGGCAGTGGCCTGGGCGCCGCTGCGGTGGTCCCTGGCCCGCCAGCGGTCCTGCCGCAGGCCGGCGATCACGCGGTCGCTTTCGCCCAGTTCGTGCGCCAGCTCGCCGAAGACGCCCCAGTTGCGGAAGGTGGCGTCGGTGGTGCGTTTGGCGGCCTTGTAGAGGGCTTCGGCATTGGGTCCGGCGCCGGTGCGCAGGGTGTGCTCGTTGTCCTGGGTGTCGAAACCGAGCGTCAGCCGGGTGCCCTCGGCGAGGTCCAGCTCGCCGGCGATCCGTCCGCCGCGGG
>JAUVWV010000239.1 GCA_030603925.1 Thauera sp. | reverse complement strand
GCACTGGTGAGGGCGTGGTGGAAGAGGGACGACACCAGCAGCAACGGAAGCGATTGATGCAGAACAGGCGCGGAGCCTGACCTCACAGGTCGCATGAACATAACGAAAGGATCAGGGACCGCCCTACACCCATCGCTTGCACGAATCCAAGCACAAGCTCGGGTAACCGAGGAGGGATGTAAGAAACCTACTTCCGGGAATGCCGGAACCTTCCGTGGGCAGATCGCAATCGCTGGCGCTCAAAACCAGCTTGGAGCTGATTACGTCAGCGGCCAGCCACTACACGACGCCGTAACAGAACAACCGTCCCTATAAACGCATAGTGCCCTCCCCTAGCAAGCGCCTCCTAAACCTCTCATTGCGTGCAGCCACGCTAGTGAGCAAGTTCGCGCTCATTTTCGTACTGGCGAAGTTCCTTGAGCCTGCCGAGGTAGCTCTTTATGGCCTGCTCTCGGCCACTGTCTTCTACGTCCTGATGGCGCTCGGCTTCGACTTCTACACCTACGCCAGCCGCGAGATCATCGTCACCAACCGCCGCGAGTGGGCCGGCATCCTGCGCGATCAGGGCATGTTTTACGGAATCACCTACACAGCATTGCTGCCACTCTGCCTGCTGCTGTTCTGGTTGGGCCTCCTGCCCTGGAGTCTTGCGGTCTGGTTCTTTCCATTGCTGACGCTAGAGCACCTTGCTCAGGAGTTCAACCGCCTATTGGTCGCCATCTCCGAGCCACTCTGGGCCAGCGTCGTCATGTTTGTGCGGTCGGGCGCCTGGGCCATAGCGGCAGCACTATGGATGTGGCTGGATACTGCACAGCGATCCTTGGAGTTCGTACTAGCAGCCTGGACACTAGGAGTGCTTGCCGCCTGTCTGCTAGGTGCGTCCCGCCTGCGTAACCTCGACTCAGACTCCCTGAAACGCAAAGTGAACTGGCAGTGGATTCGCCAGGGCATACGCATCGCCTTTCCCTTCGTACTGGCCACTCTGTCGCTGCGTGCGCTGTACACGGTCGACCGCTACTGGCTCGAGGCCCTGGGCGGGCTCGAGGTACTCGCCGCATATGTACTGTTCATCGGTATCGCCAATGCCATCATGAGCTTCCTTGACGCCGCAGTGTTCTCCTTCGCCTATCCGGCACTGATCGCCGCCGCGGGCAAAGGCGATCGCGCAGACTTCGACCGAAGGATGGGCCGGCTCGCCCGCCACACAGTGAGCGTCACGCTGGGCTTGTCCTCCGCGGCACTCGTGTGTGCCGGACCGGTCATCGGCTGGCTAGACCGCCCCAGCTACACAGAGCACTTCGGTCTCTTGTACTGGACCGTCCTCGCAGCCGTGCTCTCGTCCGTCAGCATGATTCCCCACTACGGACTCTACGCACGTCGCAAGGACCGCCCCATCATCCTCAGCCATCTAGCCTCGTTGCCGTTATTCCTTGTCGCGACGTTTGCTTTCATCCCACTCCTCGGTCATGCGGCTGTCCCAGCGGCCATGACTGCGGCCTTCCTATTCCTACTGCTTGCCAAGCTCGCAGCGTTCAAGCGTTGTGGCCCGCTGCCGGCAAACAACTGAGTTCAACCGCTCTTCGATTTACGGACGCCCTCCCATGCTCACTAGCCAGACCATCCTCGTTACCGGCGGCACCGGCTCCTTCGGCCACACCTTCGTCCCGATGACGCTAGCCAAGTACAACCCCAAGAAAATCATCATCTTCTCGCGCGACGAGATGAAGCAGTGGGAGATGGCCAAGCTGTTCCAGGGCGACTCGCGCGTGCGCTTCTTCATCGGTGACGTGCGCGACAAGGATCGCCTCTACCGCGCGCTTGACGGCGTCGACTACGTCGTACACGCCGCCGCCACCAAGATCGTGCCCACCGCTGAGTACAACCCATTCGAGTGCGTAAAAACCAACATCAACGGCGCGATGAACCTCATCGATGCCTGCATCGACAAGGGTGTCAAGCGCGTGGTGGCTCTGTCCACAGACAAGGCCAGCAGCCCGGTCAACCTTTACGGTGCCACCAAGCTCGCCTCTGACAAGCTCTTTGTCGCCGGCAATTCCTACTCTGGTGGCCACGACACCCGCTTTGCTGTCGTACGCTACGGCAACGTAATGGGCTCGCGCGGCTCGGTCATCCCCTTCTTCATGTCGATCAAGGACAAGGGCGTGCTACCGATAACCGACGCGCGAATGACGCGTTTCATGATCTCGCTTGAGCAGGGCGTTGAGCTCGTCTGGCACGCCTTCGACGACATGGAAGGCGGCGAGATCTACGTCAAGAAGATCCCCTCGATGAAAGTCACCGATCTCGCCAAGGTGGTCGCACCCGAAGCGCGCCAAGAGATCGTCGGCATTCGCCCCGGCGAGAAGCTCCACGAGCAGATGATCGGGGTCGAAGATGCCTTCTACACCTACGAGTATCCCGAGCACTTCAAGATCCTGCCCGCCATCAACGGCTGGGATATCTGCGAGAAGCGCATCAAGGACGGCAAGCGCGTTTCCGAGGGCTTCAGCTACACCAGCGACAACAACAACGAGTGGATGGAACCAGCCGAACTACAAGCCTGGATTGACGCTAACAGAGCCAAGATCGGGAGTATCTGAACATGATCCCTTACGGTCGCCAGGAGGTCACTCAGACCGATATCGACGCCATCGTTGCCGTATTGCGCTCAGACTTTCTCACCCAAGGCCCGCAAGTCCCCCTGTTCGAACAAACGGTCGCAAACCACGTCGGCGCCCGTCACGCCCTGGCGGTCAACAGCGCCACCTCAGCCTTGCACATCGCCTGCTTGGCGCTGGGCCTTGGTCCAGGCGACTGGCTGTGGACCACGCCGAACACCTTCGTCGCCTCGGCCAACTGCGGCCTGTATTGCGGCGCACAGGTCGATTTCGTTGATATCGACCCGCGCACCTACAACCTCTGCCCGCAGGCACTGGAACGCAAGCTCGTCGCCGCGCAGGCAGCCGGCCGCCTACCCAAGGTCGTCGTCGCGGTGCACCTGTGCGGCCAACCCTGCGACATGGCTGCCATCCATGCGCTCGGCCAGCGCTACGGCTTCAAGATTATCGAAGACGCCTCACACGCCATCGGCGGCAAGTACAAGGGCGAATTCATCGGCAACGGCCGCTACAGCGAGATCACGGTGTTCAGCTTCCATCCGGTCAAGATCATCACCACCGCCGAAGGCGGCATGGCGCTGACCAACGACGCCGAACTCGCCAACAAGATGGCCCTGCTGCGCAGCCACGGCATCACCCGCGATGCGGCACAGATGACGCACGCCCCCGACGGCCCCTGGTACTACCAGCAGGTCGATCTCGGCTTCAACTACCGCATGACCGAGCTGCAAGCCGCGCTCGGCGTCAGCCAGATGGCACGCCTCGACGATTACGTCGCACGCCGCCACGCGCTGGCCGCGCGCTACGACACGCTGCTCGCAGACCTGCCGATTACCCGCCCCTGGCAGCATCCGGACAGCTACTCCGGCCTGCACCTCTACGTCATCCGCCTGCAGCTCGAGCGGATCAGCAAGACGCACCGCCAAGTGTTCGACTCGCTACGTGAACAAGGCATCGGAGTGAACCTGCACTACATCCCGGTTCACACGCAGCCCTACTACCAGCAGATGGGTTTCAAGGCGGGCGACTTCCCCGAAGCCGAGCGCTACTACGCCGAGGCGATCAGCCTGCCGATGTTCCAGACGATGACCGAAGCGCAGCAAGACAAGGTGACGGAGGCCCTTCGCGCCGCGCTTGCATCATGAAACTCGCCATCATTCCCGCCCGCGGCGGCAGCAAGCGCATCCCGCGCAAGAACATCAAGCCCTTCTGCGGCAAGCCCATGATCGCGTGGTCGATCGAGGCTGCGCGCCTGTCCGGCTGCTTCGACCGCATCATCGTCTCGACCGATGATGCCGAGATCGCCGACGTCGCCCGCGCTCACGGCGCCGAAGTGCCCTTCATGCGCCCGCCCGAGCTGTCGGACGACCACACCGGCACCATCCCGGTCATCGCCCACGCCATCGACTGGATGAACCGCAACGCCGGCCCGGTAGACTTCGCCTGCTGTCTCTACGCCACCGCGCCCTTCGTTCAGGCCGAAGACCTGCGGCGCGGGCTCGACGTGCTGCGGCACAGCGGTGCGGATTACGCCTTCTCCGTCACCAGCTACGCCTTCCCGATCCAGCGCGCTATCCGCATCACCGCGGATCAACGGGTGGAGATGTTCAATCCCGAACACTTCACCACCCGCTCGCAGGATCTTGAAGAAGCCTTCCACGACGCCGGCCAGTTCTACTGGGGCCGCGCCGCCGCCTGGCTGGCCGGAAAGCCGTTGTTCTCGCACGATGCCGCCCCCGTGATGCTGCCGCGCCACCGAGTGCAGGACATCGACACCGCCGAAGACTGGGAACGCGCGGAATGGCTGTTCAAGGCCATGCAATCGCAAACGGGGCAGGCTTGAACATGAAAGTCGCTTTCCGCGCCGACGCCTCGCTGCAAATCGGCACCGGCCACGTCATGCGCTGCCTGACGCTGGCCGACGCGCTCGCGGCGCACGGCGCGGACTGCCAGTTCATCTGCCGCGCACACGAAGGCAACCTGATCGAGTTCATCCGCGGCAAGGGCTACCTCGCCCACGCATTGCCCATCGTCCACGAGGCAAGCGTAGCCTCGACCGCGCCCGGCCCGGCGGCATCCACCCCCGACCTCGCCCACGCCCACTGGCTCGGCGCCACGCAAGCGCAGGACGCCGAGGCCTGCGCCCCCATTCTGGCGGCACAGCGCCCCGACTGGCTGATCGTCGACCACTACGCGCTCGACGCGCGTTGGGAGCGCGCCCTGGCGCCGCACTACCGCAAGCTGATGGTGATCGACGACCTCGCAGACCGGCCCCACGCCTGCGACCTGCTCCTCGACCAGACCTTCGGCCGCGACGCGGCGGACTATCGCCCTCTGGTGCCGGCCGACTGCCCCCTGCTGTGCGGCTCGCAATACGCCCTGCTGCGCCCCGAGTTCGCCGCCCTGCGCCCCTACAGCCTGCAGCGCCGCGCCCGGCCGGCCTTGCGCGAGTTGCTGATCACCATGGGCGGCGTCGACAAGGACAACGCGACCGGGCAGGTGCTGCACGCACTGCGCACCTGCCCCTTGCCTGCGGACTGTCGGATCACCGTGGTCATGGGCGCGACGGCGCCGTGGCTCGAAGAGGTCCGCACGCAGGCGCAGGACATGCCTTGGCCAACCCGCGTGCTGGTCGGCGT
>JAUVWV010000312.1 GCA_030603925.1 Thauera sp. | reverse complement strand
GGATTGGGGGTCGATGGCGTGGTGCGCGGCGTGCAGGCTCAAGGCCGCTTCGCGCAGGGTTGCCGCCATGGTGGGGCGCAGGACATCGTGCGCCTTGCCAACGAGCGCAAGGGGCAGGAGTTCGGCACGTCGTCGTGCGGCCTCCTTGGCGAGGCGCGCATGGCGGCGCTGGGCGAACGCCAGCTGTTGGGTGGCAAACGCATCGCCCCCGCCACAGTCGTGCCGGGTCTGGTCGAATTCGTCCACCCACATGCAGCACACCTCGGGTGCGGCGCCAGGCCGTTCGCCGCGATTGCGCTGGAACCAGCGCCGCCCGTCGAGATAGGCTTCGAACAGCCCTTGCACCAGTGCCGGCGGCAGGGTGGCGGAGGACAGCAGCACGCGGCTGCCGAGCAGGCCGGCCCAATGCACCAGGCGAGCCAGCGCGGGCAGGTCGTTGATATCGAAGTCGTCCGGTTCGTCCAGCACCAGGTCGCCGCTCATCAGGCGCAGCATCGGCGCAATCTGGCCGCCGCCGCGCTGGCTTTCGGTGGCCGGGGTGAGGTGGTCGATGGTACAGACGAGCAACGGCGCGGCGATCAGCGCATGGATGCGCGGGTCGTGGGACAGGCGCTGCAGCAAGGGGTGAGCAGTGTTGCCCTCGAACACCACGCCCGCGTCCTCGGGCAGCAGGGCCTGGGTGGAAGCCGATCCGCTTTGCTCGGCGAGTTGCTCGTAGTGCTCGAACAGTTCGCGGTTGGCGGCACCGCCGACGCGGATCGCCAGCGCGTTGTCCGATAGCTGCAGTTCGTCGCGGAAGGCGCGGCCGGTCTGCAGCGTGAGGGTGCGCAGGCCGAGCGCGAAGGCGCAGCGCAGCCCGCGCGACGGGTCGGCCAGCGCGTTCATGATGCGGGCGTTGGCCAGCGTCTTGCCGCAGCCGGTGGAGGCCATGTTGACGATGAATGCGCCATGGCGGGTGGCGGACTCGCGCATTGCTCCGGCAAGATCGGCGGCGCGGTCCTGCCAGCGAAAGCGGGCGTCTGCGCTGCGTTTGCGCAAGCCCTTGTGGCGGACGAGCCGTGGCAGGTGATGCTCGAAACTGGGGAGCGCATGGGCGACCATGCCGGCGTGCCGCGCGACGCCGAGCAGGTGTTCGTCTAGGGTCTGATTGAAGGTGCCGGTCTTGCGGTCGGTATTGGCGAACAGTGGATAGGCCGGATTGAGGTCGTTACGCGCGGTCGGGTCTGTGAGGCTGGAGTAGTGGTGATCCGCCAGCATCAGGCCAAGGCGGCCGAGGTGCATCACGTAGGGATCGTGCAGCCAGTCGCGCGCATCCGCGCTTTGCACGATTGCCAGCAGCCGGCGTGCCACGCGTGCGCTGCGCTTGCGCCAGGCATCGGTTGTGACTGGAAGACCGTGGGGGAACGTCCAGTACGGCTTGATCTCGTCCTTGTTCGCTCCATTAGAAAGCTCGTTCCAGTTCGCTTCCACCTTCTCCAACAGGTTGTCCAGTTGGGTTGCGCTCAGATCGGTTACACGTGCCCCCAGCCACTTCCATTGCCCATTGGCATCCTTTGTCGGCATGAGCGGCAAACGGTGATGGGTCAGCACGAGCCACGCGACCGTTCGCGCAAGCGGCGGCAGGACGGTGAACGGCTTGCTGTCGCGCGCCTTGGAGTCGATCCCGTCCCGCAGCACGCGATCGATCCAGCTGGTGTCATCTTCCGCAGACGGGGCGATGAGCCGCTCCAGCCATTCGGCGTCGGTGCTGTTGCCGACAAAAGCCTGGAACAGACGCAGCGATACCCATTCGTGGCGATACAGGTTTCGTGCGATGGGGCCTTTTTCGGTGAGTCTTTGCTGAAACGCGAGGCAGGCCTTGCCGAGGTCGTGCAGCAGCGCTGCGAGCGAGGCCAGCAGGTGGATGAGGGTGAGGCTGTGCCAGTCGTTCTCCGACTCGGTGCGCAGTACGTTGCGCCGCGTCATGTTGGTCGGCGTCGCCCCCCGCTCATTGAACTGCCGCGCATCGCCGACGATCCACAGCAGCTCGCTATGATCCTTGCCGCGAATCCAGTGGCAGGCCACGGCCGTGTTCTTGCGCGCGGTCTTGCGCAGCAGACGATAGAGGGTTTCCAGCCCGGCCTGGGTGATGGGCGTCTGCCAGGTGCGATCGCCACGGCGTTCGGCGAACTGGTCGAGGATGCGCCGGGTTTCGGTGAGCGCGTTCTTGCTGCATTGGGAGATGAGCAGCACGTTCATACGGCGTGCTTCCCGGTTTCGGTGGCGATGGCCTTGAGGGTGTCGATCATGAAATCCAGCGACTCGGTCTGGACCAGGGTCTCGATGCAGTTGTCGCGGAATTCCTGCTCGCCGTCGCCGCGCATTGCCGAGACGAAGGCCTGTGGCAGGATCACGGCATCCTTGACCAGGTCGGCGACGTCGAACACCAGCCCGCCGCGTCGTGTCTTGCCGTGCAACACCGCCAGGCCGTGCGGCAGGCCGAGCACCCAGGTAGCAGTGGCGCCCAGCCCGTAGGCGAGGTAGTTGCCGTGGTCGAGAAAACGGTTCGCCGGGTCGCCGCCGCTGCCGCCCTTGGCGCGGGTGAATTCGCCGTAGTCGGTGGCGTCGCAGGCGAGTTTGAACAGGGTCTTGGTGAGGCGGGCTTCTTCGGTGAGCAGGGCGGTGTTGTCGGGTGCTGCGACGATGGCGCGCCGGGAGGCTTCCAGTGCGGCTTCGAGCCGTTCGCGGGGTACGACGAAATCCGCTTCCGCGAGTCGCGGGTTGTTGATCCAATGTGCCGCGATGCGCGTGAGCCGGGCCTGCTGGATGGCTTTGGCCGCGTTCAGCCGCAGTACGTCGTCGAACCAGAAGCGCACCCAGGCTTGCAGGTACTCCGTCGGGCGGTATTCGCTCTGCGGCGAGAACCACGCGACTTCGAAGTCGACCTCGTTGGCGGTGAACAGCGGTGTGCCGCCTCCGCCACAGAAACCCACCAGCACCCCGGCCTTGGCCAGCTCGCGCATCGCCGCTTGAGTGATCGAGGTGCCGGTGCCGAGCAGCAAAGTGGTGGTGTTGGCGATGGGGATGTTCCAGTACAGCGACTGGTTGCCTTCGTCGGTGACGTACTCGACGCGGCCACCGTTCACAAGGACACGGCAGTGTTCGAGGTAGTAGAGGTTTGCTCGCTTCGAATGCAGGATGGTCTTGAGATCCGAGGATGTAAGAACATTCATGGCGGCCTCATGATGTTGGGAAACGCGAGTGGCATTGATGACGAGTATATGAGCATCAGTGTTGGCTGGTAACGCATCGACAAGGCGGATCTTCTACTGAGGTCTATGGAGGTGAGTGGGCATGCCAGTAAGATCTCGCGGCTGGCGCCGCTCCTACAGTGGGGGCAGATGCTGGGGGTGTTCGCTAGCATGGCTGCGGGAAATGGGTGACGCTTGCGGCAAATGCGCACCGTCGGCCCTTGCGCTATAATCCGCGGCCTTGCGGAGGCGTGGCAGAGCGGTTGAATGCAACGGTCT
>JAUVWV010000272.1 GCA_030603925.1 Thauera sp. | reverse complement strand
GGCAGCTTGTCGATGACCACCAGCGAGAGCGCGTCGCCCGGCACGTCCACGCCTTCCCAGAAGCTCTGGCTGGCCACCAGCACCGCGTTGCCCAGGCGGCGGAAACGCTCCAGCAGCTCGGTGCGCGAGCCCTCGCCCTGCAGCAACAGCGGCAGCTCGTCGCCCGCAGCGGCCAGGCCCTCGGCGATCAGCTCGTGCACCCGGCGCATGGCGCGCAGCGAGGTGCACAGCACGAAAGTACGGCCACGCGCGGCGCGGATCAGCGGCAAGGCCTTGCGTGCCACGGCTTCGATGTAATCGGGGGCGTTCGGATTGGGCATGCCCTGCGGCGCGTACAGCAGCGCCTGCTCGCCGTAGTCGAAGGGGCTGCCCCACACCGCGGTGAGCGGCGGCGGCTCCAGCCAGGCCAGGCCCAGCTCGCGGCAGTAATGGCCGAAATCCTGCCCCACCGCGAGCGTGGCCGAGGTGAAGATCCACGCGCGCAGATGGCCTTCGAGCTGGCGGCGGAAGACGTCCGAGACATGGAGCGGCGTGGCGTTGAGCGCCACCGACTGGGAGAACACCTCGACCCAGCGGATCAGCTCGGCGTCCTCGGGCTGGCGCCAGTGGGTGAGGCGCTCGCCCATCTCCTGGGTACGCCGCAGGCAGTTGGCCAGACCTTCGGAGCGTTCGGCCTGGGTTTCCAGCACCGCCTCCATGCGGACCAGTTCCTCGGCCAGTGCCTGGACCTTCGCCCCGAACTCCGGCAGGCCTTCCGCCTGCGCTGCGGACAGGCGGGCGGATTCGCTGCCGAAGGCCAGGCGCAGGTCACGCGCGCCTTTTTCCAGCGCACGCGTGGCGTCGATCAGGTCGCGGCAATCGGGCGCCCCGGCGATGGTCTCCGAGCGCGTGTCGCGCGCCAGGTCGAGCACCTGACCGGTGGACACGCTCTCCCCAAAGAACAGGCTGGCGGTCTCCGGCAGCTGGTGGGCCTCGTCGAAGATCACCGCATTGCAGGCCGGCAGCAGCTCGCCCATGCCCTCGTCGCGCAGCATCACGTCGGCGAAGAACAGGTGGTGGTTCACCACCACCACGTCGGCATCCATCGCGGTGCGGCGCGCGGCGAGCACGAAGCACTCCTTGACGTCCGGACACTCCTGCCCGAGGCAGTTGTCGCGCGTCGAGGTGGCGGCGATCCACGCCGGCGAGTCCTCGCGCACCGCAGTGCATTCGGCCTTGTCGCCGGTCTGCGTGGTCTGCGCGAAGCGCGCGATGGCGCGCAGGTCGGCCGCATCCTGCGGGCTGTTGAAGCGCCCGTCGGCAGCGTTGCGCGCCAGATGGTAGGGACAGACGTAGTTGGCCCGCCCTTTCAGCAACGCAATGCTCACCGGCACCTTGAGCGCCGCGCGCACCACCGGCAGGTCGCGGTTGAAGAGCTGGTCCTGCAGGGTCTTGGTGCCGGTGGAGATGATCACCTTGCCACCGGAAAGCAGCGCGGGCACCAGATAGGCGAAGGTCTTGCCGGTTCCGGTGCCCGCTTCGGCCACCAGGACGCGGTGCTCGCGCAAGGCCTGTGCGATCAGCCCGGCCATCTCGACCTGCTGCGGGCGCGCGCGAAAGGCGGGGATGGCCTGCGCCAGTGGGCCATCGGGCGAGAACACCTGGTCGACAGCACTCATCTGGCATGAACAGGATTGCGACGGAGCCGCAATCCTACCACCGACGGCGCCGCAGACACGACGTCGAAGCGGCGTGAGGGCGTACGGCGTGCCACGGCGAGCGTATCGGCACCCGCAGCCGGGCGGTGCGAGAAATGCGGCTAGGGAAATCCTTACACCGGTAGGACTATTCCCGAGCGATTTGCAGACATCGACGCGCCCTCGAGGCCGACTCTTCCGACAGTTGCGCCGCGCAGGACGTGACAGGATTGCGCCGCAGCCCTGCGGTGCTGCATCTGGCGTTAAAGTATCCGCTTATACGCCGATATATATAACGGACACACCGCCGTTCCGACTGGCAAGCGGGCGGCACTACGATAAAACCGGAACCGGAACCGATCATGACAACAAGACGCTCATCCGTACGCGCTCAGCTGCTTTTCCTCGTCACCGTCACCTGCGGCCTGTTCATCGCCGCGCTGGCCGGCTCGCTGTGGCAGATGCAGGCCGGCCAGGCCAAGCTGCTCGACTTCATCGACGAAGAGCTCGCCACCGAACGCGACGTCACCAAGACCTATGCCCAGGGCCTGCAGATGGGCCAGGCGCTGCGCAACATCCTGATCGATCCGGGCAATCCGCAGGCGTACACCAACTTCGAGAACGCCCGCAAGGGCTTCGACGAGACGATCGCACGCGTCAAGGCCAGCCCGCAGATCCTCAAGGGCGGCAACGCGACGGTGGCGGCCATCGACGACATCCACCGGCGCTGGAGCCCGTTGCAGACGCAGGTCATCGAGCGGGTGCGCGCCGACGACCCGGATGGCGCGAAGGAGGTCCTGGTGCGCGGCGAGACCCCGGCCTGGCGCGAGATGCGTGCCATCCTGCTGGAGCAGATCGCCCATTTGGAGAGCCTCTCCGGTGAGGTCAAGGTCGACGTACTGGGCGGCCTCGAACGCGCCAACCTGACCGCCCTGATCCTTGCGCTGGTCGCGCTGGCGGCCTGTATCGGCGTGTCGCTGTACGTCATCCGCGACCTCTTCCGCCAGCTTGGCGGCGAACCGGCCTACGCCGCCGAGGTGGCCCGCCGGATCGCTGCGGGAGAGCTGGACCAGGCGGTGGCCTTGCGCAGCGGCGACCGCGACAGCCTGCTCGCGGCCATGAAGAACATGCAGGACGGGCTGATCGGCACCATCGGCGAGATCCGCCAGCTGGCCGACCAGGTGGCCGGCTCGATCACCGTGCTGCGCAGCAACGAAGAGCAGATCGCCGACGCCTCCATGCAGCAGAGCGAAGCAGGCAGCGCAATCGCCGCCGCGGTCGAACAGATGACGGTGAGCATCACCCAGGTCTCCGAACACGCCGACGACGCCGACCGCCTCACCGAGGAAGCCTCCGGGCAGGTCCAGGGCAGCGTCCGGGTGATCAACGAAGCCACCGAAACCATCGGCAAGATCGCCGAACGCATGTCGGCCTCGGCCGAGGTGATGGCCGATCTGGGGGCCAGCGCAGAAGGCATCTCGGAGATCGTCAAGGTCATCCAGGGCGTGGCCGAGCAGACCAACCTGCTCGCCCTCAACGCGGCCATCGAAGCGGCACGCGCCGGCGAACAGGGACGCGGTTTCGCGGTGGTGGCCGACGAGGTGCGCAAGCTCGCCGAGCGCACCGCGCAGTCCACGCACGAGATCACCGGGATGATCCAGCGCGTGCAGGCCAGCACCCACCAGGCGGTGCGCAGCATGGAAGACGGCCGGGAACTCGCCGACCGCGGCGCGGAAAGCGCCGGACGCGCGCGCGAGGCGGTGTCCGCCCTGCAGTCCGGCTCCATCCATGTGCGCGAGGCGGTCGCCTCGATCAATGCGGCACTGCGCGAACAGCGTTCGGCGAGTACCGACATCGCGCAGAGCATCGAGCAGATCGCCCAGATGAGCGAGCAGAACCACGCCGCAACGCGCGATTCGCTCGGCCGGGCCGGCGAGCTGCAGGCCCTCGCCGAAGCGCTCGAATCGACCGTGGGGCGTTTCCGCCTCGCCCGCTGAGGCGCGCGGGCGGCCGGCTACTCCAGCCGCTCGACCTTCAGCCACACCTCGCTGCGCCCCTGCGCGGCGTCGCGTTCGAAGCCGCCCAGCGCGCGGCCCGCGTGCCGGGCGGCTTGCGCGCTGGCGCCGAGGGGAATCCATTCGCCCAGGGCGCCCTCCACCGTCGTCTCCAGGCGCCGCACGCCGGCGCTGCCGTCGCGCCCCAGCGGCTGTTCGTCGTAAGGCGTGATGTCGATCGTCACCCGCCCGCCGGCGATCTGCGGCCGGGCGACGAAACCGGTGCCCAGATCGCGCCAGATCACCCCTTCGCTGATCACTGCGCCATCGGGCCCCAGCCACACGCGGCGCAACGGCACGGGGAGCGAAACACCGGTGTGGATGGTCGCCGTCGCACCATCGACGGTCTGCAACTGCTGCAGTGCGTCGCTGCGGCTTTCGCGCGCGGACTGGCGTGCACCGATCGCCAGGGAGCCCTCTACACGTCCGTCGCCCCCCGCACTGCCGATGTCCACCCGCCCGGCGCGGATGCTGCCCTGCACCTCGACGCCCTGCCCCTCCGCCGTTCCCGCGGCACCCTGGCGCACCGAGATCAGCAGGCGCACCGGAGGCACATCCAGTTCGGCGAGTACGGCGCGCAACTCGGCAAGATTCGCGGCGGTGGTACGCACGAACAGGCGGTTGCCGAAACCCGACAGGCTGCCGCCGGACACCAGCACGGGTTGCAGCATCGGCAGGATCTGTTCGGCACTGCGGTGCTGCAGCGCGATGATCTCCAGCGGGCGATCGGCCGCCCAGCCGATCAAGG
>JAUVWV010000403.1 GCA_030603925.1 Thauera sp. | reverse complement strand
GCTGGTGCTGATGCCCACCGGCGGCGGCAAGTCGCTGTGCTACCAGATCCCCGCGCTGCTGCGCGAGGGCACCGCCATCGTCGTCTCGCCGCTGATCGCGCTGATGCAGGACCAGGTCAGCGCGCTGGTCGAAGCCGGGGTGGCCGCGGCCTGCCTGAACTCCAGTCTGTCGCTGGACGAAGCGCGCGCGGTCGAGCGCGAGCTCTTCGCCGGCCGCCTGGACCTGCTCTACGTCGCCCCCGAGCGCCTGCTCACCCCGCGCTTCCTCGACACCCTGGACGAGCTGCGCGACACCCGGCGCCTGGCGCTCTTTGCCATCGACGAGGCGCACTGCGTGTCGCAATGGGGGCACGACTTCCGCCCCGAGTACCTGCAGCTCTCCATCCTGCCGGAGCGCTATCCGGCCATCCCGCGCATCGCGCTGACCGCCACCGCCGACCGCCAGACGCGCGAGGAGATCGCCCGCAACCTGCGCCTGCAGGAGGCGCGCCGCTTCGTCTCCAGCTTCGACCGCCCCAACATCCGCTACCGCATGGTGGACAAGGCCGACCCGCGCCGCCAGCTGCTCGCCTTCATCCGCGAGGACCACCAAGGCGATGCCGGCATCGTGTACTGCCTGTCGCGCCGCAAGGTGGAAGAAACCGCCGCCTGGCTGGCCGAACACGGCGTTGACGCCCTGCCCTACCATGCCGGCATGCCCAACGAAGAGCGCGCCGCCAACCAGACGCGCGTCCTGCGCGAGGACGGCATCGTCATGGTGGCCACCATCGCCTTCGGCATGGGCATCGACAAACCGGACGTGCGCTTCGTCGCCCACCTCGACCTGCCGCGTTCGGTGGAGGGCTACTATCAGGAAACCGGACGCGCCGGGCGCGACGGCCTGCCCGCCCAGGCCTGGATGGCCTGGGGCGCGGCCGACGTGGTGCAGCAACGCCGCATGATCGACGAATCCGACGGCGGCGAGGACTTCAAGCGCCTGGCGCGCGCGCGCCTGGACGCGCTGGTCGGTCTGGTGGAGAGCACCGCCTGCCGCCGCCAGCACCTGCTCGAATACTTCGGCGAAGCCAGCGGCCCCTGCGGCAACTGCGACAACTGCCTGGAGCCGCCGCAGACCTGGGACGCTACCGAGGCCGCGCGCAAGGCGCTGTCCTGCGTCTATCGCACCGGCCAGCGCTACGGCGCCGGCCACCTGATCGACGTGCTGCGCGGCGAGCGCAGCGAGAAGGTGCTGGAGCGCGGCCACGAGGCGGTGAGCACCTTCGGCATCGGCGCCGAGGTGGACGACAAGACCTGGCGTACCCTCTTCCGCCAGCTGGTGGCGCGCGGCCTGCTGGCGGTGGACCACGAACGCTACGGCGCGCTCGCACTCACCGACGAGGCCCGCCCGCTATTGCGCGGCGAGGCCGGGTTCATGCTCCGCCTGGTGCCGGAGAAGCGCGGACGCACCAAGCGCCGCAGCAGCAGCCTGGAAATCCCGGCCGGCATCCCCACCACCCTGTTCGACCGCCTGCGCGCCTGGCGCGCGGAGACCGCCAAGGCGCGCAACGTGCCGGCCTACGTCATCTTCCACGACGCCACGCTGCGCGAGATCGCCCTCGCCCGCCCGCACAGCCTGGCCGAACTGGCCGGCATCAGCGGCATCGGCGACCGCAAGCTGGAGGCCTACGGCGAGGCGATCGTCGGCGTAGTGGCGAGTACCACGTAGGAGCGGCCGTGG
>JAUVWV010000370.1 GCA_030603925.1 Thauera sp. | reverse complement strand
GGTGGGCCCCGATTCGCAGGAGTTCCGGCGATGGGTTGGGCAGGCGCATGGCGTCAGGTGCCTTGGCTGGCCGGACCGTCAGGGTCCATCGATCCGGGCATGGCCCTGCTCGTCCACCTGGATGGTTAGAGTGATCGTGGGTGGCGCCAGTTGGAAAATGACCCACCTGCCGGTTGAAAACTGACCCACCCGGGGTCTACTCCGGAGGCTTCCGAACCCGTGGAAGCGCCGATGTTGATCCAGGAGGATGCAGTGGAGATCGAGGTGTTGTTGAAGCAGGGAATGGGGGTGCGAGAGATCGCAAGGCGCTGCGGTGTGTCGCGCAACACGGTGCGCAGGGTGCGTGACGAGGGGGCTGCCCGGCGCTACCGACGCGAGCGGCGGGAGAGCAAGCTCGACGCCTTCGTCGGCTATGTCCGGGACCGGCTGGCGGCTGCGGCGCCGAGCTGGATTCCGGCATCGGTACTGCTGCGGGAGATCCGGGGACGAGGCTACACCGGATCGCATTCGATCCTGCGGGCCTACATGGCCACTCTGCGGCCTGCCCGGGTCGAGGAGCCGGTGGTCCGCTTCGAGACGCCGGCCGGACGCCAGATGCAGGTCGACTGGGCCGAGTTCCGTGTTGACGGCCTGCGTTGGTACGCGTTCGTCGTCGTGCTCGGGTTCTCACGTTGGATCTTCGGCCGGTTCGTGGAGGACCAGCGCTTCGAGACGCTGCGCGACCTGCACGTTGCCGCCTTCGAGGCCTTCGGTGGCGTGCCGCGCGAGGGGCTGTACGACAACATGGCGACGGTGGTGCTCAAACGCGACGCCGACGGCCAGGGCCGACATCGGTTCCACGACGGCATGTTGTCGCTGGCACAGGATTTCGGCTTCGCCCTGCGGCTTTGCCGGCCATACCGGGCGCGCACCAAGGGCAAGGTCGAACGCGGCATCCGCTACGTGCGCGGGAGCTTCTTCGTGCCGCTGCGGGCGGAGTACAAGCAGCGCGGCGAGCCGTTGACGCTGGACATCGTCAACGCCCGTTTCGCCGCCTGGCAGGCCGAGGTCGCCAATCAGCGCATCCACGGTACCACCGGCGAGCGGCCCTGCGATCGGCTGGCATCCGAGCGCGCACACCTGCTGCCATTGCCGGGTGTCACTGTGCCGCCGAGCGTGCGCGAGCTGCAGGCAACGGTGGCGCCCGCTCCCCGACCCGCAACGCCATTGCAGCGGCCGCTGGCCGCGTACGACGCGTTCAGCGCGGGGGTGTGCCCGTGAACCTCGCCCATGAACGCCTCCTCACCCTTTGCGGCGATCTCAAGCTGGCCGCCGTGTCCGACGCGGCGCACCGGTTGGCACAGGAAGCCAGTGCGGCCGAGTGGTCGTACCTGGATTTCCTGGAGCGCGTGCTGCGTGCCGAGGCTACCCAGCGACAGGAACGCAGCCGCAGCATGCTGGTTCGCACCGCCGGCTTCCCCGTCGTCAAGCGGCTGGAGGACTTCGACTTTGCGTTCGCCGGCGCCAACAAGAAGCAGTTCACCGAGCTCTCCAGCCTCGCCTTCATCGAACGCGGCGAGAACGTCGTGCTGCTTGGGCCGTCCGGCGTGGGCAAGACGCATCTGGCCCTGGCATTGGGCCTGAAGGCCGCGCAGAGCGGCTACAAGGTCCGCTTCCACACCGCCGCCGATCTGATGCGCGAGATCGGCACCGCGCGCCGCCAGGAGCGCTACAGCACGATGTTCCGTGCCAGCGTACGCATGCCGCGCCTGCTCATCATCGACGAGTTCGGCTACATGCCGCTGGACAAGGCTGCCGCCCACGACCTGTTCCAGGTGGTCGCCAAACGCTACGAGTACGGCAGTCTGATCGTCACCAGCAACCTGAACTTCGGGCAATGGGACCAGACCCTGGCCGGCGACAGCGCACTTGCTGCCGCACTGCTTGATCGGCTGCTGCACCACGCCCACGTCATTCCACTGCAGGGAGAAAGCTATCGACTGAAAGACAAGCGAAAGGCCGGGCTGATCGAACGACGAACCGCCGCGAAAGCGGCAGACTGACCGCCCCGGGGTGGGTCAGATTTGGATCGGCGGGGTGGGTCTATTTTCAGTCGGCGTTGACACGGGGATCGCGGCAAAGAAAAAGGGCCCGGAGATCATCCGGGCCCTTTTGGATGGTGGAGGTGGGGGGAGTCGAACCCCCGTCCGAGAGCACTCCATCTCCGGTCCTACATGCGTCGCTCACCGTTGGATCTCGTCGCCCGGCAGTACGGTGGGCGAACCGCGCCGGGCAACCAGCCTGCTGGGGGGTGTCCCAGGGCTGCCAGGCGGCC
>JAUVWV010000165.1 GCA_030603925.1 Thauera sp. | reverse complement strand
GTCAAGCATGCCTTCCAGCTGCGTGCCGGCCAGCTGCCCGCTGCGCGCTGCGCCGTCGATCAACCGGGTCAGGTGCTCGATCTCGCGCGCAGTACTTGCAGTGCCCAGCGCACCGGAGAACGCGCTGATCAGCAGTGCGCCGGTATCAACCCCGCGTTCGCGCAGCCGGCCGAGCTGGCCGATCAGAACCCCGAGCGATGCCGTCGACTCGGTGAACTTCGCGCTCATGCCATCCAGCGTCTGGTCGGCATCAATGCCCAGGCGCTGCATCGCGACCCGCGCCTGGGCGTCCAGCGCCTGGCCGAACTCGCGCGCCGAAACCTCGCTGCGGTTGAAAGCCATTTCCACCTGGATGCCGAAGTCCCTCAGATCCTGCCCGGAGAACTCCGACAAACGGCGCACCAGGTCGGCCTCGATGTGCTCACCGGTCACCTGGGCGCCGACGCGCAGCGCGGTCATGCCGTTGAGCAGTTCGGTGATGCCGCCGGTGCTGCGGATGTCGATGTTCTTGCCGATCCCGGCCAGCGCCTCCTCGGCTGACGCCCCTTCTGCGCGCAGCTTGCCGAACTCGCGCTCAAGTTCGGAGAGTTCGAAGCGCGCCACCGCTGCCTCGGTAACGATCGCCTTCGCCCAGCCCTTGCGCTCCTCGATATCGGCCAGAGCGGCGTCGACCTGCGCCAGCGCCGCAGCCAACCCTTTATCCGTACCGCCGCTATCTTCGAACGCAGCCTGCATGTTGTCGCGCAGCGCAACCAGGTCTTCTTCCGAGAACTTCTTCAGCGGCTTGGCCAGCGCATCCCTGACCTGCTCGGTGGATACCTCGTCGCCGAGTCCGCGTAGCCGCTCAGCGAACTCATCCACGCCGTCGCGGCTGGAGAAGTCCGCCGCAGCCACGGTGTTCTTCAACTGGGCTTCCAGCTCCTCGGCCGCTGACTTGGCGAATAGCAGCCGGTTCGCAAAGCTGAGCACTGCCGTGGCCGCAATGCCCCAGCCGGTGAAACGCAGCAACCCCAGCAACCCGCGCGTCAGTCCGCCCATGCGTGCTGCAGCCACGGTCGCCGCCTGGCCCTGCTTAGTGGTGGCGGCTGCGTGAGCATTCACCCCAGCCGTCGCCGCGGCAGATGCCCGACCGTGCGCGGCGGCTGCAGCGGCAGCAGTGTTCGACGCCTGCGCTGCAGCAACCAGTGCGACGGAGTAGTTCTTCACCGCAATCAGCGCCCGGGCCGCGAACACGGTCATCAACACGTTGCCGGCCTTCATTGCGGCGCTGACTAGACCGTCCAGGTTGTCGCGCACCGCGCCGATCAGCTCGACCACGCGTTGCGTCGTGCCATTGGCCCGGTTTGCCTCTCCGATGTATGCGCTCCAAGCGTTGGACAGGCTCACCAAGGCGTCGGCCACCGTGGTCGGCATGCTGTCGGCCACCGCCTTGTTGGCCTCGACAGTCTGGCGCAGCCCTTCGTTCAGGTCGCGCACGGCCAGCTTGCCGGTTACGCCCAGCGCGCGCACTTCCTCGGCGCTCTTGCCGGTGGCGGTGGCGATCGCATCCACCACGGTCGGCATGGCGGCCAGGATCGACTGCCACGAATCGACATCCACCTTGCCGCTCTGAATGCTCTTGCTGTAGGCGTTGATCGCGTTGGCGGCCTTTTCGGCACTGGCCGCATTGGTCACCAGCAGGTAGCTGAACGAATCGGTGATGTCCAGCGCCTGCTCGGTGCTGTAGCGCATGCTGCGCAGCGCGTCCGCGGTGCGGATGTACAACTCCTGCGCCTCGGCCAGCGGCCGGTAGGTGGCGCTCGCCGTCTCCAGCAGGCGGCGCTGCACCAGGTCGTATTCGTCGGCGCTGCCGGTGGCCTGTTCGATGCGGGTCGCCATCTGACCGTAGGCGTCGGCCACGGCAATTGCATCGCCCACGTACCCTTTGAGCTTACCCACGGCGAACACGCCGCCGATAGCAGCGGCCACGCCCTTGAGCTTGGTCTGCAGGGCGTCGCTGGAGTCGCCCAGTCCGCGCAGGTCACGCTCAGCCTCGCGCGCCTGGCCGCCCAGCTCACCAACCGCGCGCCCCCCCGTGGATGCGGCGCCCTGCATGTTGCGCACACGCTGCGCGACGCCGTCCGCGGCCGCCGCCAGGCGCGCATTCTGTTCTGCCAGGTCGCTGGTCGAGATGCCTGCGGCGGCCATGCCGGCGCGCACGTTGTCCAGCGCCGCTCGGTTCCTGCCCAGCGCACCCGACAGTCGCCCGGCGTTGCTCACCGTGCGGTCGTATTCGGCGGCCAGCTTGCGCTCGGCACGCTCGGCCTCGCGGGTCGCCGCCACGCTCGCCTTATGGGCGCCGGCCATCTCGGCCACCGTGCCGGCCGCGCCTTTCGCCTCACCGCGCAGTACGGCAAGCTGCCCCTTGACTTCGGCAATCCTGGTCGCGTGCTCGCCAGCCGCATCCCCGCTGGTCTTGGCCGCTGCGCGCAGGGCCTGCAGCTCGATCTCGGCGCCCTTGGCGGCTTCGCACAGCGCCTCATGCTGGGCTCGCGCTTCGCCCAGGCTCGCCGCCGCGGCTGCCTGCGCTTCCGCCGCCTGCGCGGTGGCGGTGCGCGCCGTGTCCAGATTGCCGGCCAGCGTGTCCACCGCCGAGGCTACCGTGTTGAGTTCGGCCTCGGTGTCGGTGATCTCGCGCTTGAGCGCGGCGAACTGCTCCACAAGCCCCTGCTGCGCTTGCAGCTCGCGCAACTCGTTTGCAAGCTTGGCGAACTCCGGCGCCGCCGCGCCGCCTTCGGACGCGAGCCGCTCCACCTCGCCAACCAAGGCGGCAATATTGTTGCTGCCGCGGGCCTCGGCCTCGATCCGGAGTTTTGCGACCAGGTCTTTCATGGTGAAGTCGAGCACAGAAAAAGTAACGGGCGCAGCCAGCCGGCCACGCCCGCGGGGGCTGGCTTAGGGCAGCCAGTCGATGCGGGCGTACGGCCCCCACAGCGGGTCACTGCCCAGCTCGCTGGCCAGCTTCGCGCTGCCCTGGAACTGCTTCTGCGCGGCCTCACCGGTGGTCAGCCAGTTGAAGTCGCCGCCCAGGCGCCACGACACGCGCGGGATGATGATGCGCGCCCGCTTGTTGTGGTGGTTCTTGCCCAGGAAGATCAGCCCCTTCTCGATCACCGGCACGGTCATCGCCGGGATGGTGATCGACTCGTCGTAGGCGTAGTCCACCCGCACCGGCTCGGCGTGATCGGCCGGGTGCGCGATCAGCTGGTAGGCCGCGTGTTCGGCGCCCGCATCGGCCACCAGGCGGTAATGCGTACCCAGCACGTACGTCTTGGGCGTGCCGGCCGTGGAATCTTCCAGCACCACCGAGGAGGCGCGCGGATGCGCCAGGAAGAAATAGCCGCCCGGCGCCAGCTGCGGCAGACGCTCGCCGGTGACCGTGCCGGCCGGCACCACGATGGTCTCGCCAAAGTAGGCCATTCCCAGCTCGCGGGCGCTGAACTGCTCCATGGTCAGCGCCACCGCCAGCGTGCGGCTGCCCGGGATCTCGTCCGCTTCCAGGCGCTGGCCCGAGTCGGATTCGAAGACCGGCGTCGATTCGCTGTTGGGCGTCATCGTCAGCGTGCGGTTCGCGCAGCCCACGCGCACCAGGTTGGTCAGGTAGCCCATCTCCGGCGTACCGTTCTCCGGGTCGTAGTCGCCCATCAACACCGGGCCGGAGCCCGACCAAATCACTTTTTCGGAAATACCGCTCATGAGTCCTTACTCCTTGGTCGTGGTCTTCTTCGCGTCGGCCTGCGCGGCGCCCGGCTGCCGCGCAACCTTCAGGCCGATCAGCCACTGCGCCTTGCCGGTGGGCAGCCGCAGCGTGCTGCCGGCCGGATAGTCCCGGCCGTCGTGGCGGTGGGGCTTCAGCAGCTCGATCTCTTCATCCGTCTTCAACATCCTTGCCTCCATAGCGTCATCGGGGCTTGCCACCCCACGGGTAGATACATGTGGCCAGCGCGGAAACCCGGCGCCAGCTGCGTTTTCGCGGGCGCGATCCGTCCCACGCCGGCAATGTCGAAGTCCCGGCCCAGCAGGGCGTCAATCACCCGCATCACCAGCAGCCCGGCCTCGCCGCGCGCCGCTTCGCCGGAGTCGTCCGCGAGGTTGCGCACCACGACAACCGTGCTCCAAAACTGTTCGAGCTCCATCGTCGATCCGCCGGCCTGGCCCGCGGCGAAACCCCGGTACAGCACGTGCACGGCGGGGCTGAGCTGATCTTCTTCACGAACCCCTTCGAGCTCGGCGGCCGACAGCACATGCACGTGCGCATAGGGCTCGCCGAGCGCCGCGCGGATCGCCGCTTTGATCCGGGACTCCAGGGCGAGGAAGTTGTCCGGGGTCATAGCTGGATCGCCGCCCCAGCTATGAACAACTGGTCGAGCTGCTCGGGCGTGATGCCCATGTCTGCCGCGCCGGCGATCAGCACAGGGTTGTCGCGGCGCCATGTGCGGGCGCGGTCGATGAAGGCACGCTCGGCGAAGGTCCGCTCGGGGCTGTTTGCCCAGGCCGCGAAGGCCGGCGCCAGACCCGCCGCATCGAGCGCCAGCAGCGCCTGCAGGGCTTCGATGGCCTCGGGTACCCGATCGTCGCTTGAGATGAGCGCGATAATTTCCCAGCGATCGTCCCGCCAGAAGCACGCCTGCGTCTGCGGGTCGTAGGCAGGCGCGGCGGAGTCGGCGCGCCCCATCCAGTCAGCGGGCACATCGGCACGGATATGCTCGCCCGTGTGCGGGCTGTAGAGGTTGGTCATGGCACCCTCTGATAGTGATCACCGGCAGCTCGCACGGCAATGTGCCAGCCCGAGGCCCAGGCGAGGGCGCTCACATCCGATGCGCGAGAGCCAGATGAGGTGCCACTTCCGCGACCACCTCCCAGCGAAAACACAATCAAATTTCCATACGACTGCCCGCGATTCGGCCCGGATACCCAAGATGCCCCGCCGGCGGCGCCATTGCCGCAGGCATACGTCCACTGATGCCCCGTTGCCTGCTCGATGCCTATGCGTGACGTAAACCCGGGTTGGCGGCCCGTGCTCGGAATTGTGACTGCAGCACCGCCCAGAGAGGCGCCCTCATTGACACCCCACATCGCGCTCCGGAACTCGTGTGGATCAGGGAGACGCAAGCCGTGAGAGGCCACGATCTCCTCCGCTTCGAAGTGCGACAGGCGGCCGTATGCGGCTGTGCCGTCACCGCCATAAAAGAACGGAATTCGAGGCAATACCGTTCCGGACGCGATGTCGGTGTTGTAGCGGCTCGGCCCGTTTGCGATGTGGTTCGTGCTGCAAAAATAGATGCCGTGCCACGTCCGCGTCTGCGGATCGAGCACCATGCCGCGTTGCTCGCCCCGACACCGCCATGCCAGATCCCAGACCGAGTACTCGTTGATCCCGGCGATGCGGTCGACGTCGGCCTGGGTCCAGACCATCGAGCCGCCGGTATTCGAGAATCCACTCGTGTTGAATCCGCCACCTGCCGGAGTCGTGCCGGGCGCAACCAGTCCATAGTGGAAGCCGCCGATCCGGAGCGCCCCCGCCGCTGGTGCGGATGCCGGCGCCGAGAACGGGTCGGCAACAGCCGACGCGCTGCCGTCAGGGTGCAGCCATACGCTGTAGTCCTCGCCGGCCACCAGCGCCGGCATCGACACCTCGGTATCCGCGGAGATTTGCACCAGCGCCCCGTCCAGCTCGACGATCGTGCCTGCAACCACGGATAGTGACTGCGCGCTGTTCTTACGCAACACCGGCCCACGGCGCGTGCGATCAACGTGCCCGAACAAGCCTGGCGGTACAAGTGCAGTCCCACCCCCACCCCCACCACCAGGCGCCCCCTGCAGGTCCGCAAGCGCCACCAGGTCGGCCCACTCTTCGCCGGCCTGGCGCCACTGGATGTGGGTTGCAGTCGTCCGCAGTTCGACCGACAGCCCGTCGGCGCCGTCCGCACCCGGCGCGCCCGGCTGCCCCGCCGGTCCCCGCACGTCCAGCGCATCGGCCGCGGCCACCACCAGCCCCGCTGCGCCCACGTAGCGCCCGGTCAGCGGCTTGGTGCCGCTGCCGCCGGTCCAGTCGATCACGCGCAGCACGCGGCGATCGCCGTCCGTCTCGGCGGCCAGCACCGGACTCCAGCCGTTGGTGCCGGGCGTGCCCGGGCTGCCGCCGCCCTCGCCGCCGCCAGCGCTGGCGCCCCAGAACGCGACCACCTTCACCGTCATTGCACCACCTCGAACACCGTGGCGCCGCCGGCCGACTGCAGGCGCAGGCCGGTGACCGGGCCGGGAAAGCTCACCAGCATGGGGGCGGCAACGCCGGCTTCCAGTACCACCCAGCGGCCGGCAGCCGGGTCGGCGCGCAGCAGCGCGGTGGGCGTGGCGCTCACTTCGATGGTGGCCGCAGCCCCGGGGGCCGGGTGAACGGCCACGGTAAAGGGCGCGCGCAGGCGCAGGATCACCGCGCTCGTTTCGGCGGCAATCTCATGCACGCTGCCGGTGTCAGCAAACAGGCCCATGCCTACCTCAGTAGTTGTTCCAGTTGATCGTCTTGCGCGGTGCGCGGCTCACCATGCGCCCCGGCGGCTGCGCCGTGGCGGTGTCGGTGGCGCCCAGGCTCACGCGGCCGTCACGCAGGTCGCGCAGGTATTCGTCGGCCCAGCGCGTGTTGTCGGTGGCGTCTTTCGATACCGTGGCGCCCATCAACCGGCGCAACACGATTGCAGCCACCACGCTGGGCAGGTCGCTGCCGGCCACCAGGTGCGCGGGTAACGGCAGCACGCCCTTGTAGCGCGGGGCAATGTAGGTGTCCGCATGGCGGCTGGCGCGCTCCAGGCTGTCATTGAGCGACGCCAGCGCCTGCTGGCCCAGCGCCACCGCTGCCGGCGTCCAGGCGCCGGTGTCGGCGCCTTCGAACAGCGCGCGCAACAACGCACCCGGTACGCGGGCGTCCTGCGCCACGCGCTGGGCTACGTCGTCCCAGCCGCGCGTCGCCAGGCGCGCCACGTCGGCGGCGGTGGCGTAGGCCATGGCGGTCAGATGCCCCGCACCAGGCGGATGATGTCGCCTGCGGCGCTGGCGGCATCCAGCGTCACGCCATTGGCAACACCGTCGTCCAGCTCCACGGCACGGCCGTCCGCGTCGGACTCGACCTGCTCGCCGGCGCCGATCGGCGCGCCGGCTTCCACCAGCACGATGCCCAGCACGTTCACCGGCGCCTGCTGGCCGGCATCGGTCTCCACCTCCAGCGTGCCCAGGGCGCGATCGCCCGCGCCGCAGAAGGCGCCGTCGAAGCCCACGAAACGGTGCTTGTGCGCCAGGGCGGCAGCGGCGGCGATGCTGGTGGTGAGGATGGGTTGATGCGTCTTCACGGTGCTCATTTCTGGTTGCTCCCGGTAGTGCGGGCCTTGCCGGCGCGCGGAGTAGTGGTGGCGGAGGCCTTGGCCGGTACCACCGCCGCCGGGCTATCACCTCCGGCGGCGGCCCCCGGTGCTGCCTCTGCGCTGCGGTTGTCGGTTGCGGCGTCCGTCGCGGACTCCGGAGCCAGTGCCCCGGAGTCCGAGCCGCTGCCGCTGGGGGAGGTGT
>JAUVWV010000396.1 GCA_030603925.1 Thauera sp. | reverse complement strand
CGGCCTGGGCCGGCAGCACGATGCCCTTGACGCGCTGGTTCGACTGCGCGATCACGGTCACCGGCTGGCCGATCGCCAGCGGGAGTGGCGCACCCGGTGCCACGGTGAAGATCAGCGGCAGCACACCGTCGCGCAGCACCTGCGCGCCGCCGACGAACTGCAGCCTCGCCTCGGGCACGCCCTGCAGCGACGCCGCACCCACGCTGGCGGCCAGCGCCGGATCGGCGGTAACGGCCTCGACCAGCATGCGCGACGGGTCGACCACGTCGAACAGCACGTCGTTCGGTGCGACGACCTGGCCGACCGTGACGTCGGCGCGAGCGATCACGCCGGAGACCGACGCGACCAGTGACTCGCGCGCCTCCAGGCTGGCGCCGATGCTGCGTTCGCGCTCGGCGAGCATGCGGGCTTCGGTGCGCGCGGCGTCGATGTCCTTGCGTGGCACCGTACCCTCGAGGCCTTCGAGGCGCTGGACGCGCTGCTCGGCACTCTGGCGCTGCGCGCGCAGCTCGGCCAGCTGGGCCTTCTGGCCCGCCTGGGCATACGGGTCGGCGTGATGGCGGACATGGGCCAGCAGCTCGCCTTGCGCCACCCGCTGCCCCACGAGCGGCAGCCCCCTGGGACCGGGCTCGATGCGGCCGCCATGCACGGTCTGCACGCGGCCGCTGGCATTGGGGTCGGCGATCACCCGCCCCGGCAACTCGACCGTGGCCGCAGCCTCGGACTCCGCTGCCAGCAGCGTGCGGATCGCCATGCGGCGTTGCGCGGCCTTCGGCACGTTGACGCTGCCGTCGGGCAAGCGTGCCAGCCCGGACGGGCTGACCGTGGCAGCGGGCGCGTCCAGGTGTTCGCCGTTGGGACCATGCGCGCCCGGCGCCGCGTGGGCGGCCGGCGTGAGCAGGATCCAGGCCGGCAAGGCCGCCACCGCGAGCCAGGCGGCCCGCAGCCGATGAAGGGGGGCGATGGCGGTCATCACTTCACCCCCGTGGCGAGGTTCGAGGTGCACCGGCGCCGCCAGGCGGCACCCGCAAGCGCCCCCAGCACGAGAGCGCCACCGCCGATCAGCGCTGCACGCTCGAACTCATGACCATGCGCATGGCCGTGGGCGTCGCCGCCCTGACCGCCTCCCGCACGGGCAGTGCGGGCAAGTGGCCCGGTGACCAGCGTGCCGTCCAGCAGGTCGGCATCGTTGTCGGTGGCCAGCGTGAAGATGAGGGCATGCTCGCCCGGCGCGGCGAGTGCCTCAAGCAGTGCCGTATCGGTCGCGGCGTAGTCGCCACTGTCCGGACGGAAGGCGGCCACTGCCTTGTGCGCGCCGGACTCCACCTCCAGCCGGGCACCGAGGACGGGTTCGTTGGTTTCGTAGCGATCGACCAGGATGACGAGCCGGCCAGCCTCGAGGCGGGCGACCAGCTCGTAGCCTTCCGACCTGGCTTCTATACGGGGCAGGCTCGCGCCGCCGGTGACCACCGGCTGTTGGTCGAGATGCTCGCCGTTGGGACCGTGCGCCCCGGGGGCGGCCAGGCTGGTCATGGGCGACAGGGCCGCCACGGTCAGCACCGCCAGTAGCCGGCGGCGCACCTTGAGGATGGATGGGTTCATGGGAGCAATCCGAGAGCTTGTTGGAGACGGGCGCGGGCGAGGCCCAGCGCTGCGGTATGGCGAGCGAGCGCGGCATCGGCCTCGGCGGCGGCGCCCAGCGCGCGCAGCAGGTCCGGCAGCGCTGTTTCGCCGACATCGAAGGATTTGCCGATCAACTCGGCACGTTCGCGCAACAGACGGGCACGGGTGATCCCGGCCTCGCGCTGCACCTCTGCGGCGCGG
>JAUVWV010000160.1 GCA_030603925.1 Thauera sp. | reverse complement strand
GTCAAGCATGCCTTCCAGCTGCGTGCCGGCCAGCTGCCCGCTGCGCGCTGCGCCGTCGATCAACCGGGTCAGGTGCTCGATCTCGCGCGCAGTACTTGCAGTGCCCAGCGCACCGGAGAACGCGCTGGTCAGCAGCACGCCGGTATCAACCCCGCGTTCGCGCAGCCGGCCGAGTTGGCCGATCAGAACCCCGAGCGATGCCGCCGACTCGGTGAACTTCGCGCTCATGCCATCCAGCGTCTGGTCGGCATCAATACCGAGGCGCTGCATCGCGACCCGCGCCTGGGCGTCCAGCGCCTGGCCGAACTCGCGCGCCGAAACCTCGCCGCGGTTGAAGGCCATCTCGGCCTGCACCCCGAAATCCTTCAGATCTTGCGCCGACATCTTCGAGAGCCGGCCGACCAGCTCCGCCTCGATCTGCTCGCCGGTGACCTGCGCGCCGTCTCGCAGCTTCTTCATGCCGGTGAGCAGCTCGGCGATGCCGTCGGTGCTGCCGAGGTCGATCGCCTTGCCAATCTCGGCCAGCGCCTCGGCGGTCGATGCCCCTTCTGCGCGCAGCTTGCCGAACGCCAACTCCAGCTCGGAGAGCTTGAAGCGCGCGCCCTCAGCCTCGGTCACGATCGGGCGCGCCCAGTTCTCGCGCTTGGCGATATCGGCCAGACGGGCATCGACTTGCGCCAGCGCCGCAGCCAGGCCGGCATCTATGCCGCCCCCATCCTCGAACGCCGCCTGCAGGTTGTCGCGCAGGGCGACGAGATCCTCCTCGCCCAGTTTCTTCAGCCGCTTCGAGATCGCCTCGCCGAGCTGATCGGCGGACACATCGTTGCCCAGTGCGCGCAGCTTCTCGGCGAACTCGTCGATGCCGTCGCGGGCGGAGAAATCTGCCGCCGCTACGGTGTCCTTCAGTTGGTCTTCCAGTTCCTCGGCCGCCGACTTTGCGAAGAGCAGTCGGCTCGCAAAGCTGAGCACCGCCGTGGCGGCAATGCCCCAGCCCGTAAAACGCAGCAACCCCAGCAATCCGCGCGTCAGTCCGCCCATGCGTGCTGCAGCCACGGTCGCCGCCTGGCCCTGCTTAGTGGTGGCGGCTGCGTGAGCATTCACCCCAGCCGTCGCCGCGGCAGACGCCCGACCGTGTGCGGCAGCCGCAGCGGCGGCTGCGTTCGACGCCTGCGCCGCTCCAATCAGCGCGCCGCCGTAGTTCTTCACTGCCATCAACGCGCGTGCCGCAAACACGGTCATCAACACGTTGCCGGCCTTCATGGCGGCGCTGACTAGACCGTCCAGGTTGTCGCGCACCAGCCCAATCAGCTCGACCAGACGCGTGGTTGTGCCACTGGCCCGGTTGGCCTCTCCGATGTAGGCGCTCCAGGCGTTGGAGAGGCTCACGACGGCATCCGCCACCGTGGTGGGCATGCTTGCGGCCAGCGCCTTGTTGGCCTCGACCGACTGGCGCAGACCTTCGTTCAGCTCCGCCACTGCCAGCTTGCCGGTCACCCCCAGCCTGCGCACCTCATCGGCACTCTTGCCGGTGGCAGCCGCTACCGCATCCGCCACGGTCGGCATCGCCGCCATGATGCTCATCCACGCGTCGGCATCGATCTTGCCGCTCTGGATGCTCTTGCTGTAGGCGTTGATGGCACTGCTGGCCGCATCCGCGCTGGCGGCGTTGGTCACAAGCAGGTAGCTGAACGAATCGGTCACGTCCAGCGCCTGCCCGGTCTCATACCCCAGCGACCGCAGCGCCCCGGCGGTGCGGATGTACAGCTCCTGGGCCTCGGCCAGCGGCCGGTAGGTGGCGCTGGCCGTCTCCAGCAGGCGGCGCTGCACCAGGTCGTACTCCGCCTGGCCGTCGGTGGCCATCTCGATGCGACTGGCCATCTGCCCGTAGGCGTCGGCCACCGCGATCGCGTCTCCCGCGTATTGCTTGAGTTGCCCCACCGCGAACACGCCGCCGATAGCAGCGGCCACGCCCTTGAGCTTGGTCTGCAGGGCGTCGGATCGATCGCCCAGCGTGCCCAGCTCCTGCCCAGCACTGCGTGCCTCCTGGCTCACACCGCCAAGCGCCTTGCCAGCCGGATCTGCCGTGGCTTGCAGAGCGCGCAACTCGCGCGCAGCCTCTTCAAAGCGCGGCGCCATCTCGCCGCCCTGCGCAGCCAGGCGCTCGAACTCAGCAGTCAGTCGATCAAGCCCGACCTGCTCGATGTCGGCGGCCAGCGCATCAAGGCCGAGCCGGTCGATTCCAAGACCTGACGATTGGGCCGCATCGCCCACATCGTTCAGACCGTCGGCCAAGCGCTCTACGCCATCGGCAAGTTCGGAGACGCCCTCGCGCCCTTCGGCCTGGGCGCGGATGCGGAGTCGGGTTTCAAGTTCGCTCATGCCGCCGATGATCGGCGGGCGGGGGGATCAGATCAGGGTGCAGTCGTGCACCCGGTGGATTGATGCGGAGCCTTACAGCGTAGCCCCAACTCGGAACAGCTCATCGAGCTGCTCATCGCTGCGGTTTAGCGCGTCGGCGATCAGAAGTGTGGTCGGGTGATGGCGCTCGAAGTGCAGACGGTTGCGCCAGTCGTTCAGTGCCAACTTGCGCTGCACAGGGTCATCGATGGCTTCGATGGCCGGCTCGACGAGATCGTCCAGCCCAGCGAGGATCAGCGCGCCGATGGCTTGCGCGCGGGTGATCGACTGCGGCACTGGTGGCACAGGCGGCTCGGCGTCCACGACCTCCCAGCGCCCCCCGCGCCAGAAGCAGCCGGCGGCCACTGGGTCGAAATCGGGCGGGGGTGCCTCAGTAGTGCCCATCCAGTCGGCCACGCTGTCGGTGCGGATCAACTCACCTGTCGCGGGGTTGTAAGCGTAAATGGTCATTAGATGCCCTCCTGATAGTGGTCACAGGCGGCGCGCAGCGACAGGTACCAGTGGGAGGCAGACGCAACGGCGCTTGAGTCGGACGCCCGAGAGCCGGAGTTTGCCGCTGTGCCTCGGCCGCCACCCAGAAACAGTGTCCACAAAATGCCATAGCTCTGCCCGCGATTCGGCCCGGTATTCCATGTCGACCCACCGGCCGACGAGCCGCTACGCGCAAAAATCCACTGATGCCCGACTGCCTGCTCGATGCCTAGGCGGCTGGTGTAGCCCCCCTGCCGAGCCGTTGCCGGGATTGTTGACGCTGCGCCCCCGAGTGACTGACCCTCTGTCACGCCGGCCGCAGCGGACATGAACTCGTCATGACTTGGCAAGCGGCAGTTGTGCGATGCAGCGATTTCGATAGCCTCGTACAGGCTCATGCGCCCGTATGTGATCGTCCCATTGCCGCCATAGACTAGAGGGATGCGCGGCAGCACCGTCCCGCTGGCAACGTCCGTGTTGTATCGGCTGATGCCGTTGGCGATATGGTTGGTTGAACAGAGGTAGATGCCCCACCACACGCGCGTTTGCGGGTCGAACACCATACCGTGCTGCTCGCCAGCGCTGCGGAACGCCAAGTCCCAAATGCTGAATTCGTTGATCCCGGCGATGCGATCGACGTCCGCCTGGGTCCAGACCATGTTCCCGCCTGTGTTGCTGAACCCGGACGTGGCGAACGAGCCGCCCGCCGGGGTCGTGCCGGGTGCAACCAGGCCGTAGTGGAAGCCGCCGACAATGACGGCCCCCGCCGCTGGTGCGGATGCCGGCGCCGAGAAAGGGTCTGCAACAGCCTGCGCGGTGCCATTCGGCAGCACCCACACGCTGTAGTCCTCGCCGGCGGTGAGGGTCGGCATGCTCACGGCAGTTTGCGACGAGAACGAAACTGCCCCGCTCGACAGATAGACCGTCGTGCCGGCCTTGATTGCCAGTGTGCCGCCGCCTGTTTTGACGAGGCAGGGCGAGTTGCAGTCGGCTTTGCTGATAGTGCCGAGATCCCCTACAACACCGCCCCAGACGCCCGGCAGCGAATCGCCCTCCGGCAGCTGCCGGATCTGTCCCCCAACGCGCACCAACGGGCGGCGTACAGCCATCAGAGCACCACGTACCCGTCGTCAGTGGTGATCAGCTCAGTGGCGCTCTTGGCCTTGCCCAGGTACTGGCTGATCTTGTTCGCGCTGGCCGCATCGGTTTCATCGAGCGGGGTCGCCGTCACGCCGCCGGCGGTGCCCAGCCAGTATTCGGCGCCAGGGGTCAGCCCGGTCAGCTCGGAGTTGGTGCCGTCGAGCGGATAGACCGTGGCGTCGGCAGCCGCACTCACCGCGTCGAGCACATAGCCGTCTGCCGGGCGGCCGTTACTGTTGTCGGCCAGGCGCACCTTGGCCGTGCCCGCGTCGGACCAGATATTGACGAAGTTGCCGGCGGACAGGTTCTCGCTCGCCAGCAGGATCTGCGTATCGGCGCCGATGCCGGCCGGCATCATGCTCTCATCGAGCTTGCCGCTGCTGTTCAGCGCCGGGATCCGGCCGGCGTCGGCTGCGCCGGCGCTGGTGGTCTTGGCTTCTACCTGCCGGGTCTTTCCGCTCACGCGGGCGAGGAATCGTTGTGCCATGGTGTGTCACTCCAGGTTGATGGGGTCTTGCAGGTTGAGGATCAGGCGATCGGGCGAGACGACGTTGCCGAGCAGCACGTCGAAGCCGTCGGTCGGCGGGGCTTGGGTGAGCGCGCCATCGATGCCCAGCCATACCCGGCCTGGCGCCAGGCCGAGGCCAGCGGCATCGAGCACGCCGGAGCGTTGCACCGTTACCGGCTGCCCGGCCGCGCCTGCTGCCGTTACAGTGATGCCGGCGAGCAGGTCGATGTGGTCGGCGTCGCGGTAGTCCAGCAGGTGCACGACGCCGGTAGCGTCCTCCCACACCGCGTGCAGGGCACTCAACGGCCCTGCACTGATGCGCAGGAAGGTGGCATCGCCCGCGGGGCCGGGCATGCCGCGCTCGCCGCGCAGTACGGCGGCAAAGTCCAGTCGCAGCCCCTCGCCTGGGGCGAGGCTGAGCCCCAGCGCGGGGCCGGTGAGCGCGAGATCCCGCTCAACCGGACGCAGGGTGAGCGTCAGCGTGCGGGTGGGCTTCATGGCGCCGGCGGTGGGGTTGTGGGGCGCAGCAGTTCGATTTCTGCGCTGTCGCTGATCAGCACCTCGCCATCCGGGCGGGTCAGGCGCACATCCACGGCGTAGCGCCCGGGCATCCACGCGGCCTGGTCGGCGGCGGCAACGTAGAGTTGCAGCTGCCCATCGGCCGCATCCAGCCATTCCGCGACCAGCGGGATTTCGCCCGCCGGGCCACGCATGACGGCCGCAGCGGCCCAGTCCGACATGTCCTGCGCCCGGCCAGCCAGGGTGAGCCGGCCGGCCAGACGCAGGGTGGCGCCGATCTTGTGGCGGTAGGTCATGGCGTGGCTGCGCCCGATCAGTCGAACAGGCTCACGCGGGCAAAGCCGCCGTAGTCATCATCGCTCTCCAGCTCGGGCACATACAGCACGTTGCCCTTGAAGGTGAGCGTCGCCTCCTCGGAAGTGATCCAGCCGAGGTCGCCATCGAGCGCCAGGCTGATACGCGGGATGATCAGGCGGCCTTTCTGGCCGTCCTGGTTCACGCCGCTGAAGATGATGCCGCGCTCGATGCCTTCCTTCTTGAAGGCAGCGATGTTCACATGGCCGCCGTAGCTGTAGTCCACCGCCAGCGGCTCGACATGCTCATCCGGGTGGCCGAGCAGCTTCAGGCGGACGTGGTCGGCGTCTTCCACGGCGTAGTGCGTGCCTTCCACGTAGGCGAGCGGCGTGGGCGCGGCGTTGTCCTTGATGACGATGTCGCTCGCCTTGGGGTGGCGCAAGGTGAAGTAGTCGCCCGCGGCGAGCGCCGGCAGCACTTCGCCGGTTACGGTGCCGCCGGCCACATCCACTGCCTCGCCGAACAGCGCGGCGGCGAGCGTGCGCCCGGAAAACTGGTACATGGACAGCGAAACGCTCATGGTCTTGCCGGTCGGCAGCTCCTTGAGCGTGAGGCGCTGGCCGGAGCAGGTTTCCGGCAGCGGCTTGGTGCTGCGCGCGAGGTTGGTGGTGAGCGCGCTGTTGCCGCAGCCCACGCGGTACAGATCCACCAGGTAGCCGCTGTCGGGGCGACCGCGGGCCAGGTCGAAGGTACCGATCTGCACCGGCCCCTGGCCGGACCACACTATCGGGGTGTTCGAGGTCATCATGCTGGCTTACTCCTTGGCCTTGGCGGCGGTGGTCTTGGGGGCGGCCGGGGCCGCATCCTGGGCCGCGGCGGGCTCGGCCACGCCGAGGGCTTCCAGCCAGTCGGCCTGGTCTTGGCGCAGCCCCTTGAGGGTGGCGCCGGCCGGGTACTTGCGACCGGCATGGGTGTGGGGCTTCTTCAGCTTCACGTCGGGCATGTCTGATTCCTCCGGAATCGGGTAGTAAAGGCGAGCGGCACATAGGTACAGCCCTCAACGGTTGCGGGGCGCAGCCCGGGGCTGACGCTCTTCAGCTGGCTGTAGCCGCCGCCGGGGCGCCAGCCGTCCAGCGCGTCCCACACGGCGTCGATCAGCGGGCTGGCGTCGGCGCGGCCGGCGGTGCCGGCCTTGATGTTGCGCACGTTGCGCACTGCAGGCACCACCAGCCAGGTCTGCTCGATGAGCGCCCAGCCGGGCGGCAGCGGGTCTTTGCTCGGCACCACCTGGTGGCCGCCATAGACGATGCGCGCGCTGGGCTTGGGCAGATCCTTTTCCAGCACGCCGGCCATGTCGGCCACGCACAGCACGCGGACGTTTTCGGGCAGCGGCTGCAGCGCATCTTCCAGGCGGGCAACCAGCAGCGGCTCCAGGCCCAGAAAGGTGGGGCGCAGGTCGCTCACCGCAGCCCCCCGCCCGGCCGGCGGCCGAACACCGCCGGCGTGCCGCCCACCAGCACTGCGGTTTGCGCGTGGGTGGGGGTCGCCTGCGGCGGGCCGATGGAGATCTCACCATTGGCGATGCGGGCGAGCAGCTTGGTGGCGTCCTCGTAGCGCTTGCGCACTTCTTCGGGCGCGGCGTCGTCGTACAGGCGGTAACGCGAGATGTTGCACACCACCATCACCAGCACCTGGGGCACCGGCTCGGGCGGTACCGGGTAGCGCGCCGCCAGGTAGGCGGCCGCTTCGGCGTTGGCGTCGGCCAGCGCCTGGGCGGCCACGTCCGGGTCGATCACGTCCAGGCCGTCGCGGTTGGTGAGCTGCGCAATCTCGCGCTCGCCGAAACGGGCGACGAGATCGGCCAGGGTGGCGTAGGTGGCCATGGTGCGTTACTCGCCGTCCGGTTCGCCGATCAGCGTCACGTGCAGCATCGGCTCGCGCAGCAGCGCGTCGATCTGCTCGGCGGTCAGCTCATCGGCCGGTACCTCCACCGCCTCGGCCGGCCAGTGGCGGCCGGCGCGGCGGAAACCCGCCTCGGGCAGCGCACGCACGATCAAGGCCTTGAGCAGGCCGCCGACCTTCTTGCCGGGTTCGGCGCTGTCCGGGCGCCCCTCCACCGTACCGGCGATCACCTCGCCGACGCTTCCGCCAGCGGGGGTGAGCGCTTCGGCGATGACGGCCGCTTCCTCTTGCCGCGCCTCGGTAGCGCCTTCCACGGCGGGCGCGGTGGCGCCTTGCGGCGCCTGCCCGGTGGCCGGGGGCGCCCCGGCCACCGTCGCCTCTGCCGGCTTGGTGGTATTGGTGCCGGGGCTACCGGCCCCGGCCGCGGTGGTCGCTTTCGCAGCCTTGGTGGTTGCGCGGGTGTTCATGTCGC
>JAUVWV010000349.1 GCA_030603925.1 Thauera sp. | reverse complement strand
TTGCAGCGCGGTGAACCTGGTCAGGGCCGGAAGGCAGCAGCCACAGCCGTTCCCTGCAAGTGCCGGGGGTCAGGCTCGCCACCCCGAACATGAAAACGCCGGATGATCCTCGCGGACATCCGGCGTTTTTCGTTTGTACCTTGTCTTCAGGCCAGCAGCGTATCCATCAGCAGCATGCCGGTGAAGCCGGCGATCAGGCCGCCGGTGGCGAGCGTCTCGTGGCCGCGGCGGTGTGATTCCGGGATGATCTCGTGGCTGACCACGAAGAGCATCGCGCCGGCGGCCGCGCCGAGGCCCCAGGGCAGCAGGGCTGCCGACTGGCTCACCATCAGCGAGCCGGCGAGCGCGGCGGCCGGCTCCACCAGGCCGCTTGCGGCGGCTACCGCGAAGGCGAGCAGGCGGCCGTAGCCCGCGGCGACCAGGGCGATGGCGACGATCAGGCCTTCCGGCACGTTCTGCAGCGAGATGCCGGTGGCCACCGCATTGCCGCTGGCTTCACCGGCCGCCACGCCGATGGCCAGCCCTTCCGGGATGTTATGCACGGCGATGGCGAACACGAACAGCCACACCGCCTTGGCCGAGCGCCGGCCGTCCGGCGCATGGCTGTGCGGCAGCCCACGGTCAAGCGCGAGCAGGGCGAGCGCGCCCACCAGCAGGGCCGAGGCCACGGTCAGCGCGGCCTCGGTGCGTCCGGCGCCGAGCGCCGCGGCGGCATCGAAGCCGGGCAGAAGCAGCGAGAACACGCTCGCGGCGAGCATCACCCCGGCGCCGAAGCCGAGCAGCATGCCCTGTACGCCGGCGCCGATGCGGCGCGTGACCAGGACCGGCAGGGCGCCCAGCGCGGTGGCCAGCGCGGCCATCGCACCGCCGACGGCGGCATCGCGCAGCGGGCCGTCGATGCGCGGCAGGAGGTCGATGCCCTGCGCGGCGAGCAGGGCCAGGCCGCACAGCGCGATCAGCCAGCCGGCCGCGGCGCGCGCGAAACCGAGCGGATTGCCGGGCTGGTAGTGCAGGCGGGCGATGCGTGCGGCCATGATCGTTCTCCTTGTCGACCCGGTGCGCAGGATTTGCGCACTCTTGAGTCAAGGATGGGTCACGGCGCTCGATAGTGCCAATTGAATGTATGAACGATATTGATAGTCAAAAACTAGATCCGTTTCAGCCCGGCCGCCGGTACCCGCCGGCGCAGCCCTGCGGCGAGAGCACGAGCTGCCAGACCTGGTTGCTGCGGGCGCGGAAGGTGCCCGCACAGGCCAGCAGGTAGTAGCGCCACATGCGGCGGAAGCGTTCGCCGAAGGTGGCGGCGAAGCGCGGCCAGGCCGCTTCGAAGTTCGCATGCCAGGCCAGCAGGGTGCGGTCGTAGTCGGCGCCGAAGTTGTGCACGTCCTCGATGATGAAACGGTGTTCGGCCGCGTCGGCGATCTGGCCGAGCGAGGGCAGGTCGCCGTTGGGGAAGATGTAGCGGTCGATCCACGGGTCGGTCGGGGTACGGCGGCGGTTCTTGCCGATGGTATGCAGCAGGAACAGGCCGTCGTCGGCCAGACAGCGGCGTGCGACCTCGAAGAAGTGGCGGTGGTTCTTGTGCCCGACGTGCTCGAACATGCCGATCGAGGCGATGCGCTCGAAGTGCTGGTGGCCGTCGCGCCCGAACTGTCGGTAGTCCTCCAGGCGGAACTCGACCGGCAGGCCTGCGCAACGCGCCCGGCCGAGCTCGGCCTGCTCGCGCGAGATGGTCAGCCCGACGCAGGAGACGCCGTAATGTTCTGCGGCGTACTTCATCAGGCTGCCCCAGCCGCAGCCGATGTCGAGCAGGCGCATGCCCGCACGCAGGCCGAGCTTGCGGCAGATCAGCTCGAGCTTGGCGCGCTGCGCGTCTTCCAGGGTGGCCGCGTCCCGCCAGTAGGCGCAGGTATAGGCCATGTGGGGATCGAGCATGGCCTCGAAGAACGCGTTGCCGGTGTCGTAGTGCACCTCGCCCACCTGCCAGGCGCGCTTGAGGTTCTGCAGGTTGAGCAGCCTTGCGCGCAGGCCTTGCACCAGCAGCGCGGTGGTGCCGACCTTCTCGTCGAGGCGGGCGCGCAGGATGCGGCAGATCAGTTCGTCCACCTGCGCGCACTCCCACCAGCCGTCCATGTAGCTTTCGCCCAGGCCGATACTGCCTGCGCCAAGCACGCGCTCCGCGGTGCGCGGATCGTGCACGCGCATGTCCCAGGGATCGGCGCCGTTGACACGGATTCCCGCCTCGGCGAGCAGGCCGGCGAAGACCTCCATCGCACCGCGTGCGCGCTGCCGGCGCCGGCCGGCAGCGGCGGCGGCGCCCTGCAGCGAGGACGAGGAACCCGACTGGGGCTGAGCCATTGCGCGACTCCTGCTCGGTGGTGCCGCTCGCCGGTGCCGGCGTGCTGCGCCCGTTCTCAGAAAGCGTTGCGCCCGTAGTCGGCGAACAGCACGCACAGCGCCTGGAAGAATTCCTGCAGCACTTCGTTCCGCATGTCCATGGCCTGTCCTCCACGTGATGGCGGCATGTGCGTCGCCCATAGGGCAATCTTAGAAAGCGGCGCGGGATAGTTCCAATCGACCGATGAAATTGCCGCCATTGCGCGCGCCAATGGTTCACCGCGGCCCACCGCGGCCCACCGCGGCATCCGCTGCATCGGCGCCCGGGTGATCCGGGCTCTCTGCTAGAATCGCCCGCCATGAGCTATCAGGTACTCGCGCGCAAGTGGCGGCCGAAGTCCTTCGGCACGCTGGTCGGCCAGGAGCATGTCGTCCGGGCGCTCACGCACGCGCTGGCCACCGGGCGC
>JAUVWV010000374.1 GCA_030603925.1 Thauera sp. | reverse complement strand
GGGCGTCGTCCAGGCCACCTTCACCGAGCTTGCCGAACACGCCCGCACCAGTGGCTCGGCCGTCGGCCAACGTACCCGGATCGCGCTCGATCAACTGACCCAGGCCGTTACGGCAGGTGCGCGCGATCAGGCCAAGAAAGGGACGGAGGTCGTGCGCCATGAAGCCGCGCTGCTGGCCGGTCTGGCCGCCGGCCTGCTCCAGGGCGTCGCTGCCCGCCTGGAATCGCCGCCCGACGAGAAGAAACACTGATGCTGTGGCAAGCGATCGGCGCCGTCCGCGACCTGGGCCGCCTGCATGACATCGCCTCCGTCCTGATCCGCTATGGCTTCGGCGATCTGGTGCGGCGGATCGGCATGGCGGGCGCCCTGGAGCGTGCCGGCCGCGCCCTGCACTGGCACGAACCGGAGGCACTGGCGCGGCTGGAGCCGCCGGCCCGCGTGCGCCGGGCGCTGGAGGAACTGGGGCCGAGCTTTGTCAAGCTGGGGCAGATCCTCGCCACCCGCGTCGATCTGTTCCCGGCGGAATGGATCGCCGAGTTCAGCAAGCTGCAGGACGCGGCGCCCGCCCTCCCTTTCGCCGAGCTGCTGCCGCAACTGACGGAGGACCTGGGCGCGCCGCCCGAGGCCATTTTCCCACGCCTGGAGACGCAGGCGCTGGCGGCGGCCTCGCTGGCCCAGGTGCATCGCGCCTGGCTTCCAGACGGCACGGCGGTCATCCTCAAGGTGCGGCGCCCCGGCATCCGGCAGATCGTCGAGGCCGACCTGCGCCTGTTGGCGCGGCTGGCCGAGATCGTCGAGTCAGAAGCGCCCGAGTTGCGCCGTTACCGGCCGCGGGAGGTGGTGCGCCAGTTCACCCTGTCGCTGCGCCGCGAGCTGGATTTTTCCGCCGAGGGCCGCAGCGCCGAGCGCATCGCCGCCCACTTCGCGGATCACCCCGAGATCGTCGTGCCCCGCATCCACTGGCCGTGGACCGGCGAGCGGCTCAATGTGCAGGACCATGTCGAGGGCATTGCCGGCCGCGACCTGGCCGCCGTGGAAGCGGCCGGCCTCGACCGCAAACTGCTGGCCCGTCGCGGCGCCCGGGCCGTGCTCCAGATGATGCTCGCAGACGGCTTCTTCCACGCCGACCCGCATCCCGGCAACGTTTTCTACCTGCCGGACAACCGCATCGCCTTCATTGACTTCGGCATGACCGGGCGCCTTTCCGAGGAGCGCCGCTATCAGCTGGCCGTGCTGTTGCACGGTCTCGTCAGCCACGATGCGGAGAAGGTGGCCGAAGTGCTGCTGGACTGGAGCGGCGGCGCCGAAGTCGATAGCGAGACCCTGCAGACCGAGATCGACGCCTTCGTCGACCAGTATCACGGCGTGCCGCTCAAGAACCTCGATCTGGGCGCCATGCTGTCCGATCTGGTCGCCATTCTGCGCGAGCATGGCCTCGCCCTGCCGCCCGACCTAGCGCTGCTGATCAAAGCCTTTATCGCCCTGGAGGGACTGGGGCGTCAGCTTGACCCCGACTTCGACATGGCGGGCGAGGCCGCCCCGTTTCTCGAACAGGTGGTGCTCGCCCACGCCGCGCCCGGGGCCATCCTTCAGCGCGGCTGGCGCACCTTTAGCAGCGCGCTCGCCCTTCTTGCCGGGCTACCGCAAGACCTGCGCCAACTCCTGCGCGCCGCGCAGCGCGGCAAGCTCCAGGTACAGGTCGATGTGCCGCCCCTCAAGCATTTCGGCGACCGGCTCGACCGCGCCGCCAGCCGCCTGGCGATCAGCGTCGTCACCGCCGCCCTGATCATCGGCTCGGCCATCGTCATGACCGTCGAGCGCGAGCCCGGCTTGCCGGGCCTGCCTTCTTTCGGTCTGCTCGGCTTCATCGCCGCCGTCATCGGCGGCATCTGGGTGCTGTTCTCCATCTGGCGTGGCGGCAAGGGCTAGAGATGGCGAAACCAGCACCCGAAACCGTTCCCAATCCGCCCGCGCGCAAGGTCGGCCTGGCGCTGGGCAGCGGTTCAGCGCGCGGGCTGGCGCACATCGGCGTGCTGCGTGCCATCGAGGAGGCCGGGATCAAGGTCGATCTGGTCGCCGGCACCAGCATAGGCGCGGTGGTGGGCGCGGTATATGCCGCCGGCAAGATCGGGGGCTTGGCCGACCGTTTTCGCGCCTTCGATTGGCGGCAGATCGTCGGCATGCTCGACCCCGTTCTCCCCCGTTCCGGGCTGATCGACGGCCAGAAGATCGCGGACTTTGTACGCGCCCATGTGGCGGCCGCAAGCATCGAGGATCT
>JAUVWV010000121.1 GCA_030603925.1 Thauera sp. | reverse complement strand
GGCGCAGATCGCCGAACGCAAGGCGCGCAACATCCAGGCCGCCGGCACCGACGCGGTAGTGCTGGGCGACCTCGGTTGCATGCTCAACATCGAGGGCAAGCTGCGCCGCATGGGCGACGACAAGACGCGCGTGCTGCACGTGGCCGAAGTGCTGGCGGGAGAAGACTGATGCGCTCGCAGGCGATGTTCTTCAAGGCGCGCGTGGGCGACAAGCTCGCCGACCGCGTGCTGCAGGAAAACCTCGGCAAGGCCAAGAGCAAGTTCGTCGACGCGCGCGCCCGCGCGGTGGCCGAGTACGAGCGCGACGAGGGCGCCGACTTCGAGGCCCTGCGCGAGGCCGGCAAGGAAATCCGCAACCGCACCCTGGCCAATCTCGACGTGTGGCTGGAGACCTTCGAGGCCAAGGCTACCGAGCGCGGCGGGCAGGTGATGTATGCGCGCGACGGCGCCGAGATCTGCCGGCTGGTCACCGAGATTGCGCAGCGCCACGGCGTGAACAAGGTGGTCAAGTCCAAGTCCATGCTCTCGGAAGAGGCCGCGCTCAACCAGGCGCTGGCCGCGGCCGGCATCCAGCCCATCGAGACCGACCTGGGCGAGTACATCCTGCAGATCAACGACAACGAGCCGCCTTCGCACATCATCGCGCCGGCCTTCCACAAGTCGAAGGAGCAGGTCGCCGAACTCTTCATGCGCACCCACGGCAGTTCGAAGAAGAGCGGCATCGAGGAGATGACCCGTGAGGCGCGCGAGACCCTGCGCGGCCACTTCCTCAGCGCCACCATGGGCATCTCCGGCGGCAACTTCCTGATTGCCGAGACCGGCTCGGTGAGCCTGGTCACCAACGAGGGCAACGGCCGCATGGTCACCACCCTGCCCAAGGTGCACGTGGTGATCACCGGCATCGAGAAGGTCATCCCCACGCTGGAGGACTTCGCCACCCTGATGCGTCTGCTGCCGCGCTCGGCCACCGGCCAGCACATCTCCAACTACGTCTCGGTGCTCACCGGGGTGAAGGGCGCGGACGAACTCGACGGCCCCGAACACCTGTACTTCATCCTGGTCGACAACGGCCGCGCCAGCCTGGTCGGCACCGAGTTCCAGGAGATGCTGCGCTGCATCCGCTGCGGCGCCTGCATGAACCACTGCCCGGTGTATCAGACCGTGGGCGGGCACGCCTATGGCTGGGTGTATCCGGGGCCGATGGGCTCGGTGCTCACGCCGCTCTATACCGGCATCGCCAACGCGCTCGACCTGCCGCATGCGGCCACCCTGTGCGGGCAGTGCAGCGTGGTGTGTCCGGTGAAGATCCCGCTGCCCGAACTGCTGCGCGGGCTGCGCGAGAAGCAGGTGGAGATGGACCTGCGTCCGTGGAGCGAGCGCATCGCCCTGCGCCTGTGGGGCTGGGTGGCGCGCCGCCCGAAGCTCTACGCGCTGGCGACGAAGATCGGCGTGCGCTACCTGAACTGGCTGGCCGACGGCACCGACCGCATCCAGGTGCTTGGCGTGGCGCCCGAATGGACCCGCGGGCGGGACTTCCCCGCGCCCGAGGGGCGCACCTTCCGCGAACTGTACGCCGAGCGGCGCACGGGGCAGGGGCGGTGATCGACATCGTCTGCCTGGAGCGCGACGCGGTCGGTGCGCGGTTCCGCGCGCCCGCGCTGGCGCACCGCTGGATCGACTACCCGGCCACGGCGCAGGCCGAGATGGTCGGGCGCCTGACCGGCGCCAGCGTGGCGATCGTCAACAAGCTCAGGCTGGGCGCAGCGGAGATGGCCGCGCTGCCGGAGCTGCGCATGGTGGCGGTGGCCGCCACCGGGGCGGACAACGTCGATCTGGCGGCCTGCCGCGAACGCGGCATCGTGGTCTCCAACGTGCGCGGCTACGCGGTGGATACCGTGCCCGAGCACACCATGATGCTGATCCTGGCGCTGCGCCGCCGGCTGCTCGACTACGTGGCCGACGTGCGTGCCGGGCGCTGGGCGCGCAGCGAGAACTTCTGCTTCTTCGACCACCCGATCGGCGACCTGGCCGGCGCCACGCTGGGCATCGTCGGGCGCGGCGGGCTGGGGCAGGGCGTGGCGCGCCTGGGCGAGGCTTTCGGCATGCGCGAGCTGTTCGCCGAGCATCGCGGCGCGCCCAGCGTGCGCGCCGGCTACACCGCCTTCGAGCAGGTGCTGGCCGCGGCCGACGTGCTGTCGCTGCACTGCCCGCTCAACGATGCCACCCGCGGGCTGATCGGCGCGGCCGAACTGGCGCGCATGCAGCGCTCGGCCATCCTGGTGAACACCTCGCGCGGCGGGCTGGTCGACGAGGCCGCGCTGGCGGCCGCGCTGCGTGCCGGCACGATTGCCGGGGCGGCCACCGACGTGCTCTCCGCGGAGCCGCCGCGCCACGGCAGCCCGCTGCTCGAAGACGACCTTCCCAACCTGATCGTCACCCCGCACGTGGCCTGGGCCTCCGCCCAGGCCATGCAGCGCCTGGCCGATCAGGTGATCGACAACATCGAAGCCTGGGCCGGCGGTGCGCCGCGCAACCGGCTGGCCTGACCGCAAGGATCCGCCATGGACGCCCGAGAAGACATCCTGTTCCGAGTGCGCGTCGCGCTCGGCCGCACCGACGCCAACCGCCCGGCTGCCGCCGCCGACGTGCAGGCCGCCTTTGCCGCGCGCAGCCAGGGGCCGCGCCCGCAGCTGGGCGCCGACCTGCTGGCGCGCTTCCGCCATGAATCCGGCGTGCAGTCCTCCAGCGTGGATGAGGTTGCCACGCTCGACGAGGTGCCGGCCGCGGTGGCGCGCTATCTGGCCGAGCGCCAGCTGCCGCAGCGCGCCGTGGTGTGGCCGAAGTACGCCGCGCTGCCGTGGGCGCAGGCGGGCCTCGCCGTGGAGGCGCGCGCCGCGCAGGGCGACGACGCGGTCGGCATCACCGGCTGCTTCTGCGCGATTGCCGAAACCGGCACGCTGATGACCTGCTCCGCGCCCGATACCCCCGCGGCCACCAGCCTGCTGCCGGAAACCCACATCGCCATCGTGCCGCTGTCGCGCATCGTTGCCGGCATGGAAGACGGCTGGGCGCTGGCGCGCGCCGAACTGGGCGAGCTGCCGCGTGCAGTGAACTTCATCTCCGGGCCGTCGCGCACCGGCGACATCGAGCAGACGATCGTCATCGGCGCGCACGGTCCCTACCGGGTGCACCTGATCCTGGTGCGCGATTGCTGAAGACGCGCCGCCGGCGCCATCCCCGGATTGTGGATTTCCCGTAAGCGGCGTCGAAAGGCGCCGATTTCGATGGTATCCATCAGCCGGCGTCGATATACTTTTGCCCAATAGTGCCCGGTCCTGCCGGGCATGCTCACGCTATGGCCGGGTGTTTCTTGCCCGGCCGTTTTGCGCCAACTACCGGGTACGACATCGATGAGCCTTGCCCTGATCGTGATACTGCCCTTTCTGGGGGCCATGCTGCCGGCGCTGATGATCCGCGCCGGGCGCAACGCCTGCGCGCTGGCCACCGGCACGGTGACCCTGCTGGCCTTTGCCCTGCTGATGGTGCATGCCCCGGCGGTGGTGCTGCGCGGCGAGGTGGTGCAGGCCGGCTGGCAGTGGCTGCCCGGGCTGGGGCTGAACGTCAATTTCTTCCTCGACGGACTGGGTTTCCTGTTCGCCACGCTGATCCTCGGCATTGGTCTGCTGATCATCACCTACGCCCGCTTCTACCTGGCGAAGGAAGATCCGATGGGCAGCTTCTACAGCTACCTGCTGCTCTTCCAGGGCGCCATGGTGGGCATCGTGCTGTCGGACAACATTCTGCTGCTGCTGGTGTTCTGGGAGCTCACCAGCCTGTCGTCCTTCCTCCTCATCGGCTACTGGAAGCATCTGCCGGAAGGCCGCCAGGGCGCGCGCATGGCGCTCGCCGTGACCGGCGCCGGCGGCCTGGCGATGATCGCCGGGATGCTGATCCTCGGCCACATCGCCGGCTCCTACGACCTCTCGGTGATCCTGCAGCACGGCGAGGCGATCCGCGAATCCGAGCTCTACCTGCCGGCGCTGCTGCTGATCCTTGCCGGCTGCTTCACCAAGAGTGCGCAGTTCCCCTTCCATTTCTGGCTGCCGCACGCGATGGCCGCGCCCACCCCGGTGTCGGCCTATCTGCACTCGGCCACCATGGTGAAGGCGGGCATCTTCCTGCTGGCGCGCATGTGGCCGGTGCTGGCCGGCACCGAGGCCTGGTTCTATCTGGTGGCGACGGCCGGCCTGCTGACCATGGTGATCGGCGCCTTCATCGCCCTCTTCAAGGACGATCTGAAGGGCCTGCTGGCCTTCTCCACGGTCAGCCACCTCGGCCTGGTGACCATGCTGTTCGGCTTCGGCACGCCGATGGCCGCGGTGGCCGGGGTGTTCCACATCATCAACCACGCCACCTTCAAGGCGGCGCTGTTCATGAACGCCGGCATCGTGGACCACGAGGCCGGCACGCGTGACATCAAGCGCCTCGGCGGGCTGGCGTTCCTGATGCCGATCTCGGCCACGCTGGCCACCCTGGCCGCGGCCTCGATGGCCGGCCTGCCGCTGCTCAACGGCTTCCTCTCCAAGGAGATGATGCTGGAAGAGGCCGCGCATACTGCCTGGGCGGGGCAGGGCTGGCTGGTGCCGCTGCTCGCCACGGTGGGCGCGCTGTTTTCGGTGGCCTATTCCTTCCGCTACATCCTGCATGTGTACTTCGGCCGCCGGCGCGACGACTACCCGCACCCGCCGCACGACCCGCCGGCCGGCATGTGGCTGCCGCCCGCACTGCTGGTGGTGCTGGTGGTGCTGATCGGGCTGTTCCCCGAAACCATGGCCGGCACCCTGGTGCGTGCCACTGCCGGCGCGGTGATCGGCGGGCCGGTGCCGGACTTCCACCTGTCGATCTGGCACGGCTTCACCCCGGCGCTGGGCATGTCGGCGCTGGCGGTGGTGGCGGGCCTGCTGCTCATCCTGGCCTATCCGCGGGTGCGCGCGCTGTGGCAGGCGGGGCCGCACCCGGAAGCCAAGGCGATGTTCGACACCACGCTGGGCGGCGCGCTGGCGCTTGCCCAGCGCTTTACCCACGGCGTGCACAACGGTTCGCTGCAGCGCTACCTGGCCTTCGCCATCGCTGCCATGGTGCTGGCCGGTTTCGTCGCCTTCTCCGGTGCGCCGCACGAGGCCGGCAGCCGCGCCTTGCTGCCCATGCAGCAGGTGGCGGTGGTGGCCTGGGTGCTGCTGCTCGGCGGCTGCCTGCTCACCGTGGTGTTCTTCCGCAAGCGCCTGCTGTCGGTGCTGGTGGTGGGCACGGTGGGCCTGATCGTGTGTGTGGCCTTCATCTACCTCTCCGCGCCCGACCTCGCGCTGACGCAGATCTCGGTCGAGGTCACCACGGTGATCCTGATCCTGCTCGCGCTCTACTTCCTGCCCAAGGAAAGCCCGGTGAGCAGCACGGTGCGCGCCCAGCCGCTGCGCCATCTGCGCGACGCGGTGCTGGCGCTGGTGGCCGGCGGCGGCATGGCGGCGCTGAGCTGGGCGATGCTCACGCGCGACGGCGTGTCGCTGTCCGACTACTACCTGGAGAACTCGGTGAGCGGCGGCGGCGGTACCAACGTGGTCAACGTGATCCTGGTCGATTTCCGCGGCTTCGACACCTTCGGTGAAATCATCGTGCTGGGCATCGCCGCGCTGGCCATCTTCGCGCTGCTCGACGGTGCGCTGCACGGCCGCGTCGCGCGCCGCCTGAGCGCATGGACGCCGGATCTGCCGGTGTCGGTCGACCGCCATCCGATCATCATGGTGGTGGCCACCCGCGTGATGCTGCCGCTGGCGCTGCTGGTGGGCGCCTACATCTTCCTGCGCGGCCACAACCAGCCCGGCGGCGGCTTCATCGCCGCGCTGGTGGTGTCGATCGCGCTGATCATGCAGTACATGGCCAGCGGCTTCGCCTGGGCCGCACAACGCGTGCGGGTGAAGTACCACGCCATGATCGGCGGCGGGGTGCTGGTGGCCGCGGCCACCGGCGTCGGCGCCATGGTGCTCGACCGCCCCTTCCTCACCTCGGCCTTCACCCATGTGCATCTGCCGGTGGTGGGCGAGTTCGAGCTGGCCAGTGCGATGGCCTTCGATACCGGCGTGTTCCTCACCGTGGTCGGCGCGGTGATGCTGGCGCTGGCCAACCTGTCGCGCATGGGGCGCTGGACCGCGCACCGCCCGGTGAACAAGATGGCGATGGACGTCGATCCGAGCGCCGCGCCGTACAAGGAGCACCCCTGATGGAATTCCTCATTGCCACCGCAATCGGCGCAATGACCGCCGCCGGCATCTACCTGGTGCTGCGCGCGCGTACCTTCCCGGTGATCATCGGCCTGTCGCTGCTCACCTACGCCACCAACCTGTTCCTCTTCGCCACCGGCCGCCTGGCGGTCAACCTGCCGCCGGTGATCAGCCCCGAGGCAGCCGCCTACGCCGATCCGCTGCCGCAGGCGCTGGTGCTGACCGCCATCGTGATTTCCTTCGGCATGACCGCGGTGATCGTGGTGATGGCGCTGCGCGCCTATTTCGAGACCGGCACCGACCATGTCGACCTGCCGGGCGAGGCCTCGCCCGAGGCGCGCGAGGACGACTGGAAGCTGCTCGGCCGCAAGCAGGGTGACACGGTGCGCCCGCCGGTCGTCGAGGAGAGCGCATGAACCACTGGCTGATCCTGCCCATCCTGCTGCCGGCGGTGCTGGGCGCCTTGCTGGTCATCGCCGCGCGCCACGACGCCCTGCTGTCGCGCGTGTTCTCGGTGGCCTCCTGCGTGCTGCTGCTGGTCGTCGGCCTGGTGCTGCTGGCGATGGCGAGCGACGGCAGCATCCGCGTGTATGCGCTGGGCGACTGGGTGGCGCCTTTCGGCATCGTGCTGGTGCTCGACCGCCTCTCCGCGCTGATGCTGGTGCTCACCGCCGTACTCGGGCTGGGCGTGCTGCTGTACGCGATCGGCGGCTGGGACGAGCGCGGCAAGCACTTCCACCCGTTGTTCCAGTTCCAGCTGATGGGTTTGAACGGCGCCTTCCTGACCGGCGACTTCTTCAACCTCTTCGTGTTCTTCGAGATCCTGCTGATCGCCTCCTACGGCCTCATGGTGCATGGCGGCGGCGGGCTGCGGGTGAAGGCCGGCGTGCAGTACGTGGTCACCAACCTGGTCGGCTCCTCGCTGTTCCTGATCGCGGTGGGGCTGATCTACAGCGTCACCGGCACGCTCAACATGGCCGACCTGGCGCTCAAGGTGCCGCAGGTGCCGCCCGCCGACCAAGCCCTGCTGCAGACCGGCGGGGTATTGCTGCTGCTGGTGTTCGGCGTCAAGGCGGCGCTGGTGCCGCTGCTGTTCTGGGTGCGCGGCAGCTTTGCCAACGCCCCCGGCCCGGTGGCGGCGCTGTTTGCCATCATGACCAAGGTCGGCGCCTATTCCATCATCCGCCTCTACGTGCTGGCCTTCGGCGAGCAGGCCGGCGAGGCCGCCTGGCTGGCCGCACCCTGGCTGCTGCCGGCCGGGCTGCTGACCCTGGTGGTGGGCATGACCGGGGTGTTCGCCGCACGCAGCCTGGGGCAGATGGCCAGCTTTGCGGTGATCGGCTCGATGGGCATGCTGCTCGCCACGGTATCGGTGTTCACCCCGCAGGCGCTGAGCGCCGCGCTGTTCTACCTGCTGCATTCCACCCTGGCCGCGGCGGCGCTGTTCCTGATCGTCGATCTGGTCGCCGAACGCCGCGGGGTGTTGCGCGACCGTCTCGCGCTGGCGCCGCGCTTCGCCCAGGGCACGCTGATCGCCGGGCTGTTCTTCGCCGCCGCCATCGCCATGGCCGGCATGCCGCCGCTGTCCGGCTTCCTCGGCAAGCTGCTGGTGCTCGACGCGGTGCGCAGCCACCCGCAGGTGGTGTGGTTCTGGGGGCTGATCCTGTCCACCTCGCTGATCGCCATCGTCGGCTTCGCGCGCGGCGGCAGCCTGGTGTTCTGGAAGAGCCATGCGCTGGAGGCGGCCGCCGCGTCCAGCCGGCGCCCGGCGCCGGTGCTGCCCTTCGTCGCGGTAGGCGGGCTGCTGGGCGCGCTGGTGGTGCTGACCGTGGCGGCCGGCCCGGTAAATGCCTGGCTGGAACTTGCCGCAGCGCAGATCTTTGCGCCTGCGGGCTACATCGATGCGGTGTTGGGCACCGCCACGGGAGGGCAGTGATGGCCGACAGACCCGAGACCGACACGCGCAGCTTCATGCAGCGCTGGCTGCCGCATCCCTTGCTGACCCTGGTGCTGATCGCGCTGTGGATGCTGCTGCTCAACAGCTTCAGCGCCGGCGGGCTGGTGATGGGTACGCTGCTGGGCGTGGTGATCCCCATCATCACCAGCAACTTCTGGCCCGAACGTCCGCCGGTGAAGGCTTACGGCAAGGCGGTGTCCTACATGGCGCTGGTGGCCTGGGATGTGGTGGTGGCCAACGTGCAGGTGGCGCGCCTGATCCTGTTCCGCCGTGCCGATCAGTTGAACGTGCGCTGGGTGACCGTGCCGCTGGAACTGCGTTCGCCCGAAGCCATCACCGTGCTTGCCGGCACCATCACCATGACGCCGGGCACGGTGTCCTGCGACCTGTCGGCCGACGGGCGCAGCCTGCTGGTGCATTGCCTCGACGCGCCTGATGCCGAGGAGGCGGTGCGGCAGATGAAGGAACGCTACGAGTCCCGCCTGAAGGAGATCTTCCCGTGATCGAAAATGCCCTCACCTTCGGTTATGTCGCGGTGTCGATCGCCGTGCTGCTCAACCTGTGGCGCCTGCTGCGCGGGCCTTCGCTGATGGACCGCGTGCTGGCGGTCGACACCATGGTGATCAACGTCATCGCGCTGATCATCCTGTTCGGCATCCAGCAGCGCACCACGGTGTTTTTCGAGGCGGCGCTGCTGTTCGCCATGTTCGGTTTCATCTCCACCGTTGCCTACTGCCGCTTCATCCTGCGCGGCGACGTCATCGAGTGAGGCGACCATGACCTTCCTGCTCGAACTGCTGATTGCCGTGCTGATCGTGCTCGGCGGCATCTTTGCCCTGATCGGCTCGATCGGTCTGGTCAAGCGGCCCGACCTGCTCACCCGCCTGCACGGGCCCACCAAGGCCACCACGCTGGGGGTGGGCGGCGCGCTGGCCGCCTCGATGCTGTTCTTCTTCGGCATCGAGGGCACGCTGTCGATCCACGAGGTGCTGATCAGCGTGTTCCTCTTCCTCACCGCGCCGATCTCCGCCCACTTCATCGCCAAGGCCCACCTGCACGAGCATGTCGAACTGCGCGCCGACCTGCCGCCCACCGGGCGCGAGCACGGCTGGAGCACCTTCGACGGCCTGCCGGAAAGCCATGACGGCGAGCAGACGGAGCAGGCGCCGCGCGGCTGAGGCGTGCGGGCGGCCGTCCCGTGCTGCCTCCAGTGCATGAAGTACGCCATGAGTGCAGCAAGCGGTCGGCGGCGGTTTCCAGGATAATGCGGACTTGGTCCGGCGTTCGCCCGGACAGCCCGAGGTTGCCATTGAACACCACACGCAGAACCCCGCCCGCACCCGCGCCGTCGCGCATCCCCGGGACGCTCAAGGTGCGCGCGCGCGAGCCCGAGGTGCCGGCCGAAGCGGCGCCGGACGCCGCCGCCACGCCGCCCGTGGCGAAACCGCCGCGCAAGGCGGC
>JAUVWV010000327.1 GCA_030603925.1 Thauera sp. | reverse complement strand
GCAGGCGGTCCAGCACGCCCACCACCCGCAGGCGGCGGACGGCCCCTCGCGCGGGCACTTCATCGAGGCGCAGCTGCTGTGGGACCGCGCGATGGCCGAAGGCATCCGCGCCGCGCAGGCCGCATACCCCGACGCACTGGTGGTGGGCATCATCGGCAGCGGCCACCTGCGCCACGGCTGGGGCGTACCGCACCAGCTCGCCAGCCTGGGCATGCCGCACGCGGCCGTGCTGCTGCCCTGGGACCGCGACAGCCCCTGCGAGAACCTGGTCGCCGGGCTGGCGATGGCGGTGTACGGCATCGGCCCGGAAAGCACAACGGGCGCCCGCGGTGGGCGCCCGTTGCTGGCCTGGCTGCACCGCCCCAGGGGCGGCGCCGGGACTTAGCGCTGGACCTGGCTGACGTCGCGCACCGCGCCGGTATCGGCGCTGGTGGTGAGCGCGGCGTAGGCCTGCAGCGCTGCGGACACCGCACGCTGGCGGTTGACCGGCTTCCACGCAGCAGCGCCCTTCGCTTCCATCGCCGCGCGCCTGCGGGCGAGTTCTTCGTCGCTCACCGCGAGGTGGATGCGGCGCTTGGGGATGTCGATCTCGATGGTGTCGCCGTCTTCGACCAGGCCGATGGCGCCGCCGCAGGCCGCTTCCGGCGAGGCGTGACCAATGGACAGGCCGGAGGTGCCGCCGGAGAAGCGCCCGTCGGTGAGCAGCGCGCACTGCGCGCCCAGGCCGCGGCTCTTCAGGTAGGAGGTCGGGTAGAGCATCTCCTGCATGCCGGGGCCGCCCTTCGGGCCTTCGTAGCGGATCACCACCACGTCGCCGGCCTGCACCTGTTCGCCGAGGATGCCGTCCACCGCGTCTTCCTGGCTCTCGTACACCCGCGCCTTGCCGGTGAATTGCCAGATGGACTCGTCCACGCCGGCGGTCTTCACGATGCAGCCCTTCTCGGCGATGTTGCCGTACAGCACCGCCAGCCCGCCGTCGGCGGTGAAGGCGTTGGCCTTGTTGCGGATCACGCCGTGTGCGCGGTCCATGTCGAGCTCGTTCCAGCGCCGGTTCTGCGAGAACGCCACCTGGGTGGGCACGCCGCCCGGCGCGGCGAGGAAGAAGTCGAACACCGACTTGTCGTGCGCCTGCATGATGTCCCAGCGCGAGAGCGCCTCGCCCAGGGTCTTGCTGTGCACGGTGGGCACATCGCGGTGCAGCAGGCCGGCGCGGTCGAGTTCGCCGAGGATGGCCATGATGCCGCCGGCGCGATGGACGTCTTCGATATGCACGTCCGGCACCGCCGGGGCGACCTTGGACAGGCAGGGCACGCGCCGGCTGATGCGGTCGATGTCCTTCATGGTGAAGTCCACCCCGGCTTCGCGCGCGGCGGCCAGCAGGTGCAGCACGGTGTTGGTGGAGCCGCCCATCGCCACGTCCAGGCTGATGGCGTTCTCGAAGGCCTGGAAGCTGGCGATCGAACGCGGCAGCGCCGACTCGTCGTCCTGCTCGTAGTAACGCCGGGCGAGATCGACGATGCGCCGGCCAGCTTCCTTGAACAGCTTCTCGCGATCGGCGTGGGTAGCCAGCGTGGTGCCGTTGCCGGGCAGCGACAGGCCGAGCGCCTCGGTGAGGCAGTTCATCGAGTTGGCGGTGAACATGCCGGAACAGGAACCGCAGGTCGGGCAGGCGGAGCGTTCGATGGCGTCCACTTCCTCGTCCGAGCAGTTCTTGTCGGCGGCCTTGACCATGGCGTCCACCAGGTCCAGCGAGATCACCTTGGCCTCCCACTTCACCTTGCCGGCTTCCATCGGCCCGCCGGAGACGAAGATCGCCGGGATGTTGAGGCGCAGCGCCGCCATCAGCATGCCCGGGGTGATCTTGTCGCAGTTGGAGATGCACACCAGCGCGTCCGCGGTGTGGGCATTGACCATGTATTCCACGCTGTCGGCGATCAGTTCGCGGCTGGGCAGCGAGTACAGCATGCCGCCGTGGCCCATGGCGATGCCGTCATCGACCGCGATGGTGTTGAATTCCTTGGCCACCCCGCCGGCGGCCTCGATCTCGCGGGCGACCAGCTGGCCCAGGTCCTTCAGGTGCACATGACCGGGGACGAACTGGGTGAAGCTGTTGGCGATGGCGATGATCGGCTTCTCGAAATCGCCGTCCTTCATGCCGGTGGCGCGCCACAGGGCGCGGGCACCCGCCATGTTGCGGCCGGCGGTGGAGGTACGGGAACGGTACTGGGGCATGGCTGGACTCCGCGGGATGCAGCGAGGCCAAGAAGTCGATTGTACCGCCGTCGGCGCCGCGCGCCACCGCCCGTGCCCGGCGCCCGTTCAGTTCAGGTACTGCTCGATGTCGACCGCGTCGATCTGCTCCGGCCTGAGGAAGCGCCGGGCGTACGCCAGGTGGATGCCGCTGCGCAGGAAGAGGGCGAAAATGTCCGCGTCGATGTGCCGTTCGTCGCGGAAACGCGCCAGGATGGCGATCGACTCGGAGAGGGTCTTGGCGCGCTTGTAGGGGCGGTCGGCCGCGGTCAGCGCCTCGAAGATGTCGGCCACCGCCATGATGCGTGCCGGCACCGACAGCTGCTCCGCGGTGAGGCCGCGCGGGTAGCCGCTGCCGGTGAGGGTTTCGTGATGGGTGCCGGCGTACTCGGGCACGCGGCGCAGCTGGGGCGGCAGGGGGATCTGGTCGAGCATGATGATGGTCTGGATGATGTGCTCGTTGATCTTGAAGCGCTCCTCCTCGCTCAATGTGCCGCGCCGGATGGAGAGGTTGTAGAGTTCGCCGAAGTCGTAGAGCCGCTCGGGGACGCGGACGCGGAAGCCGTAGCGGGCATCGTAGCCTTGCTGTTCGGTGCGCGGCACGCGGTGCCAGGGCTGGTCGGCGAGCAGCGCTTCGGGCGCCGGCAACGCGACCGGCGACGTCTCCTGGCGGCGGCGCAGTTCCTCGTGCGACAACCCCAGGCGGTCGTCGAAGTGGCGCAGCCAGGTCTGTGCGGCGATGCGCTGCAGGCGCTCGATGTGCGCGTCGTCCATGAATTCGCCGCCGATGTTCGCTTCGGCGACAAAGGCGAAGTCGTCCTCCAACTGCGCGCGGCGGGCCTCGAAGACCGCCTGCGCGGACTGCGGTCCGGCCCCGTCGAGCAGGCTGCGCAGGCGGGCGATCTCGGCGTCGCGCAGCAACACCTCGAAGCGGG
>JAUVWV010000097.1 GCA_030603925.1 Thauera sp. | reverse complement strand
GGCCGCAGCCCCGGCTGGGGCGCATCGTGGGGTGCGGTGGGTGCTGCGGTCTGTCTGGGGGTGGCCCGCGGCGCGCCGCTGGGCGGCTGGATCGGCAGCGGCGCGGCGGTGCAGGTACCCTGGCTGGGCGGCTGGCTGATGCTGGTGCTCGCCGCCGCGGTCCCGCTGCTGCTGCGCGACGAAGCGCAAGCGCAGCGCACACGGCAGTCGCCGGCCGGCCTGCTGCGCGAGCTGGCGGCCAATCGCCTGCTCGCCGTGCCCTATCTGTTCGCCTTCGTCGACCGCCTCACGGTGGGCTTCATCGTGTCCACCTTTTCGCTCTACCTGGGCGCGGTGATGCTCTTCGACGCCCGCCAGATCGGCCTGGTGATGGCCGCCTTCCTGATCCCCTTCTCGCTGCTCACCTACCCGGCCGGCCGCCTGTGCCACCGCTGGGACCGCCTGGGCATGATGATCGCCGGCAGCATGTTGTACGGCCTGTTCCTGATCGCCCTGGGCCTCGCCCCGGCCGGCGCGGTGGCCGCGCTGATGGCCGCCGGCGGCGTGGTCGCGGCGCTGATGTACGCCCCCTCGCTGGTGCTCACCGCCGAACTGGCGGGTGCCGGGCAGCGCGCCAGCACCCTGGCCGGGTTCAATGTCGCGGGCTCGCTCGGCTTCGCCCTCGGTCCGCTGCTCGGCGGCACCCTGGTGGGCAGTTTCCGCGCCGCCGGGCTGGATCCCTACCTCCCGGTGTTCCTGATCGTCGGCGCGCTGGAGATCCTCATTGCGCTGGCCATGCTGCCGCTGTGGCGGCGCGGCGTCGGCCGGCTGCAAACCGCCGGCCAGGGCGGCACGGCGGGCCGCTGACGGGCCGCACGGGGCAGCGCGACCGGAGCCAGGTTCTCGCTGCGGCGCAGCAATGCTATAATCGCCGCTTGCCATCCGGCAGCCATCATCCGGGGCCTTGTCCCGTCTCCAGGCTGCCTTCCCTGCCGGCATCCGTCCGGCAGCGTTTTCTTCGGCCCCGGCAAGCGGCCGACAGCGCGCAAACCACGCATCGCAGCATCCGGCCGCGTCCTGCCGCCGACTGTCGCGGATGCACCCGCCCGGGGACGCTCGCGCCCCCGCCCATCAGGCAGCATGGCCCTCCCGCGCCCGCGCGCGGCCGGCCGGCGCACATTCCTGCGTCGCACATGATCCACCGGCCCAGGCCGGAGGCGCTGCTGCCTTCAAGACCCGCCCGGTCGCGGCACCACCGGGCGCGCACAAGGAGTACTGCATGGCAAAGGAAGATCTGGTTCAGTTCGAAGGCGTGGTCGAGGAAGTGCTGCGCGACGCCCGCTTCATGGTGAAGCTGGAAAACGGCATGGACGTGGCGGCCTACGCCTCGGGCAAGATGCGCAAGTTCCGCATCCGCATCCTGGCGGGCGACCGCGTCACCCTGGAGATGTCGCCCTACGATCTGAGCAAGGCGCGCATCTGCTTCCGCCACAAGGACGAACGCGGGGCACCGCCGCGCCCGAATACGGGCTACGGCGCCACCCACCGTCGCTGAGTGAACGGCTTCGGGTAAGATCCGGCGCATCGCCCCCGGAGGAGCCCGAACCGTGGCCCGCATCATCCCCGACGGCTGGCGCGAGCTGGCCGTCACCGGCGCCGCGCAGCGCGAGATCGACACCCTGAACCTGCTGGCCGAGGTCCTGCCGGCGGACTACACGGTCTATCACGCGGTGCACTGGACCAACCTCGAACGCGGCTACGCGGTGCACGGCGAAGTCGATTTCGTCGTCGTCAACAATGCCGGCGCGCTGCTGCTCATCGAGCAGAAGTGCGGCTTCCTCGACGAGACCCCGGACGGGCTGGTAAAGCGCTATCCCGGCCGGGTGCACAGCATCCCCACCCAGCTCGCGCGCAGCGCGGAAGCCCTGCGCGGCAAGCTTGCCGCCCGCCCGGGCTGCGCTGCGGTGGCGGTGGACTTCCTGCTGTACTGCCCGGATTTTCGCGTACGCCAGCCGCAGACCGCGGGCCTGACCCCCGAGCGCATCGTGGACAACACGCGGCGCGAGGCCCTCGGGCAGATCATCCGCGAAATCCTGCCGGCGGGCGAAGCGGCACCGGCCGCCGCCGAGGTGCATCGTTTCCTGCGCGACGTGATCCAGCTCGAGGCCGACGTCAGCGCGCTGGTCGGACGCGCGCGCGACATGGTGACGCGGGTGGCGGGCGGCCTCGCCCACTGGGCGCGCCAGCTGGAGTTCTCGCCCTTCCGCCTGCGGGTGAGCGGCACCGCCGGCTCCGGCAAGACCCAGCTTGCCCTGGCCGAGTACCGCGCCACGCTGGAGCGCGGCAAACGCCCGCTCTACGTCTGCTTCAACCGCCCGCTGGCCGACCACTTCAATGCCATCGCGCCGGCCGGCGGACTGGCCTGCTCCTTTCACCAGCTCTGCCACCAGCGCCTGCGCGCCGCCGGACGCACCCCCGACTTCTCCGCCGCGGGTGCCTTCGACCGCATGGTGATGGAGGCCGCCGGGCTGCCGGTGGGGGAGGATTTCCGTTTCGACAGCGTGATCGTCGACGAAGGCCAGGACTTTCCCGAAGCCTGGCGCGACCTCGTGCTCGGTCATGCGCGCCCGGAGGCGCGCCTGCTGTGGCTGGAAGATCCGCTGCAAAACCTCTATGCGCGCGACCCGGTGGCGCTGCCCGGCTGGGTGGGCCTGCGCGCCACCAGCAACTACCGCAGCCCGCGCCCGGTGGTGCGCATGCTGCAGGCCCTGCTGCCCGACGAGCAGCGGATCGAGGCCGCCTCGCCGCTGGATGCCGCAGAGGTGGAGCTGATCGAATACACCGACGCGCCCGGCCTGCTCGCTGGCGTGAAGGAAGGCATCCGGCGCTGCTACGCCGCGGGCTTCCGCAAGGAAGACCTCGCCATCGTAAGCTTTCGCGGGCGCGAACAGTCGCGCCTGTTCGGCCACAGCCAGATCGGCCCGCACAGCCTGCGGCATTTCACCGGGCGCTACGACCTGATCGGCCATCCGGTGTTCACCGAGGGCGAGGTGCTGCTGGAGTCGGTCTATCGCTTCAAGGGACAGGCCGCCGCCGCGGTGATCCTCGCCGAGGTCGATTTCGACCAGCTCGACGACGCCACCCTGCGCAAGCTCTTCGTCGGCGCCACACGCGCCACCATGAAGCTGGTGGTGGTCGCCTCGTCGCGCGCTGCCGCGCAGCTGCGCGGGCGCTACGACATGCGATAATCGCCGCCGTCCACACCCGCGCGCAGCCATGGCCGTTCTCGCCGAAGCCCTCTCCGTGATCGTCCGCAAGGATGCCGTCGCACGCCGCCTGCGCGGCGGCGAGGCCGGCTTCCTGGCGCTGGTGCCCAACCGCACCCTGTGCGTGGATGAGCGACTGTTCCGCATCGGCTTCCTGTCGCCCGAGGAAACCGCACGCTTCACCGATGCGCTGCAGGCCGCCGGCCTGGTGTTCCTCGACGAAGACGGGGCGGCCGTCGACCTCGCGGTGGCCGACCAGCAGCACGGCCTGACCACCGCCTGCCGGTGGCTGGGCTTCGGCCGCGCCGATTGTGACGGACAGGCCCACTGGGTCAGCCTGTGCTGGTTCCGCGAAGCGGACGGCACCCCGGCCGATGCACAGGCCGCACTCGCCCGCCACGCGCTCGCGGTGCCCGCAGGCTGGCGCTTCGAACACTCGCTCAGTCATCAGTTCGCCTACACGCCGAACGCATAGAACGACGCCTTCGTCATTCCACAGATAAGCATTTCTGCTATAGCATCCAGGGTTCTGCGCGGCAGGAACGGCAGCTTCGCCACACGCCGGTAACTTTGCGCACGGATATTGCTTGAGAAACAGGCATTGTCAGGCGGCGCTTTCGCCGGCCGGGCCCGAAGCGAGGATGCAGCATGAAGATCAACCAGCCAGTCACGGCAAACGAACTGCCGTTTCCGCCCGATACCTACCTGGTGTCGCGTACCAACCTCATGGGCGTGATCACCGAGGCGAACGACGCGTTCGTCACATTGTCCGGCTTCTCGCGCGAGGAACTGATCGGTAGCAACCACAACATCGTGCGCCACCCCGACATGCCGCCGCAGGCCTTCGAGGACCTGTGGCACACCGTCAAGAGCGGCCGCCCGTGGCGCGGCGTGGTGAAGAACCGCAGCAAGAACGGCGACTTCTACTGGGTCGATGCCACGGTGGTGCCGATGATGCACCAAGGCAGGACCACCGGCTACATGTCGGTGCGCACCAAACCGGAACGAGCTGCAGTGTCCGCCGCAGAACAGCTCTATGCGCGCTTGCGCAAGGGCGCACGCCTGCCCGGGCGGCGCGCCCCCGCACTGGGCGGCTGGCGCCTACCGGCACTCGCCCTTGGCCTTCCGGCGGCAGCACTTGCCGGCGCGGCGGCATATGCCGCCGGCACCCCCGCGGCAGCGGTACTCACCGGCGCCGCGGGCGGTCTGCTGCTCGCCGCACTGCCCGCGGCGCTGATCCTGCGCCACCTGTGCGGCGGTATCTCGCGGGCCAACCGCTACCTCGACAGGATGGCCGAGGGCATCATGACCGACGACATTCCGCTCGACGGGCGCGACGAGGTCGGCGCCATGCTTGCCCGCCTGGCGGTGACCCAGACGCGCATCAAGGAAATGCTCGACCGGATCGGCGCCACCGCGCGCAACATAGAGGGCAGCACCGGCGAGCTGCGCCAGGAGATGCGCCGCGTCAGCGAACAGTCCGGCTCGCAGTTGGAAAGCCTGCAGGCCGTCGCCGCGGCCACCGAGGAGTTCAGCCAGTCGGTGTGCGAGGTCGCCGACCACGCTGCCGATACCGCGCGCTCGGCCGGCGGCGCGCGCGCGCAGGTGCGCGCCAGCAACGGCGGCATCGAACAGAGCATCGCGGCGACCGCCCGGGTGATCGACACGGTGCAGCGTTCCAGCGCCACCATCAACGAGCTGGATGCCGCCATCGGACGCATCGGCGAGATCACCCGCAGCATCCGCGAGATCGCCGATCAGACCAACCTGCTCGCCCTCAATGCCGCCATCGAAGCTGCACGCGCCGGCGAGCAGGGGCGCGGTTTCGCCGTGGTGGCCGACGAGGTGCGCAAGCTCGCCGAGCGCACCAGCAACAGCACCGGCGACATCGGCGGGATGGTGGAGGAGATCCAGGCCATCACCCGGCGCGCGGTCGATGTGATGGGCAGCGCAGTGGGCGAGGTGGAGTCCGGCGTGGCCATGATGCAGGCCAGCGTGGGAGGCCTGGACGGCATCGCAAACGCCAGCGACGAAGTGGCCGAGCGCGCCGAACAGATCGCCGCCGCGGCAACCCAGCAGGCGCAGGCCAGCAACGAGGTGGCGAGCAACGTGGAACGCATCGCCGCACTGAGCGAGGAGAACACCCGCACCGCGCGCCTGGCCTACGGCCAGACCGAGGACCTGCAGGCCATGACGGCAAGGCTCAAGGCGCTGGTCACGGAGTTCGAGTTGATCCGTCGCTGAACCCGTATCGCAGGCGCCGCGGATCCTGGCACCGAGTTGACTTCGGGCAAGAACGGCGCATGACAGCGCCTGCTATCATTCGCCTCCCGCCACTACCCGCAGCCATCGACCCGCCATGAACCACCCGGCGCCGACCCCCGACGCGCGTTGCGACAGCGTCAGCTCGCGGCTGGCCGCGCTGTCCAATCACCTGGAGGCGGCGCGCGAGGAAGAGCGCGAGCGCATCGCGCGCGACATCCACGACGTGCTGGGCGGCCACCTGGTGGCGATCAAGATCGAAACCGCGCTGCTTGCCACCCGCCTGGACGGCGACGTGGCGCAATTGCGCAAGCGGGTACGCGGCATCGAGAAGCTGCTCGACGACGCCATCGCCACGGTGAGCCGCGTGACGCGCGAGCTGCGCCCCGGCATCCTGAAGGATTTCGGCCTCGGCGCGGCGATCGAGTGCCAGGCCGAGGACTTCACCCAGCGCACCGGCATCGCCTGCCGCATCGTATGTGCGGACCACGACATCCAGCTGCCGCAGGATGCTGCGGTGGCCCTGTTCCGCACCTTCCAGGAGGCGCTCACCAACGTGTGCAAGCATGCCCAGGCCAGCGTGGTGGAGGTACGCCTCACCCAGGAGGGCGACGAGGTGCTGCTGGAGATCACCGACAACGGCACCGGCCTGAACCCGGACGACGTGGACAAACCACGCTCCTTTGGCCTGCGCGGCATGCGCGAACGCCTGGCGAGCCTGGGCGGGCGCATGGAGCTGGGCGGCGCGCGGCCCAGCGGCACCCGTCTGGTGCTGGCGATTCCGCTGGCGGACGACAGCGCGCCCACGCCACCCGGGGAGCTCGGCGCATGAGTCCAGCCAAGCGCCTGCGCGTGCTGATCGCCGACGACCACGCCATCGTGCGCCAGGGCCTGCGCCAGATCCTCTCCGAAACCGAGGACATGGAAGTGGCCGGCGAGGCCGAGAACGGCGTACAGGCCCTCCAGCTGGTGCGCGAGCAGCCCTGGGACGTGGTGCTGATGGACGTGTCGATGCCCGACCGCAACGGCATCGACGCGCTGAAGATGATCCGCAAGGAGATGCCGCGCCTGCCGGTGCTGATCCTCAGCATCTATCCGGAAGACCAGTACGCGGTGCGCGCCCTGCGCGCAGGCGCCGCGGGCTACCTGTCCAAGCAGAGTGCCCCGGAACAGCTGGTCACCGCGATCCGCCAGGTGGCCAGCGGCAAACGCTACGTCAGCCAGGCGGTGGCCGAAGCGCTGGCCAATGCGGTGATGGAAGACAGCGACCGCCCGCTGCACGAGAAGCTCTCCGACCGCGAATTCCAGACCCTGCGCCTGATCGCCGGCGGCCGTACTCCGGCACAGATTGCCGACGCGCTCAACATCAGCGTGAAGACGGTGAGCGTGTATCGCGCCCGCCTGCTCGAGAAGATGAACATGCGCAACAACGCCGAACTTACTCACTACGGCATACGCCACGGTCTGATCGAATAAGCCCCACCCGCCCGACATTACCGGTGGTAAAGTCGCGCCATACCTGTAGCCTTCATGCTGCCGAGGAACATGCCGGACTTCACCTCGCCTTCCGAGATCGCCAGAGAGACCCTGCGCCGGCTGGCCGCCAAACGGGTCGCTCCGACGCCCGACCAGTATCGGGCCTACTATCACGAGATCGCCGGCACCCAGGCCGAAGAGGCTTTCCCCACCCAGGCGTTCAAGGGCATCGCCCACGCATTGCCGCGCAGCACCCCGGAATCCCTGCGGCTTGCTCAGCAGTTCGAACACGCCGCCGCCAGCGGCAGCTGGCCGATGATGCGGCGCGCCATCCTCGCCCTGTCCGCCGCCGAACACGAGCAGAACGAGCAGATGCTGGCGCGCCTGCTCCACCCCGCGCTCACCGCCCTGCTGGCCGACACGCCGGAACTGGCCACCGAAGCGCGCCAGCTGGCGCAGGAATGCGAAGCGCCCACCCCGTCCGACCCCGAAGCGCTGGCACGCCGGCTGGAGAGCTTCATCCGCAAGCTGGAATGGGCCGGCGAGGACCAGCACGCGGTGCGCGAGTCCCTGCTCGCCCTGCTGCGCCTGATCCTGCAGAACATCAGCGACCTGGTCATCGATGACCGCTGGCTGCACGGCCAGCTGAGCGTACTCTCCGAAGCCTTCGCCGGGCCGCTCGACATCCGCGTGCTTGACGAGGTGCAGCGCCGCCTGCTCGACGTGATCGACAAGCAGAGCCACCTGAAACGCCAGCTCTCGGATGCGCAGGAGCGCCTGAAGTCCATGCTGGCCGGCTTCGTCGACCGCCTGGCGAGCTTCGGCAACGTCACCGGCGACTACGCCAGGGTGCTCGAAGGCGGCGCGGACCGCATCGCAGCGGCCACCGACATGAGCGAACTGTCCGACGTGATCGGCGAAATCCTCACCGAGACCCGCAACGCCCAGAGCGCCGCCGAGCGCTCCACCGAGGAGATCGCCACGCTGCGCGCCGAGGTCGATTCGGCCAACCAGCACATCCTGCGGCTGCAGCGCGAACTGGACGAGGCAAGCGAACTGGTGCGCCACGATCCGCTCACCGGCACGCTCAACCGCAAGGGGCTGGACGAAGCGCTGGAGCGCGAGATCGCCATGGCCCGGCGGCGCGGCACCCTGCTCTGCGTGGGCCTGCTCGACGTGGACAATTTCAAGCAGCTCAACGACACCTACGGCCACAAGACCGGCGACGATGCGCTCAAGCACCTGTCCACCGTGGTGCGCGAATCGCTGCGCCCGCAGGATTCGGTATGCCGCTACGGCGGCGAGGAGTTCCTCATCCTGCTGCCCGAGGCCGACCTGAGCGAGGCCTCGGCCATCCTCACCCGCCTGCAGCGCGAACTGACGCGGCGCATCTTCATGGCGGACAGCAGCCGCCTGCTGATCACCTTCAGCGCCGGCGTCGCCCTGCTCGACCCGCAAGAGCCGGCCCACATCGCCATCGAACGCGCCGACCGTGCCATGTATGCCGCCAAGCGTGCCGGCAAGAACCGCGTACTGACAGCCGCCTGACGCCTCACGCATGCCCGGTTTCACCAACCCATCCGAGATCGCCCGCGAAGCGCTGCGCCAACTGGCGATGCGGCGCGTACCGCCCACGCCGGACCACTACCGCACGCTGTACAACGAGATCGCCGGCACGGCCGCCGAGGACGAGGCGGTGCCGGAAAAATTCCTGCGCGCCCTCGCCCAGCAACTGCCGCGCGACACCGCCGAACGGCTGCGCCTGGCCCGCCTGCTCGACCAGGCGGTCGCTGCCCAGGACGAGCGCGCCGCGCGCGACGCCCTGTGGCAATACCTCGCCAGCCTGCAGCAGGACGCCCAGCCGGCCTGGAACGAACTGATCAGCCAGTTGCTGCGCCAGTGGGAGGCGCGCCACGTCGGCTGGACCACCGCACGCAAGCGCGAATCGCTGGAGCGCGTACTCACCGCCAACGACCCGAACACCCTCCATGCCCGCCTGCAGGGCCTGGTGCGCTCCTGGAGCCAGGTGCCCTCGGAAGGCCCGCCGCCGGATGCCGCCAACCTCCCCGGGGCTGCACCTGCACCGGCGGGTGGCGCAACGCCCCCTGCGGCAGGCGCGATCACCGCCACACGCATGGTGGCCGCCGGCGAGGCCGGTGAACTGGCCGATACCCTGCGCCAGTTGCTTGCCCAGACCCTCAAGGAGGTCGTACCGGCCTCGCTGGCCGACCAGCCCGAGCTGATCGGCGAAGCAGCTGCGATTGCCGCACGCATCGACGGCGCCGCCAGCATCGACCAGTTGCGCCAGCTGGGCGAACTGCTGCGCCGCTTCACCCTGAAGCTGGAAATGGCCGCCGGCGATGCCGCCGAAGTGCGCGCCGGCCTGCTCAACCTGCTGCGCCTGTTGCTCGCCAACATCGACGAGCTGGTGCTCGACGACCAGTGGCTGCACGGGCAGATCGAGGTGCTGCGCCAGGTGGTCGACAAGCCCGCCGACGTGCGGGTGATCGACGACGCCGAGCGCCGCCTGAAGGAAGTCATCTACAAGCAGAGCCAGCTCAAGCACAACCTGTCCGAAGCGCAGAAGGCGATCAAGGCGATGATCGCCGGCTTCGTGGACCAGCTCGCGCTGTTTGCCGAAACCACCGGCAGCTATCACGACACCATCGGCAACTGCGCGCAGAAGATCACCGCGGCGCGCGACATCACCGAGATCGGCGGGGTGCTCGACGAGGTCATGCGCGAGACCCGCAGCATCCAGCAGCAGGCCGCCCGCTCGCGCGACGAACTGCTCGCCACCCGCGCCCGGGTCGAAGACGCGGAGGCGCGCATCGCCGCCCTGCAGCGCGAACTCGACGAGGCCAGCCGCCTGGTGACCCGCGACCCGCTCACCGGCGCCATGAACCGGCGCGGGCTGGACGAGATGTTCGCCAAGGAAAGCGCCCGCGCCGCGCGGCGCAAGAGCCCGCTGTGCGTCGCCCTGCTCGATCTGGACAACTTCAAGAAGCTCAACGACACCTACGGCCACCAGCGCGGCGACGAGGCCCTGGTGCACCTCGCCCGGGTGGTGCGCGAGAACCTGCGCCCGCAGGACAGCGTGGCACGCTACGGCGGCGAGGAATTCATCCTGCTCTACCCGGAAACCGAACTGGCCGAAGCGGCCGCCGCGCTCACCCGCCTGCAGCGCGCACTGACCACCGCCTTCTTCCTCGCCGACAACCAGAAGGTATTCATCACCTTCAGTGCCGGGGTTACCGACTGGGTGCCCGGTGAAGACCTGGAGGCCGTGGTACAGCGCGCCGACGGGGCGATGTACAAGGCGAAACGGAGCGGCAAGAACCGGGTGGAAAGCGTCGGCGCGAGCTGAACCCGTCCGCTTCGTGCGAGACTGCCCGGTGCGGCGCAATGCGCACGCGGACGAGCGCTCCCGGCGCCCGCCTTGCCCCCGAAACACACACCGCCGGCCCCGTGTCCGAGCGCATCCCGATGGAACAAGCACGCATGCCCCGATATCAACACATCATCTTCGACCTCGACGGCACCTTGATCGATTCTGCCCCGGCCATCCTGGCCAGCTTTCGTGCGGCGTTCGACGCCGCGGGCCGCACACCGGTCACAGCGATCGACGAGTCGATAATCGGCCCGCCGCTCGTCGAGACGCTCGAACTGCTCAGCGGAAGCACGGATCCGGCGCTTACCGACACGCTCGCGCAGCACTTCGCGGCGGTCTACGACACGACCGGGTTCCGCGAGACGCTGCCCTATCCGGGGGTCGACGCCGTACTGCGTGCCTTGCGCGACGCCGGAGCGCAGCTGCACATCGCCACCAACAAGCGCATCCTCCCCACTCGCCGGATCATCGAACACCTCGGCTGGAACGGCCTGTTCGAGTCGGTGTACGCGCTCGACCTGTTCAGCCCGCGCCTGCCCGACAAGGCACGGATGATCGGGCGGCTGCAAGCCGACCGCCAGATTCCGGCAGCCAGCGCGGTATACGTCGGCGACCGCGAAGAGGACGGCCTTTCGGCCGATGCCAATGCGTTGGCCTTCGTGGCAGCAACCTGGGGATACGGAAGCATCGCGCCGCAGGCCCTGCGCCCGCACTGGCGGGCCGCCGCAACGCCGCGGACACTCCTTGATCAGATCGCCTGAACCATCGACGAGCGGCGCCGTGTGCGTATCCGCACGCCACCCCGCGCGGCTACCCGTCCGGCCACGCGCCGACCGGTGCACGAACGCCGCCGACATGGGCTCTTCCGGCAAATTGGCGGTCAAACGGGCAGCTATTCTGCTAGCCGTTTGCATCTGCAGCCGATTACCATCTGCGGCAGGCCCACACCGGAGCGCTCGTGCATGAAGGCAGTCATACTCGCCGGCGGCCTCGGAAGCCGCCTCTCCGAAGAAACGCAGCTCAAACCCAAGCCGATGGTCGATATCGGCGGACGGCCGCTGCTCTGGC
>JAUVWV010000348.1 GCA_030603925.1 Thauera sp. | reverse complement strand
TCTTCTTGCGCGTGACCAGGGTGAGCTGGGCGGGGGCGAAGACGTTGGCGTTGTGGGTGACCGGGGTGGTGATGAGGTATTGCGCGCGGGTGGCGCGCAGGAAGGTGCCGACGCGGTCGATGTTGGCCACATCCAGGTGGGCGAAGGGCTCGTCGATGAAGACGAAGCCGCCGGGGCGGGCGTCGTCCATCAGCAGCGCGATGAGCAGAATCAGCGACTTCATGACCTGCTGGCCGCCGGAGGCTTCGCCGTCGTTGAGGCCCACCGCGCCCTTGCGGTCGAAGTCGAAGCGCACTTCCAGGCCGGCCTGGGCGAGCGAGAGGTCGTCCGCGCCCAGTGCGGGCGCCGGGCAGTCCACGCCCACGCCGGCCAGCTCTCCCAGGGCTTTCAGGTTTTTGCCGTACTGGCGCACGGTGGCGCGCAGCTTGGCGATGTAGGCGTTGCGCGCCTCCTCGGTGAGGCGGCGGGTGGTGGCGCAGTAGCCCTGCCGTTCGCGGTAGTCCTGCTCGCGCTTGGCGACGTCGGCCTTGAGGCGTTCGGAGAGGGTGAGCACGGCGGGGTCGGTGATCCAGTCGCCTTCGTCCAGGTGGCGGCGCAGACGTTCGGCCTGCAGGCGGGCGCCGCGGGCGTCGCCGTATTTTTCCGCCAGCAGGGCGATGTCGGCCGGGTCGCGCCAGTGCGCGGGCATGCCGCGGCGCAGGCTGCGCAGGCGCTTGAGGCGTTGGGCCTGGGCGTGGCGGCGCGGGGCGGTGGTCTGGTCGAGTTCAAGCAGGCGCTGGTCGATGAATTTGAGCTCGCGCTCGCGGCGTTCGAGCTCGATGCCGATGCCGGCGAGCTTGCCGGAGATCTGTTCCTGGCGGGCCTGCATCTGGCTGCGCTGTTCGTCGGCGGCAGCGAGCGCGGCGCGCGCCTGCGGCAGTTCGGTTTCCGCCGCCGCGTAGGTTTCCGCCTTGGCGGCGAGCAGCTGGGCGGACTGCAGGCCGAGCAGGCGGCCGCGCAAGGTGGTGAGCTGGTCGGCGGCGTCCTGCACCTGCGGGCGCAGCGCGGCGAGCTGGCGGTCGAGCGCGCGGATGTCGTCTTCCAGCTGGGCGATGCGCGCCTGGCGGGCGAGTTCGCCAAAGTGGAAGTCTGCCGGGCGGCCCAGGTGGCGGGCGCCGCGGCGTTCGCGGTGGTAGGCGTCGCGGGTGATCCATTCGATGTCGCGCGGCAGGTCGCGGGCGGCGTCGACGCTATCCACGCGGCGGATGCGGTTCAGCAGGTCGGTGAGCCAGCGCGGCACCGGGGCGGAGAAGTTCACCACCTCGGCCAGGCTCTGCGGACGCGGCGGCGGGGCGGTTTCGCGCTCCGGCACGACGAAGTGGCGGAAGCGTTCGCGTTCGCCCAGCGCCCAGGCGGCGTGGCGGTCGGATTCGCGTTCCAGCAGGATGACGTGGCGGTAGGGGCGCAGCACCGCTTCCAGCGCGGCCTGCCAGGCGACGTCGGTGACTTCGACCACTTCGGCGAGGCTGCGGTGGGCGATGCCCTGCTCGTCGAGCAGCGCGCGGAAACGGGTGACGTCCGGCTCGCCCGGCGGGCCGCTGCGGCTCTTGGCGGCGCGCAGGCTGTCGGAGCGCTCCTCGAATTTCGCCACCAGCTCGCGCTCCTGCGCGCGCAGGCGGGCCAGCGCGGCTTCGGCCGCTTCGTGCTCGCGTTCCAGTTCCACCGCATCGGCGCCGTGTTCGGTGGCGAGCTGGGCGCGCAGGGCGTCGCGTTCGGCGAGCAGCTTGTCCAGGTCGCGCACGCGGTCGCGCGCGGCGAGGTAGCCGGCTTCGATGCCGTGGCTGTCATCCTTGAGGCGGGCGCGTTCGGCTTCGGCCGTGGTCTTCTCGCCGTGCACTTCTTCCAGGCGCTGCTGGGCGTGGCGGCGTTCGGCGTGACGGGCGGCGCGCTCGCTCTTCTCGGCGGCCAGTTGCTGGCGTTCGGCGCTGGCATCGCGGGCCAGTTCGGCGGCTTCCAGGCGCGGCACGATCTCGGCGTCCAGCGCCTGCACCTCGTCGGCAAGCTGCTTCCACTGCAGGTAGTTGTCGGCTTCCAGGCGGCGGGCTTCGGCCTGGGCGCGCAGGCGGTCCAGATCCAGGCCGAGGTCGTCGAGCTCGCGCTCGGCGCTCTTCTGCTCTTCGCGCGCGGCCTCGTAGTTGTCCAGCACCTCCTTGTCGCCGAACACGTCGAACACCAGCTCCAGCAGGGCCTTGGGGGAGTATTCGCAGAGCTTGTCGGTGTCGCCCTGCTCCAGGGCCAGCACCTTGGCGATGGCCGGGGTCAGCCCACCCCAGGCCAGCCGGCTCTGGTAGTCGCGCAGGCCGACCCAGTCTTCGGTGCGTTCCAGTTCCTCGATGGCCACGTCGCCATCGACGATGGTGTAGTCGCGCGTCCATTCGCCGCCGGCGCGGCGGATGCGGCAGGCCAGGGTGACTTCGTCGTGCAGGCAGGGGAAGAAGGGGCGCCGCCCGGTGCTGCCGGGCTGGTTGGCGACCACCGCACGGATCCACGCAAAGCTGCGGTCGGCGCGACGCACGTAGCGGCGGAAGTCGCGCTTGCCCGAGCAGCGCAGCGCGAACAGCGTGCGCAGCGCGTCGAGCAGGGTGGTCTTGCCCGAGCCGTTGGGGCCGACGATGGTGATGATCTGCGCGTCCAGCGGCAGCGAGAAGCGGCGCCAGTAGTCCCAGTGGACGAGTTCGAGTTGCTTGATGTGGAACATGTCAGGCGTCTTCCTCTACGTCGTCTTCGTCCGGCAGCACGTCGGCGACTTCGAAGGCGTTGGTCTCGGGC
>JAUVWV010000347.1 GCA_030603925.1 Thauera sp. | reverse complement strand
TCTTCTTGCGCGTGACCAGGGTGAGCTGGGCGGGGGCGAAGACGTTGGCGTTGTGGGTGACCGGGGTGGTGATGAGGTATTGCGCGCGGGTGGCGCGCAGGAAGGTGCCGACGCGGTCGATGTTGGCGACGTCGAGGTGGGCGAAGGGTTCGTCGATGAAGACGAAGCCGCCGGGGCGGGCGTCGTCCATCAGCAGGGCGATGAGCAGGATGAGCGACTTCATGACCTGCTGGCCGCCGGAGGCTTCGCCGTCGTTGAGGCCCACGGCGCCCTTGCGGTCGAAGTCGAAGCGCACTTCCAGGCCGGCCTGGCCGAGCGACAGGTCGTCCGTGCCCAGTGCGGGAGGCGGGCAGTCCACGCCCACACCGGCCAGTTCGCCCAGCGCCTTGAGGTTCTTGCCGGACTGGCGCACGGTGGCGCGCAGCTTGGCGATGTAGGCGTTGCGCGCTTCTTCGGTGAGGCGCCGGGTGGTGGCGCAGTAGCCCTGGCGTTCGCGGTAGTCCTGTTCGCGCTTGGCGACGTCGGCCTTGAGGCGTTCGGAGAGGGTGAGCACGGCGGGGTCGGTGATCCAGTCGCCTTCGTCGAGGTGGCGGCGCAGGCGTTCGGCCTGCAGGCGGGCGCCGCGGGCGTCGCCGTATTTTTCCGCGAGCAGGGCGATGTCGGCCGGGTCGCGCCAGTGCGCGGGCATGCCGCGGCGCAGGCTGCGCAGGCGCTTCAGGCGCTGGGCCTGGGCGTGGCGGCGCGGGCCGGTGGTGCGTTCGAGTTCGGCCAGGCGCTGGTCGATGACGGTGAGTTCGCGGTTGCGGCGTTCGATTTCGATCTGGATGCCCGCAAGCTGGCCGCCGACCTTGTCCTGCAGGGCCTCGATCTGGCGGCGTGCCTCGCTGGCGGTGGCCAGTTCGCTGTGCGCCTGGGGTAGTTCGGTGTGCGCGGCGGCGTAGGTTTCCGCCTTGGCGGCGAGCAGCTGGGCGGACTGCAGGCCGAGCAGGCGGCCGCGCAATGCGGTGAGGCGGTCGGCAGCTTCGGCAACTTGCGGGCGCAGGGCGGCGAGTTCGCGGTCGAGCGCGCGGATGTCGTCTTCCAGCTGGGCGATGCGCGCCTGGCGGGCGAGTTCGCCAAAGTGGAAGTCCGCCGGGCGGCCCAGGTGGCGGGCGCCGCGGCGTTCGCGGTGGTAGGCGTCGCGGGTGATCCATTCGATGTCGCGCGGCAGCTCGCGCGCGGCCTCGACGCTATCCACGCGGCGGATGCGGTTGAGCAGATCGGTGAGCCAGCGCGGCACCGGGGCGGAGAAGTTCACCACTTCGGCCAGGCTCTGCGGGCGCGGCGGCGGGGCGGTTTCGCGCTCCGGCACCAGGAAGTGGCGGAAGCGCTCGCGTTCGCCCAGCGCCCAGGCGGCGTGGCGGTCGGATTCGCGTTCCAGCAGGATGACGTGGCGGTATGGGCGCAGCACCGCTTCCAGCGCGGCCTGCCAGGCGGCATCGGTGACTTCGACCACTTCGGCCAGCCCGCGATGGGCGATGCCCTCCTCACTGAGCAGCGCGCGGAAGCGGGTGACGTCCGGCTCTCCCGGCGGGCCGCTGCGGCTCTTGGCGGCACGCAGGCGCTCGGAGTCTTCCTCGAATTTCGCCACCAGTTCGCGTTCGGCGGCGCGCAGGCGGGCCAGCGCGGCTTCGGCCGCTTCGTGCTCGCGTTCCAGTTCGACGGCGTCGGCGCCGTGTTCGGTGGCGAGCTGGGCGCGCAGGGCGTCGCGCTCGGCGAGCAGCTTTTCCAGGTCGCGCACCCGGTCGCGCGCGGCGAGGTAGGTGGCCTCGATGCCGTGGCTGTCCTGCTTGAGCTGGGCGCGCTCGGCTTCGGCGGCATCCTTCTCGGCGCGCACCTCTTCGAGGCGCTGCAGGGCGTGGCGGCGTTCGGCGTGGCGGGCGGCGCGCTCGCTCTTCTCGGCGGCCAGTTGCTGGCGCTCGGCGGCCGCGTCGCGGGCCAGTTCGGCGGCTTCCAGGCGCGGCACGATCTCGGCGTCCAGCGCCTGGGCCTCGTCAGTGAGCTGCTTCCACTGCAGGTAGTTGTCGGCTTCCAGGCGGCGCGCTTCGGCCTGGGCGCGCAGGCGGTCCAGATCCAGGCCGAGGTCGTCGAGCTCGCGCTCGGCGCTCTTCTGTTCTTCGCGCGCGGCCTCGTAGTTGTCCAGCACTTCCTTGTCGCCGAACACGTCGAAGACCAGTTCCAGCAGGGCCTTGGGCGAGTATTCGCACAGTTTGTCGGTGTCGCCCTGCTCAAGGGCCAGCACTTTGGCGATGGCCGGGGTCAGCCCGCCCCAGGCGAGCCGGCTCTGGTAGTCGCGCAGGCCGATCCAGTCTTCGGTGCGTTCCAGTTCCTCGATGGCGACGTCGCCATCGACGATGGTGTAGTCGCGCGTCCATTCACCGCCGGCGCGGCGGATGCGGCAGGCCAGGGTGACTTCGTCGTGCAGGCAGGGGAAGAAGGGGCGCCGCCCGGTGCTGCCGGGCTGGTTGGCGACCACCGCGCGAATCCACGCAAAGCTGCGGTCGGCGCGGCGCACGTAGCGGCGGAAGTCGCGCTTGCCCGAGCAGCGCAGCGCAAAGAGCGTACGCAGGGCGTCGAGCAGGGTGGTCTTGCCCGAGCCGTTGGGGCCGACGATGGTGATGATCTGCGCGTCCAGCGGCAGTGAGAAGCGGCGCCAGTAGTCCCAGTGGACGAGTTCGAGTTGCTTGATGTGGAACATGTCAGGCGTCTTCCTCTACGTCGTCTTCGTCCGGCAGCACGTCGGCGACTTCGAAGGCGTTGGTCTCGGGC
>JAUVWV010000395.1 GCA_030603925.1 Thauera sp. | reverse complement strand
TGGATGCCGAGAAGGCGCTTGCACAGGCGGATGTGTTCGAGGTCTGCACCTTGCACCGGCTGCTCGGCATCGGGTGCCGCTTCGTTCCTGCCGCGGCCCCGGGTGAATACCTGCTTGCTACCGGGCGCGGCGCCCTGGCGTATGCCGTGCCGACTGCGCCGGGCGTGCCGCCGGTGGGGCTGAACGCCGAGGGCGCCTTCGTGGCTGAGGCGAGCGGCCCTGAGTCAGGCTTCAACGCACCGCTCGCAGACGCCTTCGCCCATACCCTGGGTGACAGCAGTTTCGAAGGCGTGGAGCCGGGCGTGGTCGAGTTGCCCGCCGAGGGCCTGCTGATCGTGCCACAGCCGCCGGCTGGTCCGGCGGGAGAGGCCGGGGCGAGGCGCTGACGATGATGGCTGAGGGCAAGCCTGCAGCGGGTCTCGAGGCGCTCGACGCGGGCTGGAAGGGCCTGCGCGCCGACATCGAACTGCGCGTGAGCGCTGCGGACGAGGGCGGACAGGCGGCGTGGGTGATCGAAGACCCGGTCAGCGGGCGCTACTTTCGTGTTGGCCAGGTCGAGTCCGTCGTGGTCGAAGCGCTGCGCAGCGGCGCGTCGCCGTCGGCCGCACTGGAGCGTGTGCAAGGGCTCGGCTTGCCGCCGCCGACACCGGCCGCGCTGCGCGCCTTCCTGGGCGAGTTGCGGCGGGCCGGCCTGTGCCGCGAGGGCGACGCCGCAGCGGATGGCACCGGGCGCGGCCAGCCCGGGTTCTGGACGCGGCTGCTGCATGGCTACGTCTACTACCGGATCCCGCTCCTGCGCCCTGACGCATGGCTTACCCGGCTTGCGCCGGTGCTGCGGCCGCTCGCCAGCCCACAGGCGGTGCGCGCGCTGCGCTACGTCGGCCTGCTCGGGGTGCTGCTTGCCCTCCCGCAGGCCCAGCTCTACTTCTCTACCGCCAGCTACTTGCTCACGCCCACCGGTTTTGTGAGCTTCATCGCCTGCCTGGTCGCGCTCAAGCTCGGTCACGAGCTGGCGCACGCATTGAGCGCAAAGCTCAAGGGGCTTCACATACGCAGCATGGGCGTTGCCTTCATCCTGCTGTGGCCCATCCTCTACACCGACGTTACCGACGCCTGGCGCGAACCCGACCGGCGGCGCCGGGCGCAGATTGGCTCGGCAGGCATCCGCTTTGAACTTGCGGTGGCGGGAGCTGCCCTGCTGCTGTGGTCCGTCCTGCCCGATGGCGTACTGCGCAGCCTCGCCTTCTACCTGTCCAGCGCGTCGATCCTGTCCACGTTGCTCATCAACCTCAACCCCTTCATGCGCTTCGACGGCTATTACCTGTTGATGGATGTGTGGGGAATCGACAACCTCCAGCCGCGCGCCTTCGCGTTGCTGCGCCATCGCCTGCGCCGGATATGCCTGGGCTGGCGGGGGCAGGCCCCGGAGGCGCCGGCGCAGGCGCCGCTCATGGTGGCCTATGCGGTGGCGACGCTGGCTTACAGGGTCTTCGTGGCGATCGCGATTGCCATGGCGGTGTTCGCCTTCATCGGCGCCCTCGCAGGTGTGCTGGTCGCGGCGCTGGAGCTCTACATCCTGCTGTTGCGCCCGCTCGCGCGCGAACTGCGCGCGCTCGTCACACAGCGCGCGAACATCGGGTCGCGGCGGCGCACGCTGGCAACGCTCGGCGTGCTCGGCGTTGCGGCCCTTGCGCTGGCGCTGCCGTTGGAGCGCAACCTGGCCGTGCCCGGGCTGCTCATGCACGAGCGCCTGCAATACGTCAGCGCACCGTTCGAGGGCCGCATCGTGACGCTGCCGCCCGCGGTCGGCACGGCGGTGGAAGAAG
>JAUVWV010000390.1 GCA_030603925.1 Thauera sp. | reverse complement strand
ATGTCGCTGCTCGACATCGACGAGCATCTCTTCGAGCTTGCCCAACTGGTGGATTTCGACCGCTCGCCGCTCACCGACGTGAAGCACTGCGGCCCCTGCGACATCGGCCTGATCGAGGGCGGGGTGTGCAACGCGGAGAACGTGCACGTGCTGCGCGAGTTCCGCCGCAACTGCAAGATCCTGGTGGCGGTGGGCGCCTGCGCGGTCAATGGCGGCCTGCCGGCGCAGCGCAACCACCTGGAGCTGGGCGCCTGCCTGCAGCAGGTGTACCAGTTCCGCGAAGGGCTGACCGCACCGCAGATCCCGGACGACCCCGAGCTGCCGCTGCTGCTCGACAAGGTTCGCCCCATCCTTGAGGTGGTGCGGGTGGATTACTTCGTGCCCGGCTGCCCGCCCTCGGGCGAGGCGCTGTGGAAGTTCCTCACCGACCTGATCGCCGGGCGCACCCCGCGCCTGTCGCATTCGCTGCTGCATTTCGACTGACCCGCGCAGGACGCCCGCCCATGAGCTTCGAACTGGAAACCGCCGACAACCGCGAAAGCCTGCGCCGGGTGGCGATCGACCCGGTGTCACGGGTGGAAGGTCACGGCAAGGTCACCCTGCTGATCAACGAACACGATGAGGTGCGCGAAGCGCGCCTGCACATCGTCGAATTCCGCGGCTTCGAAGTCTTCATCCAGGGCCGCCCCTACTGGGAGGTGCCGGTGATGGTGCAGCGCCTGTGCGGCATCTGTCCGGTGAGCCACCACCTGGCCGCAGCCAAGGCGCTGGACATCGCGACCGGCGCCGTGCCGGTGACCGCCAGCGCCGAGAAGTTGCGCCGCCTGATGCACTACGGGCAGATCCTGCAGTCGCATGCGCTGCACTTCTTCCACCTCTCGTCGCCCGATCTGCTGTTCGGCTTCGAGTCCGAGGTGGCGCGGCGCAATATCGTCGGTGTGGCCGCGGCGCACCCCGAGATCGCCCGCCAGGGCGTGCTGCTGCGCAAGTTCGGCCAGGAAGTGATCCGCGCCACCGCCGGCAAGAAGATCCACGGCACCGGCGCGGTGCCCGGCGGCATGAACCGCCACCTGGCGGCCGAGGACCACGCGCTGCTCAGCCGCGACATCCACCAGATCATCGACTGGAGCCGCGCCGCGGTGGAGCTGGTGAAGCGCCTGCACCGCGCCGACCCGGCGCTCTACGACGTGTTCGGCACCTTTGATTCCGGCTTCATGAGCCTGGTGCGCGGCGATGGCGCCATGGACCTCTACCAGGGCGGCCTGCGCTTCCGCGATGCGGCGGGCAACATCCTGCGCGACCATGTGCCGGACCAGGACTACCACAGCGTGATCTGCGAGGAGGTGAAGCCCTGGAGCTACATGAAGTTTCCCTACCTGCGCGAGCTCGGCCCCGAGGCCGGCTGGTACCGGGTGGGGCCGTTGGCGCGGGTGCAGAACTGCGACTTCATCCCCACGCCTTTTGCCGAGGCCGAACGGCGCGAATTCCTCGCCCACGGCCAGGGCCGCCCGCTGCATGCCACGCTGGCCTACCACTGGGCGCGCATGATCGAGATGCTGCATGCGGCCGAAGTGATCCGCGACCTGCTCGACGACCCGGACCTGATGAGCGGCCCGCTGATCGCCGAAGGCAGCTTCCGGCGCGAAGGGGTGGGCATCATCGAGGCGCCGCGCGGCACCCTGATCCACCACTACCGCATCGGCGAGGACGACCTGGTGACGATGTGCAACCTGATCGTCTCCACCACCCACAACAACCCGGCCATGAACACCGCGGGACGCGAGGTGGCGAAACGCTACCTGTCCGGGCGCACGCTCACCGAGGGCCTGCTCAACCATATCGAGGTGGCCATCCGCGCCTACGATCCCTGCCTGTCCTGCGCCACCCATGCGCTGGGACAGAT
>JAUVWV010000337.1 GCA_030603925.1 Thauera sp. | reverse complement strand
CGTGGCGTTGCGAAACTCGATGGCGCGGGTGGCGGAAGGGGCGGTGGTCATCGGCAAGGAAGGCCTCAAAATCCGTGAAGTCTACTGAGCGGCAGGGTTTCCGGCAAGGCGGCAGTATGACGGTGTGGGCCCCGCCGCCGGTAGGAGCAGGCTTGCCCGCGATACGGCCTGGGCAGGAACCGACGCCGTATCGCGGGCAAGCGCGCTCCTACGTGGGGGGCATGGGCATCGGCAGGCCGCCGGAGAGGCGCCACCAGCCGCGCACCACGCGGTAGATCACCCAGGCCGAGACGATGACGAAGGCGGCGACCGCGAAGGGGATGCCGATCAGGGTGAAGACCAGCACGGTGGCGATCAGGATCCACGCCAGGGTCCACCAGAAGGTGCGGATCTGCCAGCTGAAGTGCGAATCCAGCCAGGTGCCGCGCACTGCGCCGCGGTTCCAGTAGTTGAGCACGATGGCGGCGAGCGAGGGCAGGCTGGCGACGAAGCTGAAGATGATGGTGGCCGAGCCGAGCAGCGCCGAGAACACCGCGAAGGCGTGCAGGGCGTAGATCACGTGGGTGAGCCGGACCATGCCGGCGGTGGCGCTGCGTTCGGCGTTCATGCTGGGTGCTCCGGTACTCAGTGCAGGGTGGGCGGATGGAACAGCGCGTCGATGTCGGCGGCGTCGAAGCGGTAGCTATGGTTGGTGAGGTCGTCCTTCACCACCACCTCGCCGTGTTCCTCAAGGATGGTGCGCACCTGTGCCTCGCCCAGGCTTTGCAGCATGCCGACGATCTTGTCGCGGTCGGGGGGCCAGTGGTGGATCACCGCGCGCGCTTCGAACAGGCGTACATCTTCCTCGGCGAACAGGCGGCCGAGCAGCGCTTCCGGGTCGAGGCCGAGCAGTTCGTCCGGGCGCACGGTCTGCGCCAGGTGGTGGGCGCGGTCCCAGCCGTCGATGTCCTTTTCGTCGGCGCCGGGCAGTTTCTGCAGGAAGAGCAGGGCGGCGCGCTTGCCGTCGCTCGCCAGCCACAGGCCGGCGGGTTGCTGCTCGGACTGCGCCAGGTAGTGCTCGAAGGTGGCGGCGATGCTGTCGCCTTCCAGCGGCACCACGCTCTGATAGGGCTGGTCCAGGCCTTCCACGTCCAGCGTGAGCTGCAGGCGGCCGTCGCCCACCAACTGGGCGAGATGGTCGCCGCTGGCGGGCGCGTCGACCCGCGCGTAGCCGCGCAGGTTGAGTTTGGCGTTGCAGTCCACCACCAGCAGGCCCACCGGGCCGTGGCCCTGGATCTGGAAGGTGAGGCGGCCGGCCTGCTTGAGGTTGCCGGTGATCAGCGCGGCCACGCTGCTGAGCTGGCCGAGCAGGGCGGCGACCGCGGGCGGATAGTCGCGCCCGGCCTGCAGGGCCTGCCAGACGTCTTCCAGGCGCACCACGGCGCCGCGGATGTCGAGGTTCTCCAGCAGGAAGCGTTGTACGTAGCTGGACGGGCGGGTACTCATGATGCGCTGTCCTCGGGTTTGATGAAGCTGGCGAAGGTGTTGGGGTCGAAGCCCACCAGCAGATGGCCGGTGGCGGTCTCGACTACCGGGCGCTTGATCAGACTGGGGTGTTCCACCATCAGTTGCACCGCCGCGCTCTGGGTTTCGATGGCCTGCTGCTCGGGGGTGAGCTTGCGCCAGGTGGTGCCGCGGGTGTTGACCAGCGTGCGCCAGCCCAGCGCCTTGCACCAGGCGTGCAGCCTGGCGCTGGTGATGCCGGCCTTCTTGTAGTCGTGGAAATCGTAGGCGATGCCGTGCTCGTCCAGCCAGGCGAAGGCCTTCTTCATGGTGTCGCAGTTCCTGATGCCGTAGATCGCCGGTTTCATCGTCGGTGCTCCTGAACGCTCATTTCTGCTTGGCGCGCGCAAAGGCGGCAGCCAGGGCGTTGTCGGCCGCCGCCGGGCGCTCGCGTCCGCGCGCGCTGCCGGCGTTGCCGCCGCCGCTGCCGCGTCCGTCACGCTGCGGCGGACGGCGCTCGTTCGTGCGTTCGTTGCGGGCTTCGCGCGGTTTCTGCGTGGCTTCGTCGCCCATGCGCATGGTCAGTGCGATGCGCTGGCGCGGCAGGTCGACTTCCAGCACCTTGACCTTCACCACCTGGCCGGCCTTGACCACGCTGTGCGGGTCCTTGACGAAGCGGTCGGCGAGCGCGGAGACATGCACCAGGCCGTCCTGATGCACGCCGATATCGACGAAGGCGCCGAAGTTGGTGACGTTGGTCACCACGCCTTCGAGCATCATGCCGGGCACCAGATCCTTCAGCGTTTCCACGCCTTCGCGGAAGGTGGCGGTGCGGAACTCGGGACGCGGGTCGCGGCCGGGTTTTTCCAGTTCGGCGAGGATGTCCTGCACGGTGGGCAGGCCGAAGCGCTCGTCGGTGAACTCGGCGGGTTTCAGGCTCTTCAGGAAGCTGGCGTTGCCCATCAGTTCGCGCACGCTCTTCTGCACGCGGGCGAGGATGCGCTCGACCACCGGGTAGGCTTCCGGGTGCACCGCGGAGGCGTCCAGCGGGTTGTCGCCGGCGGGGATGCGCAGGAAGCCGGCGGCCTGCTCGAAAGTCTTGGGGCCCAGGCGCGGCACCGCTTTCAGCGCGTCGCGGCTCCTGAACGGGCCGTGGGCGTTGCGGTGTTCGACGATGTTGGCGGCGAGCGTGCCGTTCAGCCCCGAAATGCGCGCGAGCAGCGGCGCGGAGGCGGTGTTCACATCCACGCCGACCGCGTTCACGCAGTCTTCCACCACCGCGTCCAGCCCCCGGGCCAGGCGCGACTGGTTCACGTCGTGCTGGTACTGGCCGACGCCGATGGACTTGGGGTCGATCTTCACCAGTTCGGCCAGCGGGTCCTGCAGGCGGCGGGCGATGGACACCGCGCCGCGCAGCGAGACGTCCACGTCGGGGAATTCGCGCGCGGCCAGTTCGGAGGCGGAATACACCGAGG
>JAUVWV010000266.1 GCA_030603925.1 Thauera sp. | reverse complement strand
GGCGGCCTCGGCTGCGGCGGCACGCCAGTCGACCACCAGCGCACGTGCATGCGGCAGGCCGAGCGCCTCGATGCGTTCGTGCGCGGCGAGCGATTCGCGGTAGGCTTGTGCGAAGCGTTCGATCAAGGCCGGATCCTCCAGCACCAGGTACTGGCGTGCACTGCGCTCCATGTCCACCGTGCGCTCAGCCAGTTGCTGCACCGCTGCCGTGGCATCGAGCGCACTACGCGCGTCCTCGCGGCTGCGCTCGGCGAAGGCCTCGAAGGCGAGCAAGCCCCTGAGTGCCGCTGAACCGAGAATGACGGCAATCAACAGGAAACTCGCCAGCAGGATGTGACTGAACGACAAGCGGGACACGGGGCAGCCAGGAACGGAGGTCTGTGGAAGTTCGCGCGACGGGCGCGGCGGCGCCGCGGGACACCGCACACCAGTCGGCGGGCACCGTCCATCAGTCTAGGTTGCCGGCACCGTCGTCCGCGGTAATCAAATGCAATTCCCACAATGCAGCATGGGCGCGTTTCCCCGCAGGAAACACCCATTTTCCCGGCGCACACCCACCCCGGCGAAGGTGTAACGGTTGTTGACCGGTGGTCGGAGCGCCCCGGATACTTGCCTCCGACGCGCGCAATGCCGTTCTTGTCAAGCTCAATATAGTTTTTGTTGTTTACGTTCGCCCCGTCGTCTGACACCCCGCCGTACCGGCCCGAACGCCGGCCGCGATTGTCTGCCGGTCAGCGCCGTTATCGGGAGTGTTTCTTCATGCACCGTTTCATCCGCTTCCTGACCCCGCTGCTGGCGGGCCTGTGCACCACCGCCGCTGCGGCCGAGTTCAACACCCCCGTCGACATGCGCGCGAAGGGCGGGGCGACCTTCTACGTCTCCGGGCAGATCGCCGGCGCCGGCGCCGTAGAGTTGATGGTCGACACCGGCTCGAGCTACATGACCATCAACGAGGAGATTCTCAAGGCGCTGCGCGTAAACGGCGAACTGCGCTTCGTACGCACGCTGCGCGGCAAGCTGGCAAACGGCAGCGAGTTGAACGTACCGGTGTATCTGCTCGAATCAGTCAGCATCGGCGAGAACTGCGAGATGCACAACATCGAGGCCGCGGTATTCCCGGGCAACACCCGCCCCATCCTTGGGCTCAACGTGTTGCAGCGGGCCGCGCCGTTCATTTTCTCCTTCGAACCGCCCCGCCTCGTACTGAGCAACTGCGACGCCACCCCTGGCGCCACGAAGGCCGACATCGCCGCGCTCGAGGTGCCGTGAACGCAGCCCGGGGGCCGCGCCTCGCACGGCACCCCGGGGTTTACTGTCCGCAGGCCTGCGGGCAACTCGAGCACGGTACTACTCAGCAGGGGCCACCGGCAGGGACGGCATCCGCTCCTGGATCGCCTTCGGCGGGTCAGCCGGCTCGGCCTCGAAGGCCGAGAACTCGCTGATCGGCCGGTCGGGCTTGAGCTCGACGTAGCGCTCCGGATCGTAGCTACCGCTGGCCAGCAGATCCTCAGCCGAGGCGCTGGCCTGCAGGCGCCCTTCCAGGAGCTGCAGGCTGTCGAGCGAGATGATGCTCTCGGTCGCACCCAAGCCCAGGAAACCACCGGACGAGATCACCGCATGGACGCTCTGTCCGTCCGGCCCCAGTACCAGGGTCTTGACCTTGCCGACTTTCTTGCCGGCCAGATCGACCACTTCGAGGCCGCGCATGTCTTGCGGCGTTTGCGCATACAGCGGGTTGGAAGCAACCGCGGGATCCGGACTCGCCATACCGTCCGGCGCACCATCGCCCGGCACAGCCTCGATCGGCTGGCTCATGTCACCCGGCGGCGCGACGTCGGTGCGCGGAATGGTTTCCGCACGATCCACCGACTCCCCAGCCGCCCATACCGGTGACGCGATCAGCAGTGCAATCGCGCCACCCATCAAAGATCTACGAAGTTTCGTGTTCATCTGATCCTCCTGCCTTCCGGCGTCGTCTGAACATCACTGCACCGCAGCGCGGCACATGCATCAGGACATCGCCCAGCCAAGGTTCTGCAAGACCTGTGCCCGCAGCGTCGAACGCGCTCCGCGCTGCGACCGATCGCCGCCTGCACAAGGGCCGGCAGGCGCCGCCGCCACGGACTGAAGCCGGTTCGACTGCCACACGCCGGCTCGCCGCCATGGCTCCGTGAAAGGACGCGCATGGTTCAAACCACCTCGTTCCGTGCAGATTCGTGCAGCGCGGCTGTCGTGTTGCAGCGACGCCCGTACATTCGTGCACGCGGCGTCACGGCGCGAATCCGCCGTTCGGCGCTGGGCTGGTCATACCCTTGCGGCCCTGTCGTTGGCGCACGACAGCCATGCCGAGGCCCCTCAGGCGCGCGAAATTCGCGCTGCAGCGGTAGAATCCGCCGATGCTCTACGACATCGCCCGCCCCCTGCTGTTTTCGCTCGACGCCGAAACCGCCCACGAATTCTCCCTTGCAGCCCTCAACCTTGCCGGCCGCATGCTGCCCGCCGGCCAGCCCGAACCGGCCGAGCCGGTGCAGGCGATGGGGCTCACCTTTCCCAACCGCGTCGGCCTGGCCGCCGGCCTGGACAAGAACGGTGAAGCCATCGACGGCCTGGCGCGCATGGGGTTCGGCTTCATCGAGATCGGCACCATCACCCCGCGCCCGCAGCCCGGCAACCCGCGCCCGCGCCTGTTCCGCCTGCCGGAGGTGCGCGGCATCATCAACCGCATGGGCTTCAACAACCACGGCATGGACGTGCTGGTGGCCAACGTGAGGGCGGCGAAATACCGCGGCATCCTGGGCATCAACATCGGCAAGAACTTCGACACGCCGATCGAGAACGCCGCCGACGACTACCTGGCCTGCCTGGAGAAGGCCTACCCGCTGGCGAGCTACGTCACGGTGAACATCTCCTCGCCCAATACCAAGAACCTGCGCCAGCTGCAGGGCGAATCCGAACTCGACGACCTGCTCGGCCGCCTCAAGGCCGCCCAGACCCGCCTGGCCGACATCCATGGCCGCTACGTGCCGATGACGCTGAAGATCGCGCCGGATCTGGACGACGCGCAGATCGCCAACATCGCCGACGCACTGCGCCGCCACCGCATCGACGGGGTGATCGCCACCAACACCACGATCTCGCGCGACAAGGTGCAGGGCGTGCGCTACGCCGAGCAACAGGGCGGGCTGTCCGGTGCGCCGGTGTTCGAGGCGTCCACCGCGGTGGTGAAGAAGCTGGCCGCCGCGCTGGCCGGCGAACTGCCGATCATTGCCGCCGGCGGCATCACCGACGGCCGCACGGCACGCGCCAAGCTGGAAGCCGGCGCCACCCTGGTGCAGGTGTACAGCGGGCTGATCTACCGCGGTCCGGGCCTGGTGCGCGAATGCGTACGCGCCACCGACGGCGAACACAGCGCGGCGGCATAGGATCGGACGGCCATAGAGCCGGCATTCATATGCCTATTCCCTTGTCAGGGTTGAGCCTCAAAGAACGGCGGGGGATAATCCCGCGATTACACGCGGCTAGCGAGTCATGAGCAGCTACATCTTCGTCGTCATCGGCGCAGTCCTGGTCAACAACGTGGTGTTCATCCGCATCCTGGGCCTGTGTCCGTTCATGGGCGTGTCCAAGAAGCTGGAAACCGCCATCGGCATGGGCGCGGCGACCACCTTCGTGCTCACCCTGGGCGCCGGCACCAGCTACCTGATCGACCACTACCTGCTCGCGCCCAACGATCTGGCCTACCTGCGCACGCTGTCCTTCATCGTGGTGATCGCCGCCATCGTGCAGTTCACCGAACTGGTGATCGAGAAGACCAGCCCGCTGCTGCACCAGGTGCTGGGCATCTACCTGCCGCTGATCACCACCAACTGCGCGGTGCTGGGCGTGCCACTGCTCAACGTGGGCTTCAACCACAACCTGCTCGAATCGCTGCTGTTCGGCTTCGGCTCCTCGGTGGGCTTCACGCTGGCGCTGGTGCTGTTCGCCGGCATCCGCGAACGCCTGGACGGCGCCGACGTGCCGCTGCCCTTCAAGGGCACGGCGATCGCCATGATCACCGCCGGCTTCATGAGCCTGGCCTTCATGGGCTTTGCCGGGCTGGACCGCTTCCAGTGAGCGGTGCCGCGCGCAAAACCTGATCTGGCGCAAGAGCACGATATTCGCTTTCGCTTATTCTCCGACCCCTTGTTTTCCAACCGCACCGAATTCACCCCGACCGCATGCTGACCGCACTCCTGATCATGGCCGGAATCGCCGTCGTGCTGGGCGCCACGCTAGGCTACGCGTCGATCCGCTTCAAGGTGGAAGGCGACCCGCTGGTCGAGAAGATCGACGCCATCCTGCCGCAGACCCAGTGCGGCCAGTGCGGCTACCCCGGCTGCAAGCCTTACGCCCAGGCGGTGGCCAACGGCGAGGCCGACATCAACCAGTGCCCGCCGGGCGGCGAGGAAGGCATCCGCAAGCTGGCCGATCTGCTGGGGCGCGAGTTCAAGCCGCTTTCCGAAGAGCACGGGGTGGAGAAGCCGAAATCGGTGGCCTTCATCGACGAGCAGACCTGCATCGGCTGCACGCTGTGCATCCAGGCCTGCCCGGTGGATGCCATCGTCGGCGCGGCCAAGCAGATGCACACCGTGGTGGCGCCGCTGTGCACCGGCT
>JAUVWV010000297.1 GCA_030603925.1 Thauera sp. | reverse complement strand
TGGCGGCCTTCACCCTGCACGTGCCGCCGCTGCGCGAGCGGCCGATGGACATTCCGCTGATCGCGCAGAGCCTGGCCGACGAAACCGGCGCCGCCCTCGGCCGCCGCTTCGCCCCGCTGTCGCGCGAACTGGTCGCCTGCCTCACTGCGTGGCGCTGGCCGGGCAACGTGCGCGAACTGCGCAACGAGGTGCTGCGCATGGCCGCCCTTGCCGACGGCGATGCACTCTCCGCCGCCCACCTCAGCCCGCGCGTGCTGCGCGCCGCGGAAAGCGAGCAGGAGAGCGCGCTGGAACTCATCGACGGCCTGCAGGGCGACCTCAAGAGCCGGCTGGACGCACTGGAGGCGCGCATCCTCAAGGAAGCGCTGATCCGCCTGCGCTGGAACAAGACCCGCGCCGCGCAGGAGCTCGGCCTGTCGCGCGTCGGCCTGCGCGCCAAGCTGGCACGCTACGGGCTGGACGGCGGCTGAGCGCCGCAGCGCATTTGCGCACGATCAATGGTCATACGCGAACATCTTGTAACAAGTACACCGTACAACTATGATTCCACGTTGCTTTCCCTGCGCCACAACAAGAACTCACAGAGGAGACGCGCGTGGAGTCCGTACTCGACCATCGCCTGCCCATGCTCGATGGCGGCCACAGCATGGCCGTCCGCCTGATGCAGCACCTCGTCGTACCCACCTTCGTGCTGGACGCGAACCGCAGGGTGAGCATCTGGAACAAGGCCTGCGAGCGACTCACCGGGATTCCCGCAGAGCACATGGTCGGCACGCGCGACCACTGGCAGGCCTTCTACCATCATGAGCGCTACTGCCTGGCCGACGTGCTCGCGCTCGACCTCGCCGACCGGCTCACTGACCTGTATTCCGCGCACGCCGAGCCTGGCGAGTTCGGCCTCGGCCTGCGCGCGGAGAACTGGTGCACCATGCCCAGGGTGGGCGAACGGCGCTATCTCGCAGTGGATGCCGGGCCGATCTTCGACGACCAGGGCAAGCTGATCGCAGTGGTCGAGACCCTGCGCGACATGACCGAGCAGAAGCTCGCCGAACTGCAGCTGAAAAACCTCGCCACCCAGGACGGGCTGACCGGCGTGCCCAACCGCCGCACGCTGGACGAGAAGCTGCAGTCCGAATGGGCGCGCGCGCAACGCAGCGCGACGCCGATCACCTTCATGCTGGCCGACGTCGACTACTTCAAGCGCTACAACGACACCTACGGCCACCAGCAGGGCGACGAATGCCTGCGCGCGGTGGCCGGTGCGATCAGCACTGCGGTGTACCGCCCGGCCGACATGGCCGCCCGCTATGGCGGCGAGGACTTCGCCGTGATCATGCCCAGCACCGAACAGATCGGCGGCCATGCCGTGGCCGAACGCATCTGCGCCGCAGTGCGCTCGCTGGGCATCCCGCACCGCGCCTCGGACGTCACCGACCACGTGACGCTGAGCATCGGCGTGGCGACCACCGTGCCGCAGCCGGGCAGCGCGCCCGCCACCCTGGTGGCCGCGGCCGACGAGGCGCTCTACCGTGCCAAGCGCACCGGGCGCAACCGCAGCTGTCTGGCCGCGGCCTGAGCGCCCGCAGACGGTCCGTCAGGCATCGTCTACCGGCGGCCGGATGCGCACCGGCCAGTCGTTGTCGTCCGCCCAGCGCAGCGCAGCGCGCGCCAACAGCATGCGCTCGCCCTCGCCCAGCGCACCGTCCGCGCAGGTGATCGCCAGCATCGCGTCGAGCAGCGCGCGGCGGCGCGCCGGATCCTTGATCTCGTCGAGCAGGCCGTCGACCATCTCGGTGTGCAGCCGGCACTGCAGCACGTCGAAGTAGCCCAGGCTCAGGTTCAGATCCTCGCAGAACTCCCGCATCACGCGATCGAAGTCCGCCTCGTCGAGGCCAAAGCGCTCCAGCACCCGACGCCGCCTCAGGCAATCGAGCTCGCTCGCGTCGATGGCGCCGTCGGCCATCAGGGCAAGGGACAGAACGCGGGCCACCGCGGGTCCGCTGTCTTCGACGTACTGGCGCATGCTGGGTCTCCTTCCTTCTTGGTCTGTGAATGTGGGGAGATCCTAGCCGGCCTGCAACCGGCAGAAAAATCGAATGTCTTTACACAAGACATCGATTTTTTCGAGGATCACGCACAATGCCCGCGCTCAACTACAAGCACCTGCGCTACTTCTGGACCGTTGCCCGCCTGGGCAGCGCCGCCCGCGCGGCGGAAGCCCTGCACCTCAGCGCACACGCCATCAGCGGCCAGCTGCGCCAGTTCGAGGCGGCACTCGGCGTGCAGCTCATCGAACGCCGCGGCTGCCGCCTGGTGCTCACCGACACCGGCCATCGCCTGCTCGAGTACGCCGACGAGATCTTCGCGCTGGGCGACGAAGCGCTGGACATGCTGCGCCGGCCGGACGCCCGGCAGGCCCGCCGCTTCGCCATCGGGGTGACCGATTCGGTGCCCAAGTCGGTCGCCACCCAGTTGCTGCGCGCGGTGCTGCAGCTGGACCAGCCGCCGCGCCTGGAATGCCGCGAAGGCCGGCTGGCCGCCCTGCTCGCCGAGCTGTCCATCCACCGCCTGGAAGCGGTGGTCGCCGACCGCCCGATGCCGCCCGAGATGAGCGTGCGCGCCTACAGCCACCTGCTGGGCGCCAGTCCGCTGGCAGCCTTCTGCGCCCCTGCCCTGCACGCTCGCCTGCGCGGCGACTTCCCCGCCCTGCTCGACGGCGCACCCTGCCTGCTGCCCGGCGAGGACGTCGCCTTCCGCACGCCGCTGCTGCGCTGGCTGGCCGACCGCAGGCTGGCGCCGCGCATCGTCGCCGAATGCGACGACATGGCGCTGCTGAAGGCGCTCGGCCGGGAAGGCGAAGGCGTATTCGTCGCACCGCACGCGCTGGCCGACACCATCTGCCGGCAGTACGGCGTGGTCTGCCTGGGGCAGATCGCTGAAGTGACCGCGCAGATCTTCCTGATCAGCACCGAACGCCGCATCGCCCACCCGGCCATGCGCGCCATGCAGGACGCAGCCCGCCTTACGCTGTTCGGCGACGAGACCGCCCCGCGCCGGCGCCGCAGCGACCGCGACGCCTGAGCCCGCCCCGCCATGAGCGCATCGCAATTTCCCCCCCGCGGTGGTTCAATACGCCCATGAACCTGCTCTGGCTCCAGTCCGGTGGTTGCGGCGGCTGCACGATGTCGCTGCTGTGCGCCGATTCAAGCGATCTGCTCGGCAGCCTGGCCGACGCCGGTATCCGCATCCTGTGGCATCCCTCGCTGTCCGAGGAGAGCGGCGCCGAGGCGCTCGACCTGCTGGGCGCCTGCGCGGCCGGCGACATCCCGGTGGACCTGCTGTGCGTGGAGGGCGCGCTGCTGCGCGGCCCCAACGGTAGCGGACGTTTCCACCTGCTGGGCGGCAGCGGCCGGCCGATGATCGACTGGGTGCGCGAACTCGCCGCGCGCGCGCGCTACACCCTGGCGATCGGCACCTGTGCGGCCTGGGGCGGGGTGACCGCAGCCGGCCCCAACCCGGCCGGTGCCTGCGGTCTGCAGTATGACGGCGATGCGCCGGGCGGCCTGCTCGGCACCGACTACCGCTCCACCGCCGGCCTGCCGGTGATCAACGTGGCCGGCTGTCCGACCCACCCCGGCTGGGTGGTGGAGACGCTGATGGCGCTGGCGCTCGGCCAGTTCGACGGCGACGCGCTGGACGCCCTGGCCCGTCCGCGCTTCTACGCCGACCAGCTTGTGCACCACGGCTGCGCGCGCAACGAGTACTACGAGTTCAAGGCCAGCGCAGAGAAGCCCTCCGACC
>JAUVWV010000062.1 GCA_030603925.1 Thauera sp. | reverse complement strand
GGCAACGGCTACGCCGGCCTGTCCGAGACCGCGCTGTACTACATCGGCGGCATCATCAAGCACGCCCGCGCGCTCAACGCCATCACCAACCCGGGCACCAACTCCTACAAGCGCCTGGTGCCGCACTACGAAGCGCCGACCAAGCTGGCCTACTCCGCCCGCAACCGTTCCGCCTCGATCCGCATCCCCTACGTCGCCAACCCCAAGGGCCGCCGTATCGAGTCGCGCTTCCCGGACCCCCTGGCCAACCCCTACCTGTGCTTCGCCGCACTGATGATGGCGGGCCTGGACGGCATCCAGAACAAGATCCACCCGGGCGACCCGGCCGACAAGAACCTGTACGACCTGCCGCCGGAAGAAGACGCACTGATTCCGACCGTGTGCACCAGCCTCGAACAGGCGCTGGAGTACCTGGACAAGGACCGCGAGTTCCTGACCCGTGGCGGCGTGTTCTCCAATGACTTCATCGATGCCTACATCGCACTGAAGCAGGAAGAAGTCGACCGCATGCGCATCACCACCCACCCGGTGGAATTCGACATGTACTACAGCCTGTAATCTGCGCATTGCAGCGCTGAACGAAGGGGACGGGCACTGCCCGTCCCTTTTTCTTTTGTGGTCTAATCGTGCAGCGGCGACGGGGCGAACCTCCCGCGCAAGCCGAAGTCATAACTGTCCCGACCCGACTGGATCAAGGCCTCGATGCCCAGACTTCTCCTGTTGCTCACCCTGCTCGCCGGCACGGCGCATGCCCAGGTCTTCAAGTGCGTGGACGCGGAAGGCCGCGTCACCTACACCAACGACCGCAACGCGGCACAGGGCTGCACTGCACTGTCGCAGGATCTGCCGGTCTCCTCGGTACCCTCGCGCCCGGCGGCCGCAACGCCGCCCGCGAGCGCCACGCCCGGCGACTTTCCGCGCGTCGCCCCGGGCTCGCAGCGCGAACGCGACAACACCCGGCGCCAGATCCTGGAAGAGGAACTCGCCCAGGAGGAGCGCGCACTGGCCGACGCGAGCAAGGCGCTGGCGGAGCAGGAGGCGGTACGCCACGGCAACGAGCGCAACTACCAGCGCGTACTGGACCGGCTGCAGCCGTTCAAGGACAAGGTCGAACTGCACCAGCGCAACGTCGATGCAATCAAGCGCGAATTGCGCGGCCTGAGGTAGTCGGTTCCTGGCGCGCGTCTTGCTAATGAAGCACGGCAAACTTCGACAGCGCCCATGACCCGACACTCACACCACCTGGCCACCGACAGCCCCTTCGCGGGGCTGGACCTCCTGTCTTCCGCCGTCGTGCTGGTCGATGGCAGACTGATCATCCGCTATCTCAATCCGGGCGCCGAAAACCTGTTCGCGATCAGCCAGCGCAAACTGGTCGGACAGCCGCTCGCCCGCCTGCTGGGCGACCCGCCCGGGCTGGCCGCGGCCCTGCACAACGCGCTGCACAACAGCTGGGGCTATACCGGCCAGGACCTGCGCATCCAGCGCCCCGGCAGCGAGGCCCTGCACCTGGACTGCACCGTCAGCCCGGTCGAGGCGGACGGCGTCAGCCTGCTGCTCGAGTTCCGCCCGATCGACGCCCAACTGCGCGTCGCGCGCGAGGAGCAGCTGCTGCAGCAGCAGCAGGCCAACCGCGAGCTGATCCGCAACCTGGCGCACGAGATCAAGAACCCGCTGGGCGGCATCCGCGGTTCGGCGCAGTTGCTCGAGCGCGAGCTCACCGACCCGCAGCTGCGCGAATACACCGAGGTGATCATCGCCGAGGCCGACCGCCTGCAGGACCTGATGAACCGCCTGCTGACCTCGCACTGCATGATGCGCCCCGGGCAGCTCAACATCCACGACGTACTCGAGCGCGTGCGCCGCCTGATTCTTGCGGAGTTTCCCGAACTCGTCGTGCGGCGCGACTACGACACCAGCCTGCCCGAGCTCACCGCCGACCGCGAGCAACTCATCCAGGCCATCCTCAACATCGTGCGCAACGCCGCGCAGGCTCTCGGCGGACATGGCGAGATCCGCCTGCGCACGCGGATCGCCCGCCAGGTCACGCTGGCCAAGCGGCGTTTCAAGCTGGCACTGGAATTGCAAGTGATCGACAACGGCCCCGGCATTCCGGAGGAGATCTGCGACAAGATCTTCTATCCGCTGGTCTCGGGGCGGGAAGGTGGAAGCGGACTGGGGCTCTCGCTGGCCCAGAGCTTCATCGAGCAGCACCAGGGGATGATCGAAGTGGAGAGCCGCCCGGGGCACACCTGTTTCAGCATCCTGCTGCCAATCACCGAGCGGTCCTGAGCAACAAGACGGCATCGCTCGCACCAGAATAGTGCATAGCCAATGAATACAGTCTGGATCGTTGATGACGACCGTTCCATCCGCTGGGTGCTGGAAAAGGCGCTCGGACGGGAGGACATCCCGCACCGCAGCTTCAGCTCCGCGAACGAGGCGCTCGGCGCGCTGGAGGACGAGCAGCAGCCGCCCAAGGTGCTGATCTCCGACATCCGCATGCCGGGCGAATCCGGACTGGACCTGCTGCAGAAGGTCAAGACGCGCCACCCGCAGCTGCCGGTGATCATCATGACCGCCTACTCCGACCTGGAGAGCGCGGTGGCGGCCTTCCAGGGCGGCGCCTTCGAGTACCTGCCCAAGCCCTTCGACGTGGATCAGGCGGTTGCACTGGTTCGGCGAGCCATCGACCAGAGCGCGCACCAGGTTGGTGCAGACGTCGAAACCGCCCTCGCCCCGGAGATCCTCGGCCAGGCGCAATCGATGCAGGAGGTGTTCCGCGCCATCGGCCGCCTCTCCCATTCGCATGCCACGGTGCTGATCAACGGCGAATCCGGCACCGGCAAGGAGCTGGTCGCGCGTGCGCTGCACCGCCACAGTCCGCGGCGCGAGGCGCCCTTCATTGCGATCAACACCGCGGCGATTCCACGCGACCTGCTCGAATCCGAACTGTTCGGACACGAGCGCGGCGCCTTCACCGGCGCGGCCACGCAGCGCCGCGGACGCTTCGAGCAGGCCGAGGGCGGCACCCTGTTCCTCGACGAGATCGGCGACATGCCGCCCGAACTGCAGACCCGCCTGCTGCGCGTGCTGTCCGACGGGCACTTCTACCGCGTCGGCGGCCACCAGCCGGTCAAGGCGAACGTGCGGGTGATCGCCGCCACCCACCAGAACCTGGAGGAACGGGTGCGTCAGGGCCTGTTCCGCGAGGACCTCTTCCACCGCCTCAACGTCATCCGCCTGCGCCTGCCGGCGCTGCGCGAGCGCCGCGAGGACATCCCCATTCTGGTGCGTCACTTCCTGCAACGCAGCGCGCAGGACCTGAGCGTCGAGCCCAAACGCATCTCGGAGGCCGCACTCAAGTACCTGCAGGCCCTGCCTTTCCAGGGCAACGTGCGCCAGCTGGAAAACCTGTGCCACTGGCTCACCGTGATGGCGCCCGGCCAGACCGTGGAGGTCGCCGATCTGCCACCAGAGGTCCGCGACCAGCCGCTGCAGGAGGCGCCGATCAACTGGGCCGACGGCCTGAGCGTGGAGGCCGACCGCCTGATCGCCACTCATCCCGGCGAAGTGTTCGACCGCCTCACGCGCGAGTTCGAGCGCACCCTGATCCGCCGTGCCCTCACCGCGACCGGTGGCCGGCGGATCGACGCCGCCCAACTGCTCGGCATCGGGCGCAACACCATCACGCGCAAGATCCAGGAGCTCGGCATGGACGACGAGCGCAGCGCGCACGCACCCGACGCCGGCGGCTGAAGCGCGCCGCCATCAAGACGGGCCGAACGTGGCGGCCGCGGCACGCGCAGCGCGCTCGTGCATGCCGCGGCAATGTCGGATAATGCGGGCTGACAACCCGCGCTATCCGCAATGACCGGCCCCGACACCCCCTGCCCGCCGCTGGACCCCGCCCGCACGCTCGCCGCGCTCGGCCACCGCGCCTCAGCCTTCGCGCTGCGCATCGTGGACGAATGCCCCTCCACCAACAGCGAACTGGTCGACCGACCGCCCGCCGACGACGGCCGCATCCATGTACTGGCCGCCGAACGCCAGACCGCCGGACGCGGGCGGCGCGGCAGGGCCTGGCAGTCCTGGCCGGGCGCCAGCCTGACCTTCTCCGCGCTGTGGCGCTTCGCGCCGGGCAGCCCGGTGCCCGCGGGACTGTCGCTGGTCGCCGGCCTGGCGCTCGCGCGCGCGCTGGAAAGGCTCGGCATCCCCGGCATCCAGCTGAAATGGCCAAACGACGTGCTGGTGCATGGCGAAAAGCTCGCCGGCATCCTGGTCGAGTTGCTGCCCGGCCGCGGCCGCACCCCGGCCGCGGTGATCGGCATCGGCGTGAACCTGCAGCTGCCGCCCGGCACCCGCATCCCCGATCAGCCTGGCGTGACCGATCTTGCCAGCCACTGCGCCGCGCCGCCGGCGCGCGACACCCTGCTCGGCCTGCTGCTCGCCGAACTGCACGACCTCTTCGAACTCTACGCCAGCGCCGGTTTCGCCGCGCTGCGCGGCGCCTGGCAGCAGCGCAACGCCTTCGCCGACCTGCCGGTGCGCATCCTCGGCGAGGGCAGCGAAACCATCGGCGTCTGCTGCGGGGTCGACGACGACGGTGCCCTGCTGATCCGCGGCGCACACGGTCTCAGCCGCATCCTGTCGGGCGAGGTCTCGCTGCGGGTGGCCGGATGATCCTGCTGCTCGACGCGGGCAACACCCGCATCAAGTGGGGCATCCCGCAGCCCGACGCGCAGCCCGGCGCCTGGCTGGCGAGCGGCAGCCTGACGCACGCCGAGGCCGGCGCGCTCGCCGGCGTGCTCGCCGCCCACCCCGGCGTGCGCCGCATCGTCGGCAGCAACGTGGCCGGCGCCGCACTCGGCATGGCGCTCGGCGCAGCGGCCGCACAACACGGCCTGTCCATAGAATGGCGCATTGCCAGCGCCGCCTGCGCCGGCGTGCGCAATGCCTACAGCACACCGCAGCAACTCGGCGCGGACCGCTGGGCCGCGCTGATCGGTGCCCGCCTGCTGCACCGCGGCCCCTGCCTGGTGGTGTGCGCCGGTACCGCCACCACGGCCGATCTGCTCGACGCCGACGGCCTGTTCCGCGGCGGCATCATCCTGCCGGGTCTCGACCTGATGCTGCGCGCGCTGGCCGGCAACACCGCCCAACTGCCGCTCGCCGACGGTCACCACCAGCCCTTCCCGCGCAATACCGCGGACGCCATCGTCAGCGGTTGCCTGAACGCACAGGCCGGCGCGGTGGAGCGCATGTTCGAACCCATCGCCGGCGAAGCGCACTCCTGGTGCCTGCTCGCCGGCGGCGCCGCCGCACGGCTCGCCCCGCTGCTGCGCCTGCCGCTGCGCCAGGTGGACAACCTGGTACTGCTCGGCCTCGCCGGCATGGCCCGGGACACGCCCGAAGGGCCGGCGATGGGCTAATATTCGCCCACACAGAAATGGCCCCGCCGCGTGCGGTGGCCTGCACATCCAGGGAGGAACAATGACCGAACCCACGCGCATCCTGCTCGACGAGAACGAGATCCCCACCCACTGGTACAACGTGGTGGCCGACATGGCCAACCCGCCGGCTCCGCCGCTGGGCCCTGACGGCAACCCGGCCACCCCCGAGCAGATGGGCGCGATCTTCCCCGGTGCCATCCTGGAACAGGAGATGAGTGCCGAGCGCTGGATCGCCATTCCCGAGGAAGTGCGCGAGATCTACAAGGTCTGGCGTCCGGCCCCGCTGATGCGTGCGGTGCGCCTGGAGCGCGCGCTGGGCACCCCGGCGAAGATCTTCTTCAAGTATGAAGGCGTCTCGCCGGCCGGCTCGCACAAGCCGAACTCCGCGGTGCCGCAGGCCTATTACAACCGCCAGGCCGGCATCAAGCGCCTGACCACCGAGACCGGCGCCGGCCAGTGGGGTTCGTCGATCTCCTTCGCCGGGCAGATGTTCGGCATGGAAGTGCGGGTCTACATGGTGAAGGTCAGCTATCACCAGAAACCCTACCGCCGCCTGATGATGCAGACCTGGGGCGCGGAGGTGTTCGCCAGCCCCTCCGAGCTGACCCAGACCGGCCGCGACGCACTGGCGCGCGACCCGGACAACCAGGGCTCGCTCGGCCTGGCCATCTCCGAAGCGGTGGAAGAAGCTGCCGGGCGCGCCGACACCAACTACACCCTGGGTTCGGTGCTCAACCACGTGCTGCTGCACCAGAGCATCATCGGCCTGGAAGCCAAGAAGCAGTTCGACAAGATCGGTCTCTACCCGGACGTGATCTTCGGCCCCTGCGGCGGCGGCTCCAGCTTCGGCGGCATCGCCTTCCCCTTCCTCGCCGACAAGGCCGCCGGCGACAAGCGCGCCGAGAACCTGCGCTGCGTGGCGGTGGAACCGACCTCCTGCCCGACGCTCACCAAGGGCCAGTACGCCTACGACTTCGGCGACGCCTCCGGCTTCACCCCGCTGATGAAGATGTACACCCTGGGCCACGATTTCATGCCGCCGGGCATCCACGCCGGCGGCCTGCGTTACCACGGCGACTCGCCGCTGGTCTCGCAGCTCTTCCATGAAGGGCTCATCGATGCGCTCGCCGTGCCCCAGCTCGCCACCTTCGAGGCCGGCGTGCAGTTCGCCCGCGCCGAGGGCATCATCCCGGCGCCGGAGTCCTGCCACGCCATCCGCGCCGCCATCGACGAAGCGCTCAAGTGCAAGGCCAGCGGCGAACCGAAGACCATCCTGTTCAACCTCACCGGCCATGGCCACTTCGACATGAGCTCCTACGACCGCTACTTCAGTGGCCAGCTGGAGAACTACGACTATCCGGCCGAAGCCGTGGCCGAATCGCTCGCCCATCTGCCCAAGGTGGGCTGACCGTCGGGTGCGCGGGGCGCCCGCCGCCCCGCGCACCCTGCCGCTTCGAACGCCATGTCGATCCTGCGCCTGCTCTTCGTCGTCCTGCTGCTGCTCAACCTGCTCGCCCTTGCTGCCGCCTTCGGCCTGCTGGGCAGCGCCGCGCCGCGCGGTGAACCGGAGCGCCTGACCAACCAGCTGCAGCCCGAACACATCCAGTTGCGCGGCACCGGGGACAGCGCGCCGGCACCGGCCGCCCCGCAAGCGGCACCCCGCCCGGAAGCCCCGCTGCCGCGTGCCGCCGAGGCAACGCCCGCGCCGGCACCGCTCCCCGCTCCCGCCGAAGCGCAAACCGCGCCCGAATCCTGCCTGGCTTTCGCCGGGTTGGGCGGCGATGCGGCCGATGCCGTGGTGCGCGCCTTCGACGCGCCCGAGTTCTCGGTGCGGCGCAGCGCCAGCGAAGCGATCACCGGCTGGTGGGTGCGCATTCCGCCGGACGGCACCCGCGAGTACGCCGAACGCAAGGGGCGCGAACTGCGGGCCCTGGGCGTGACCGAGTTCTTCATCGTGCAGGAGCCCGGCCCCAACCAGTACGCAGTATCGCTCGGCCTGTTCAAGACCGAGGCCGCCGCCAACCAGCACCTGGAGCGCCTGCGCAACCTGCGGGTGCGCAGCGCCAGCGTGGGCAGCCGCACGGCCACCACCTACCTGGTTGAAGTCCGTGGCGCGCAGACCCTGCTTGATGAACGCCGGCGCACGGCCCAGCTGCCGGCCGCGGCGCAGGCGGCCGGGTGCGCGCCGTGAACACCGCTGCGCCCTGGATCGTCGGCCTGACCGGCGGCATCGGCAGCGGCAAGAGTGCCGCCGCCGAGGGCTTCGCCGAGCGCGGTGCGGCGGTGGTCGATACCGACCGCATCGCTCATGCGCTGACCGCGCCCGGCGGCGCGGCGCTGGAATCCATCCGCGCGGCCTTCGGCGACACGGCGATCAGCGCCGACGGCGGCCTGGACCGCGCAGCGATGCGTGCACGGGTGTTCGCCGACGAAGCCCAGCGCAGCCGGCTGGAGGCCATCCTCCACCCCATGATCCGTGCCGAGAGCGCACGCCAGTGCGCGGCCGCACAGGCCCCCTACGTTGTGCTGGTGGTGCCGCTGCTGATCGAGTCCGGCAGCTGGCGCGAGCGCTGCGACCGGCTCTGCGTGGTCGATTGCCCCGAAACCCTGCAGATCGCCCGGGTGGCCGCACGCAGCGGCCTGCCGGAGGCGCAGATCCGCGCCATCATGGCCGCCCAGGCGAGCCGCGCGCAACGCCTGGCGAACGCCGACGACGTCATCGACAATTCCGGGACGCTCGCCGCACTCGCGCCGCAGGTCGAGGCCCTGCACCGGCGTTACCTCGTACTGGCGAAGCGATAATCGTGTTCAATGGCATGCAAAGCCCTGTGCTATCATGCCCCGAACACTCGGAGACGACCCCTCTTGCAGGCATTGCGCGGTGATTAGCTACGAATACCCTCTGAACGAGCGTATCCGAACGCTCCTGCGCCTCGAAGACCTGTATCGCAAGCTTGCGCACTTCCTGCGCGGCGATGCGCCGCAGGATCATCACGTCACTCTGCTGACCCTGTTCGAGGTGCTGGAAGTCGCCAGCCGGGCCGACCTCAAGGTCGACCTGGTGCAGGAACTGGAGCGCCAGCGCCAGATCCTGATGGGCTTCCGCAATAACCCGGAGATCTCCGAAGAAGCCCTCTCCGGCGCGCTCTACGAGATCGAGCAGGCCTCCTCCTCACTGCTCGCGATGGCCGGCAAGATCGGCCAGTATCTGCGCGAGAACGAATGGCTGATGGGTATCCGCAGTCGCGCGTCGATCCCCGGCGGGGTCTGCCAGTTCGACCTGCCGTCCTACCACTTCTGGCTCAATCGCGATCCCGAGCAGCGCCGCCGCGACCTGGAAGGCTGGCTCGCCCCGATGACCCCGATCCGCGACGGACTGGACATTGTCCTGCGCCTGCTGCGCGCCAGCGGGCGCGCCGAGGCGCAACTCGCACGCTGCGGCACCTACCAGCTCACCATGGGCGGGCGCAGCGCACAGATGCTGCGCCTGACGCTGGCGCAGAACGAACCGGTGGTGCCCGAGATCAGCGCCAACAAGTACGCCATCAACATCCGCTTCGTGATGCCGGAAACCCTCGCGCGGCCCCGTCTGGCCGAGCGCGACGTGCCTTTCGAGCTGACCTTCTGCACGCTCTGAACATGGCTGGCGAGACCCCCCGCACCGTGAAGTGCCCCACCTGCGGCAAGGCGGTGGAATGGAAGGCGGAGAGCCGCTACCGCCCGTTCTGCTCGGAACGCTGCCGGCAGATCGACCTGGGCGCCTGGGCCTCGGAGAACTACCGCGTACCGGCCGACGCCCCGCCGGACCCGGACGAGGACGCCGGCCGCGCCTGAGGCGCCCAAACGAAAGACTACCGCCTCAGGGCGCGCCCCAGACCCCGCGGATCGCCGCAATGCCGTGCGCCCCGGCCGCCCGGGCGGCCATCATGTCGGCCGGCGTCATGCCCCCCAGCGCCAGCACCGGTATCGGCAGCTCCGCCGCCAGCCGGCTGAAGCCGTCCCAGCCCAGCGCCGCCTGTCCGGGATGGGTCGGCGTTTCCCGCACTGCACCCAGCACCGCATAGTCCAGTTCCAGCGCCGCAGCCCGCTCGAGTTCCGCCCGGCTGTGGCAGGACGCCCCCACCCAGGGGAGATCCGGACGCGCGTCCAGCGCGGCCAGTTGCGCCGCCCGCAGGTGCACCCCATCCGCCCCGCAGGAACGGGCCAGTGCCTCATCGCCGTTGATCACCACCAGCGCCCCCACCGCGTGCGCGCGGCGCACCACCTCGGCGGCGAATACCCCGCGTGCATCGTCATCGAGCAGCGGCTCGCGCACCTGCACCAGACGCAGCCCGGCGCTCAGTGCCGCGTCCAGCGCCGCGAGTTGCACTGCGGCGCCGACCTCGCCGGCATGGGTGACACCCATGCTGCGCGGCAGACGCAAGGCCTTGAGGATGGGGCCATTGGCCGGCAGCATCGGCGCCACTTCGAGACGGTCGGCCCATTGCCAGGCGAGCGCGCTGTGCACATGGTCGTTCACCTCGCCCGACCAGTCGTGCACCTCGAAGAAATGCAGGCGCACGTGGGCATGCTCGTAGTCATGCTCGCGCATCAGCCAGGGGTTGAGCGCATGCACGCGGATACCCAGTTCCTCGTCGAGTTCGCGCACCAGCGCGGCAGCGGGCGTCTCGCCGGGCTCGACCTTGCCGCCGGGAAACTCCCAGTAGCCGGGGTAGAAGGTGCCGGGCGCACGCTGGCCAAGCAGGAAGCTGCCGTCCGGCCGGGTGATCACCCCGGCGGCGACGTCCACGATCTTCCTCATCGGCCTACTCCACGAGCCGCCCGGCGTAGTCGCGGGCGAACTGCCAGGCTACCCGCCCGGAGCGCGAGCCGCGCATCATCGCCCACTGCAGCGCCTCCTGACGCGCACGCTCGACCGCCTTGTGCCTGAGCCCGAAGGATTTCAGCCAGTGCGCGACGATCGCCAGGTACTCGTCCTGGCTGAAGGGGTAGAACGACACCCACAGACCGAAGCGCTCGGACAGCGAGACCTTCTCCTCGGTGGCCTCGCCCGGATGAATCTCGCCGTCCACGTGGCGCGCCTGCAGGTTCTCGTCGTGGTACTCGGGCATCAGGTGACGACGGTTGGAGGTGGCGTACACCAGCACATTGTCGGGCACCGCCGAGACGGAACCGTCGAGCACGCTCTTCAGTGCCTTGTAGGCCGCCTCGCCCTCCTCGAAGGACAGATCGTCGCAGAACAGGATGAAGCGCTCCGGGCGGCCGTCGAGCAGTTCCACGATGTCGGGCAGGTCGATCAGGTCGCCCTTGTCCACCTCGATCAGGCGCAGGCCGTGGTTCGCGTACTCGGCCAGCACGGCCTTCACCAGCGAGGACTTGCCGGTGCCGCGCGCCCCCGTCAGCAGCACGTTGTTGGCCCGCCGCCCGGCGAGGAATTGGCGCGTGTTGTCGTCGATGCGCTGCTTCTGCTCGTCGATGTCCTGCAGGTCGGCGAGCCGGATCAGATGCGGATGCGCCACCGGCTGCAACCAGGCACGGCCGTGCTTGCGGCGCCAGCGAAAGGCACTGGAGGCGGTCCAGTCGGGCGCCTCCGGCGCACCCGGCAGGGTGGCTTCGAGGCGGGTGAGCACGCGCTCGGCGCGCTCCAGCAGGCGGGCGAGCTGAACGCCCGCAGGTAGTGCGTCGACCTGGTGGTCAGTCATCCTTTGCTTCCTGATCCTGGTTGTTGCGGTTCTTCTTCGGCCAGGTCGCCCACACGATGATGAGCAGCAGCGCAAGCGCGACACCGGCTTCGAGAAAGATCACCCACATTGCACACCTCCCTGCCGCGGCCACCACTCGGCCGTCGCGCTGCCCCGCACCGCTATACTGGCGCCTTCGCCCGAGTTTAACCCGAAGCTACAGCAATGACCTTCCCCCTCCTGCGTCCGCTCCGCCTGCTTGCCGGCGCCTTGCTGCTCGGCCTGCTGCTGGGCGGTTGTGCCAGCCGCACACCTGCCCCGCCGCCGACCGCCGAGACGGTCTGTCCCAAACCGCTGCCCTGCCCTGCCTGCCCGGTGTGCCCGGCCGCCGAGCCGGCGCCGCTCACGCCACCTGAGCCGGCCGCGCCCTTGCAGGCAGCCGACTGGTCGGCGCTCGAGGGCTGGCAGCAGGACGATCCGTCCGCCGCCTGGACGCCCCTGCTCGCCTCCTGCCGCGCACTGGAGCGCCGCGCCGAGTGGCAGTCGGTCTGCGGCCTGGCGCGCGCGCTGGGCGAACAGCCCGGCCCGGCACTGGCGCGCCAGTTCTTCGAGCAGAACTTCACCCCCTGGCAGATGGTGAACCCGGACGGCAGCCGCGAGGGCCTGGTGACCGGCTACTACGAACCACTGATCAAGGGCAGCCGGCAACGCAGCGCGCGCTACCGCTGGCCGGTGCACGGCGTGCCGACGGACATGCTGACGGTGGACCTGAGCGAGCTCTATCCCGAACTGAAGAACATGCGCCTGCGCGGACGCCTGGACGGCAACCGGGTGGTGCCGTATTTCTCGCGCGCCGAACTGGAACAGCGCGGTGAAGCCCTGCCCGCGCCGGTACTGCTCTGGGCGGAAGATGCGATCGACCTGTTCTTCCTGCAGGTACAGGGCTCCGGCCGGGTGGAGCTGCCCGACGGCAGCCGGGTGCGGATCGGCTATGCCGACCAGAACGGCCACCCCTACACCTCGATCGGCCGCTGGCTGATCGCGCAGGGCGAACTGACCCTGGAGCGCGCCTCGATGCAGGGCATCAAGGACTGGGCGCGGCGCAACCCGCAGCGTCTGTCGGAGCTACTCAATGCCAACCCGAGCTACGTGTTCTTCCGCGAACTGACGCAGGCCGGCGGCGGGCCGCTCGGCGCGCTCGGCGTGCCGCTGAGCGACGAACGCAGCATCGCCATCGATCCGCGCTTCGTGCCGCTCGGCGCACCGGTGTTCCTGGCTACCACCTATCCGCTGTCGGACCGTCCGCTGCGCCGCCTGATGCTGGCGCAGGATACCGGCGGGGCCATCAAGGGCGCGGTGCGCGCCGACTTCTTCTGGGGCTTCGGCGCCGAGGCCGGCGCGCGCGCCGGACGGATGCGCCAGCAGGGACGCATGTGGGTGCTGCTGCCGCGCGGCATGACGCCGCCACAGCCCTGAGCGCACGGCGCCGGGAAGGCCTCGCGGCGTTCCCGGCGCGCGCCGCTCAGCGCGCGACTTCGGCCAGCGCGCGCTCCAGTTCGGCAGCCGGCACATAGCCGCCGATGCGGCTGCCGTCGACCAGAAACATGGTCGGCGTGCCGTTGATGCGCAGCTGCTGGCCGAGCGCGACGTTGCGATCGACCACGCTGCTGTCGCACTTCGCGGCGGGCGGCGTCTTGCCGTCGACGATCCAGTCGTTCCACGCCTTGGCCTGGTCCTTGGCGCACCAGATGTTGCGCGACTTCTCGGTGGAGTCCGGGCTGAGGATGGGGTACAGGAAGGTGTAGATGGTGACGTTGTCCATCTGCGCGAGGTCCTTGCCCAGGCGCTTGCAATAGCCGCAGTTGGGGTCCTCGAAACTTACCAGCACGCGCTTGCCGTCGCCGCGCACCTGCTTGATCGCCTGCTCGAGCGGCAGGCTGCCGAAGTCGATCGCGGAGAGCTTGTTGAGGCGCTCGCGGGTAACGTCCTGGCGGGTCTTGGTGTCGATGATGCGCCCGTCGATGATGAAGCCGGCCTTGGCGTCGGTGTAGATCAGCTCGCCGTTTTTCAGCACCACTTCGTACAGGTTGCCATAGGGTGTGCGGCTCACCGAGTCCACCACCGGCGCACCGATGAAGGCCTCCATGCCCTTCCTGACCGCTTCTTCGGAAGCCTGGGCAAGGCCGGCAGCGGCGAGCGCCATGACGAGGGCGGCGGGGCGAAGCGTATTGCGCATTGAGTTCTCCGGAATCTAGAAGCGCCCATTGACCGCGTAGCGGATCAGGGCATTGCGTACGACAGGCAGAGCGTTGGTGAGGTTCAGCCCAAGGTTGCGCGCCGCGCCAAGCAGCGGGTTGCGGTTGTTGAACAGACGGTTCAGCGCATGCGTGGTGTACTGCATCAACAGGGGCTCCTCGGCGCGCGCGCGCGCGTAGCCGCGCAGCACCGCGAGTTCGCCCGGATCGCGCCATTCCGGCAGCGTACCGAGCACGCCGGCAAGCGCGCGCGCGTCCTGAAAGCCGAGATTGATGCCGTGCCCGGAGAGCGGATGGATGGCGTGCGCGGCGTCGCCGATCAGCGCCAGGCGGGGCGCCACGGTGCGCCCCACACGCATCAGGCGCAGCGCAAAACCCTGCGCCGCGGTCTCCAGCTCGAAGGCGCCAAGCAGGCCGTCACCCGCCCGCGCGACGCGCTCGCACAGCGCGGCGGCATCGAGCGCGAGCAGCTCCTGGGCCACCGCGTCGGGCGCCGACCAGACCATGGACATCAGATTGCCGGGCAGCGGCAGCCAGGCCAGGATGCCGTCTTCGCGGAACCACTGGAAGGCGGTATTGCGGTGCGGCTTCCCGCAGCGGAAGTTGGCCACCACCCCCATCTCGTGATACGGGGTGAAGCGCGCCTCGATGCCGGCCTGCTGGCGGACCCAGGAATTGGCCCCATCGGCCCCGACCACCAGGCGCGCGCGCAGGCTGCGGCCGTCGGCCAGCGTCAGGCTGGCACCGCTCTCATCCACGGTCAGCGCCTGCGGCGCCGCCGGGCAGAACACCGTGACGTTGTGCTGGCGCTTGAGCGATTCCCACAGCTCGGCCTGCATCAGGCCGGCCTCGAGGATCCAGGCCAGCTCGCCCAACCCGCTGTCGTAGGCGGAGAAATCGAGCCGCCCGCCGGCATCGCCGCATACCACCATGTCATGCACCGGGCAGACGCGCGCCGCGTCCAGGTGCTGCCAGACCCCGAGCTCGCGCAGGAAGGCCGCATTGGCCGGACTGATCGCATACACCCGCGCATCCCAGCCCGCCGCACGCTGCGGCGGACGCGACTCGACCACCGCGATGCGCAGCCGGCTGGCGCGCAGCGCCACCGCCAGGCTGGCACCGGCCAGCCCGCCGCCGACGATGACCAGGTCGAAGGCGGTGTTCATGCGGCGAGCCCGGCGAACACCTTGCGCGCCGCCGCCACAGTGGCGGCAAGCTCGGCCTCGCCGTGCGCCGCGGAGACGAAACCGGCCTCGAAGGCGGACGGCGCGAAGTAGTGGCCGGCCTCCAGCATGGCGTGGAAGAAGCGGTTGAAGCGCTCGCGGTCGGAGGCCATCACGTCGGCGAAGGAGGTCGGCACGGTGGCGCTGAAATACACCCCGAACATGCCGCCCAGCGCATCCGCACTGAAGGTGACCCCGGCCTCGCGCGCGGCACCGGCCAGGCCCTCCACCAGCGCCCGGGTGCTGGCCGCCAGCTCCTCGTAGAAGCCCGGTGCGCGGGTCAGCTGCAGCGAAGCCAGCCCGGCGGCCACCGCCACGGGGCTGCCCGACAGGGTGCCGGCCTGATACACCGCGCCCAGCGGCGCGACCTTCTCCATGATGTCGCGCCGCCCGCCGAAGGCGCCCACCGGCATGCCGCCGCCGATCACCTTGCCCAGCGTGGTGAGGCCCGGGGTGATGCCATAGAGGCCCTGCACGCCCTGCGGGCCGACGC
>JAUVWV010000287.1 GCA_030603925.1 Thauera sp. | reverse complement strand
GACTTGATGAATGCGCGTCGATCCATGTTCGTCATGCCTCCTGTAATTCAAGACCTTCGTCGGTGTACTCGTAGGCGAGGGTCACGCTGAGCGCATGCTCGGCCATGCTCACCGCCAGAATCGAATCCGTTGTTGCGTAGCCCTCACCGTCTTCCACGGTGACGATCAGGTGGCCGCTCTGCTCGCAGCGGCCATGCACTTCCACGCCGGGAATGCCGCTGTACAACTCTTCCAGCAGCGCGAAGTGCTCGGGCTTGGCCCTGACCACCAGACTTGCGATGTTCATCCGTTACTCTCCATTGCTATCGCCTGCGCCGGACAGGGCGCGACGCAGGCGCCGCAGCCGTTGCAGGTCTCGGGGTCCAGTTCGGGCAGTGCCACGCCGCCGATCCGCGGACGGAAACGGATCGCCGAATGACCGCAGATCTCGCCGCATACCCTGCATTCCACGCCCTGCATCGCCAGGCACTTGCCGCCCACGGCCGCCTTCAGCGCCCACGGCGCGGCATGCTCGGCGCGGCGCAGTGCCGCGGGTTCGCAGGCCTCCACGCAATCGCCACAGAAGGTGCATTCGCCGCGCCCGAAGTCCACCACCGGATAGGCGCCGTCGCCGTGCACCACGATGGACGACGGACAGGCCTGCAGACAGGCATCGCAACGTGTGCAGCGCTCGACGAACTCGGTTTCGGCCAGCGCCCAGGGCGGGCGCAGGCCAGGCGTTACGGTACGGATGTGGCCACGCAGAAAACCACGGCGCGGCAGGGACACGGATTCCACAGGAAATCCCCATGTAGCGGATGTGGGCATGTTGCGCCCCCACCGCGGAAGGGGTCATTGACTGCAGTCAAGTTGCGAATTGCTCTCAACTCCACAGCATACGGCGTGCGGCGCTCAGTCCGCAGCGCGCTGGCGCTCCACCGCCCACACCGCCGCCTCGACCCGCGAACGCAGGCCCAGCTTGCGCAGGATGTGCTTCACGTGCACCTTCACGGTGCCCTCGGCGATATCCAGCTCGCGGCCGATCAGCTTGTTCGACAGGCCCCCGGCGATCAGCTCCAGGATGCGCTGCTCCTGCTCGGTGAGCCCCGCCTCGGCGCTGGACTCCGGCCGCCTTTCGGCACGCAGCGCGGCGGCCAGCAGGTGGGTGAGGTTTTCCGCGATGACGGTGCGCCCGGCCGCCACATTGCGCAGCGACTCGAGCATCTGCTCGGGCTCCATGTCTTTCAGCAGATAGCCGTCCGCGCCGCCGCGCAGGGCGGCGACCAGATCGTCGCCATGGTCCGAGACGGTGATCATCACCACCCGCGTGTCGAGTTGCGCTTCACGCACCGCGCGCAAGACCTGCAGGCCGGACAGGTCCTTCATGTTGAGATCGAGCAGCAGCAGGTCGGGATGCAGCTCGCAGGCCAGCCCCAGGCCGTCGGTGCCGCAGGCGGCCTCGCCGACCAGGGTGAAGGTCGGGATGGTCTGCAGCAACTGGGCCAGGCCCTTGCGGAACAGCGGGTGGTCGTCGACGATGACGACGCGTTGGGGCGTATCGCTCATGGTGTATCGGCGGCCTGGCCGCTTCCAGTTGGATGGGCGCCGAGCGGATCGGCGGGCGCAGCGGGGAAACGCAGGCTCACCCGGGTACCGCCACCGGGGCGCGGACCGATGCCGATCTCGCCGCGCAGGCCCTTGGCGCGCTCGCGCATGATCGTCAGGCCATAGTGGTGATGGCCGTCGGGCGGCGCGTCCTGCAGGCCAACCCCGTCGTCCTCGATGGTCACCGCCAGTTCGCGCCCGTCCACGCAGGCGATGCGCACGCTGGCGTGCTGCGCGCGGGCATGGCGCAGCATGTTGGAGAGCGCTTCGCGGATGATGTGCAGGACGTGGATCTCCTGGTTGGGCGTCAGATGACAGCCGGACAGGCGCGCCTCCAGTTCGATCGGCACGTCGCCGCGCGCCGCGTACTCCTCTACGGTGCGCGCCAGCAGGGTGCGGAAATCGCCTTCCATCTGCAGGCGGAAGGAGGACAGCAGTTCGCGCAGCTGGCGGTAGGCTGCGTTGATGCCCTCGCGCAGGTCGGCGAGGATGGGCTCCGCGGCGGCCGCGCGCGCCGGGTCGGCGAGCACCGGCTGCAGCAGGCTGACCTGGATCTTCATGTAGGACAGCGACTGCGCCAGCGAGTCGTGCAGCTCGCGCGCAATGATGGAGCGTTCCTCCTGCAGCGCCAGCAGACGTTCGTGCTCGGTGCGGCGCGCCATGCCGAGCGCCATGCCGATGTGGCGCGACAGCGCCTCGAGCAGCTGGCGCTGCCAGTCCTGCAGGCGGCGGCCGGCCGGCAGGGCGAGACGCAGCATGCCGTACTGCCGGTCGGCATCGCGCAAGGGCACCATCAGCAGATCGAAGCCGCCCTCGCTCTGGTAGGCCCAGGGAGTAACCGCCCCGCGGCACAGCGAACAACCGTCGCGCGGGCCGCCCTCGCCCTCGCCCTCGCGCCGGCGCTCCGGGCAGGGGCCGAGGGTACTGGCGAGTACCACCGCCGGCCCCTCGTGCTTGGGCTGCAGGCAGGCGAAGCTGCCCTCCAGCTCCAGAATCTGCTCGATGTCGCGCAGCGTGGCGTCGTAGGTCTCCGGGGCGGCCGGCGCGTGATAGAGCCGCGCGATGGCGTGGTAGAGCAGCTCCAGCGAACGGTTGGTGCGCTGCAGTTCGGCGGTCTTGTCCTGCACCCGGCGTTCCAGATCGCGGTAGAGCTTGGAGATCTCCTCGGCCATCTGGTTGAAGGCGGCACCGGCGCGCCCCAGCTCATCGCGCCCGGTATGCGCCACGCGGGCGCTGAAGTCGCCGCGCGCGAAGCGCGTCGAACTGGCGAGCAGCTCGCCCAGCGGCCGGTGCAGCGCGCGATGCAGCAGGTACAGCGCCGCGCCCACCACCAGCATGGTCAGCGTGATGGCCACCGCCAGGGTGCGCCGCAACTGGCGGATGTTGGCCTCGGTGTCATGCTCGAGCACCGCCACCAGGGTATTGAGCTGGTCGACGAAGGCGTCCACCTCCACCAGCAGCTGCTCGTAATAGTCCGGCGTGCGCGGTGGCGGCCCGCCCAGCGCGGCATCGGCGAACATCGGTTTCAGGCGCAGGCGCCAGGTCGCGTCCACACCGCGGTAGGTCGCAGCAAAGACGCTCGTCGGCGCCCGCTCCTTGACCCGCATCAGCGCCGGATGCCCCAGATTGGCCTCGAAATGCTCCACCGCTGCGCTCACCCGCGACTGCGCCTCGCGGCCCTGCAGCGCGTCGGCCACCACCAGGCTGGCAATGCGGTGAGTGAGGCGGCGCAGGCTGCCCGCGACGTTGATCGCGCTGCCGCTGCCCTGCACCGTTTCGGCCACCACCACCGAGGCACTCATGCCTGCCACGCTGATCAGCGTGACGGCCAGCATCGCCAGCCCGACCAGCAGCAGGATGGAGCGCTTGGCCAGGGCGTCGCGAATTCCGTGCATCCCCTCTCTCCGTATCAACCCCGACACCGGCGGGTACAAGGGGGTATCCCCACGTGCTGCAGATACCCTCCCGGGCAAACCATGGCGGAATCGCCTTCCAAGATAATCAATGTGTTAGCCCGGTCCGACGATACCTCTTCGGAGGTATCCCGAGAAAATCACTGGGGCATTCGAGCGCTTCTTGCAGCCGCGCGCGAGGTCTAGACTCGCCCTTGCACTGGCCGATACGACCGAGGAGGCGGGCACACCATGCACACGCAGACCCCCATCGCCATTACCGAAACCCTTGCCCGGACCCATCCGTTCGACACGCTCGCACGGGACGATCTGGAGCGTCTGGTCGCCGGTTCGCGCGTGTGCCATTACGCCCGTCAGGAGATCATTGGTCACTGCAGCAGCCACGGCGAAGGCGTGTGGCTGGTCCTCGAGGGCGAGGTGAAGCGCTTCCTGCTCTCGCCGTCCGGCGCAGAGAAGATCATACAGCTGGCCGGCGCCGGCG
>JAUVWV010000003.1 GCA_030603925.1 Thauera sp. | reverse complement strand
ACATCGGAGAGTGAACGCATGAGCGCGCACGCGGGCGAACGGCCGACCATCCGCATCCTCGACTGGGCACTGGCCGAGCCCTTGGCCATGCCGCTGCGCGAACAGGTGTTCGTGGTCGAGCAGGGCGTGCCGGCCGAACTCGAACGCGACGAATTCGATCCGCTGTGCCGCCACGCGGTGGCCGAACTGCCCGACGGCCGGGTGGTGGGTACCGGCCGTCTGCTGCCGGATGGGCACATCGGCCGCATGGCGGTGGATGCCGCCTGGCGCGGCCGCGGGGTGGGCGGGCAGGTGCTGCAGGCACTGGTGGCCGAGGCGCGCGCGCGCGGCATGGGCGAAGTCGTGCTCAACGCCCAGTTGCAGGCGCAGGCCTTCTATTGCGCGCACGGCTTCGTCGCCGAAGGCGGGGTGTTCATGGATGCCGGCATCGAACACCGCACGATGCGCCGCCGCCTGTAGGGCAGTGTTCCGCGGGCTGCCCGTAGGCGGTGCCGCAGCGCGCGTTCAGTGCGGTGCCGGGTCGCTCGTGCCGTGCGGCGTGTCCGCGACGAGAAATCCGTGGCTCGCCTCGCCGGCCAGTTCGCCTGCTTCGTCCCAGGTCCATTCACGCAGGCGCAGCTGTCCGTCGCGCCGCAGGGTGATCAGGCTCGAGCAGCGCGTGCCGTAGCCCGGTGCGCGGATGAAGGCCGGCGACAGCCAGCGCTCCCAGTCGGCGTCTACCCCGGTGCTGGGGAGCAGTTCGTCGGGCGCCGGCGTGTCGTCGCGCAGCAGGGCCAGCAGCGCTGCTTCGTCCGGTTCGCCGCCCAGCGCCGCGGCCAGGCGCTCGCGTGCGCGCGCCACCTTCGGCCAGGGCGTGTCGAGCAGATGGTTGGAGAGGCCGTACAGCCCGGGGGGCAGCATCCGCGTGCGCCCGGTGGTGCTCTCGAAAACGCCCAGTTGCCGGCCGTCGCCGAGCAGCAGGTTGAAGCCGGGGTAGCGCGCCGCATGCGGCGCGATGCCGTCGAGCGTGGTGCGTGCGTCCTCGGTTGCGCGCAGGCAGTCACGCACCAGCAGGCCGCGCGACGGCGCGCCGGGGCGGCGCTGGCTGGGGTCGCGGTAGTTGGTCAGCGCCGCGAAGCGGCCGTTGCGGCTCAGGCCCATCCACGTGCCGCCGCCTTCCAGGTCGCGCCCGGCCAGCACCTCGGGATAGTCCGGCCACCAGTGCGCCGCGGCGGCCGGTCGCGCGAGGAACTCGTCGCGGTTGGCGGCCACCACCAGGGGGTAATCCGGGTGGACCTGCCAGGCCAGCACGATCAGGCACATTCGATGAAGCGTTCCATGTGCCGCGCACTGCCGGCCTCGATCATCGCGCCCAGTTCGTGGGCCGCCACGGCGGCGTCCAGCGCATGCTCGAAGGCGCCCGGGTCGCCGACCGCCTCATACACCTCCATCCACGTGTATGCGTCGTGCAGCCGTCGCAGCAGGCGGCCTTCGACGCCGGTCGTGCGAGCCAGCGCGAGCTGCATGGCGCGGATGCCCGCGGCGGCGGCGTCGGTGTCGATGTCCGCGCGGATGCGGAAGTAGATGTAGTAGCTGACCGCTTCGCTGCTTGTATCCATGGCTCAGGGAATCGCGTAGGGAAGGTCGAGAAAGCGCAGTGCGGGGCCCTGCGGGCTGCCCAGGCGGACTTCGCCCGCCTCGCGGCTGCTGGTCTGCAGTACGGCCAGCGCCTCGAAGCCGCCGCCCGGCGCCGGGGCGACGTTTACCAGCTGGCCGGCGGACTGTTCGCCGAAGTCCGGTGCATACAGGTCCGCGCCCGCTGCAGGTGCCTGCGCGCTGTCGACGGCCACGCGGAACATGCGCTTCTTCAGCTTGCCCAGGTACTGGGTGCGCGCGACGATCTCCTGGCCGGGGTAGCAGCCCTTGTGGAAGCTCACCCCGCCGATCAGTTCGTAGTTCAGCATCTGCGCGACGAAGGCTTCCTGGGTGGCGGCGGTGATCAGCGGCAGTCCGGCGCGGATCATCGCCAGCGTCCAGCTGGCCGTGCCGGCGGGCACGGCACCCGCATCGCGCAGCGCGGCAAAGCGGGCCGGCGCCTCGTGCAGGGCGGTGGCCAGCAGATAGCTGTCGGCGGTGAGGCGGATCACCCGCGTGGCGCTGTCGCCGGTGTGCTTGCGCGGCGCTTCGGGCAGCGCCAGACCGGCCGCGCGCAGCACGGTATCGGCCTGCGGGCCGCTCACGCCGAGCAGCGCCAGTTCGTCGCCGGCGTCGGTGAGCTTGACCTTGCTGCGCAGGATGTACATCGACAGCTTCTTCAGCATCGCGGGCTGGATGTCGGCCGACAGCGCGATCAGGTGGCCATCCGGCTCGCGCCACATCAGCAGGCTGGCCAGCATGCGCCCCTTGGGCGAGTTGAAGCTGTTCAGCTCGGCCGCGTCGGCGGCCAGTTTGTTGACGTCGTTGGACAGCAGGTTGTGCAGGAAGGGGGCGGAATCCTCGCCGCGGCTGCGGATCAGGCCCAGATGCAGCAGGGGCACCACGGTGCATGCGCCCTCGGCGGGGGTGGTGGCGAAATGGACGCCGTCCGCAGCGACGGTGGCGCCTTCTTGTGCGAGAAAGTCGGTCCAGGCGTTGTTCATGGGTCTGTGGTCCGGTTTGTCGGGGGGAGGGGCAGGACGATGAAGTATTATAGGGCCCAGCCGGCCCGCGCAGCCGATGCCGTGCCCCGCCGCACGGACTGACGCGGGTGTCCGTCCGATCGAGTCCGTTCCGAATGAAATCCCTGCTGGTCCGTCTTGTCCTTCTCCTGATGCTGTTTGCCGTTGCCGCCGCCGGGGCGTTCTGGTGGGTGGTGCTGCGTCCCTTGCCGCTTGCCGAGCCGGTGATCGATTTCACCGTCGCGCGCGGCCACAACATGCGCCAGGCCGCCAACACCATCGCCGCTTCCGGCGTTGCGGTGCATCCGGAGGCGCTGTACTGGATCGCGCGGGCGAGCGGCAAGGCCGAGCGGATCATGGCCGGCAGCTACGAAGTGCATGACGGGCTCACGCTCTGGCAACTGATCCTCAAACTGTCCAGCGGCGATGTCTCGCAGGCCGACCTGACCCTGGTGGAGGGCTGGAGCTTCCGCCAGTTCCGCGCGATGGTCGAGGCGCATCCCTTCCTGCTGCAGGATGCCGCAGGACTGAGCGACGCGGAGATCCTGCAGCGCATCGGTGCCGCGGAGACCCATCCCGAGGGCCTGTTCTTCCCCGATACCTATCTGTTCGACAAGCACTCCAGCGCGCTCGCGCTGTACCGCCGCGCCTATCTGGCGATGCAGGCGCAGCTCGAGCGGGTGTGGGAGGCGCGCCATCCGGACCTGCCGCTGAAGACGCCCTACGAGGCGCTCACTCTGGCGTCCATCATCGAAAAGGAGACCGGACGCGCCGACGAGCGCGGCCTGGTCGCATCGGTGTTCATCAACCGCCTGCGCATCGGCATGCGCCTGCAGACCGATCCCACGGTGATCTACGGCTACGGTGCGGACTTCGAGGGCCGCCTGCGCCGCCATCACCTGGACACCGACCATCCGTGGAACACCTATACGCGGGCCGGCCTGCCGCCCACGCCGATCGCCATGCCGGGGCGCGAATCGCTGCTTGCCGCGCTGCAGCCGCTGAAGACCGATTTTTTCTACTTCGTCGCCCGCGGTGACGGCAGCAGCGAATTTTCGCGCAACCTTGCCGATCACAACCGGGCCGTGAACCGCTATCAGCGCGGGGGGAGAGGCAGTTGAACGAGCGCGTGCGGCAAGCCCGCTTCATCACTTTCGAAGGCATCGACGGTGCCGGCAAGAGCAGCCAGATCGCTGCGCTGGTGGCCTTGCTGCAGGGGCGCGGGCTCAGCGTGGAGCAGACCCGCGAGCCGGGTGGCACGCCACTGGGCGAACGTCTGCGCGAACTCCTGCTGCACGAGCCGTTGCATCTGGAGACCGAAGCGATGCTGATGTTCGCGGCGCGCCGCGAGCACCTCGCCGCGCGCATCCTGCCTGCTTTGGCCGAGGGCCGCTGGGTGGTGTCGGATCGTTTCTCGGACGCTACCTATGCCTACCAGGTGGGCGGGCGTGGTCTTGCGGAAGACAGGTTCGATGCCCTCGAAAGCTGGGTGCACCCCGGCTTTCAGCCCGATCTGACCCTGGTGTTCGATCTCGCGCCGGAAGTCGCTGCGGCGCGCGTGGCCGGCACCGGCGCGGCGCCCGACCGCTTCGAGCGCGAGCAGCGCGACTTCTTCGAGCGCGTGCGCCAGGGTTACCTCGCGCGCGCGCGCCGTGCGCCGGAGCGCATCCGCGTCATCGACGCCAGCCGCACGCCGGAGCAGATCCGCGCCGAACTGGCGTCCATCGTCACCGAGCGCTGGTTCGCATGATCCACCCCTGGCTCGCCTCCACCTGGCAGCGCCTGCTCGAACTGGGCGAGCGCCTGCCGCATGCGCTGCTGCTGGTCGGACCGCCCGGGCTGGGCAAGCGCGACCTGGCCGAGGCGCTCGCCGCACGCCTGCTGTGCGACGCCCCGGCACCCGACGGTCATGCCTGCGGCCACTGTCCGGCCTGCCAGTGGCGCCTCTCGGGCAACCACCCGGATCTCTACCGCGTGGTACCGGCGGCCGACGCGGCCGCGCCCGAGGGGGCCGAGGGCGAAGGCGCGGCGGAGCCCGCGGCGGGCAAGGCCAAGTCCGCGCAGATCCTCATCGAACAGATCCGCGCGCTGCAGGAGGCGCTGACGGTCACCGGCCACCACGGCAGCCGCCGCGTGGTGTTGCTCGATCCGGCCGAAGCGATGAACGTGTTCACCGCCAACGCGCTGCTCAAGCTGCTCGAGGAGCCGCCGGCCGGTTGCGTGTTCCTGCTGGTGTCTTCCGCGCCGCGCCGCCTGCTGCCCACCATCCGCAGCCGCTGCCAGCAATGGAGCTTCGCGCGCCCGCCGGCCGAGGCGCTCGCCCCCTGGCTGGCCGCGCATGACGCCCGCGCGGCCGAACTGCTGGCGCTGAGCGGCGGGCTGCCGCTGGCCGCCGAACGTTTGGCGGAGCAGGGCGCCAGCGCGCTGTACGCCCGCTTCGTGAAGGATCTCGCCCAGCTACCCGACGGCGATCCGCTGCGCCTGGCCGGCCAGTGGGAGAGCTGGCTGAAGTCGAAGGAGGCGCTGGCCGCCGGCTTCGGCATGGTGGTGCTGGTGGACTGGATGCAGCGCTGGGTGGCGGACCTGGCGGCGCTGCGCCTGGGCGGGCGGGTGCGCTTCTTTCCCGCCCACGAAGGCCTGCTGGCGGCGCTCGCGGCACGCTGCAGCCTTGCCGGGGCGAGCAACTGCTACAATGAATTCGCCCAGATTCGGCGGGTCGCAAGCCATCCGCTCAATGCCAGGCTGATGCTGGAAGACATGCTGATGCGCTATGCGCGCGCGCTTACCGGACCCAGACCATGAGTGACCAGAACCGGCCCCAGGTGGCACGCCCCAGCGTGCTGTCGCTGAACATCAACTCCAAGTCGGCGCTCTACGCCGCCTACATGCCGTTTCTGCTCAACGGCGGCATCTTCGTGCCCACGCCCAAGAACCACGCGCTGGGCGACGAGGTGTTCATGCTGCTGCAGCTGATGGATGACCCCACCAAGCATCCGGTGGCCGGCACCGTCGTGTGGGTGACCCCGCACGGTGCGCAGGGCGGCAAGACGCAGGGCGTGGGCGTGCATTTCAGCAACGAGGAGTCCGGCAAGGCGGTCAAGCACCGCATCGAGCAGATCCTCGCCGGGCACCTGGGCTCCAATCGCCCCACCCACACCCTCTGAATCCCGCGCCGCGCGCAGCGCGCCGTGGTGTGCCGGCGAACCGGTACGTCGCGGCGCGGTCTGATCCTGCGCCCGCAACCGAAGTTCCGACAAAGCCAGAAGCGCCCGCATGTACGTCGATTCCCACTGCCATCTCGATTTTCCCGACCTGATCGCGCGCGAGGACGAAGTCATCGCCGCCATGCATGCGGCCGCTGTCCGCCATGCCCTGTGCGTGTCGGTGAAGCTGGAAGACTTTCCGCGCGTGCTTGCGCTCGCCGGGCGCCATCCCGGGCTGTACGCCTCGGTGGGCGTGCACCCGGACAACGATGACTGCGAGGAGCCGGACGAGGCGCGCCTGGTCGCGCTGGCCGATCATCCGAAGGTGATCGCCATCGGCGAGACCGGGCTCGACTACCACTGGCAGAAAGACGCCCCGGAGTGGCAGCGCGAACGCTTCCGCACCCATATCCGGGCCGCGCGGCGTGCCGGCAAGCCGCTGATCATCCATACGCGCGAAGCCGCCGCCGATACCCTGCGCCTGATGCGCGAAGAGCGGGCGGAGGAGGCCGGCGGGGTGATGCACTGCTTCACCGAATCGCAGGAGGTCGCCGATGCGGCGCTCGCGCTGGGCTTCTACATCTCCTTCTCCGGCATCGTCACCTTCAAGAATGCCAGGGCGCTCAAGGAGGTGGCGACGCGCGTGCCGCTCGACCGCCTGCTGATCGAGACCGACGCCCCCTATCTCGCGCCCGTGCCGCATCGTGGGCGCACCAACGAACCGGCCTACGTGGTGCATGTGGCCGAGGAAATCGCCCGCCTGCGCGGCGAAACCCTGGAGCGCATCGCCCAGGCCAGTACCGACAACTTCTTCAGGCTGTTCCGCCATGCCCACCCTCACTGATTCCATCCGCTTCCTGGTCGGCCTGTGTGCCGCGCTCAGCCTCGGCGTAGCGGCCGCACAGGGCGGCAGCTACGAGGCCTCGCTGTCGTCCGCGCGCCTGGGCGACACCCGCCAGCTCGCCACCCTGCTCGAACGCGGCATCGACCCGGACACCGTCGATGCGCAGGGCAATACCCTGCTGATCCTTGCCGCGCGCGAAGGCCATGCGGCTACGGTGGGCGCGCTGCTGCGTTTCCGCCCGCGTCTGGGGGCGCGCAACCTGGCTGGCGATTCGGCGCTGATGCTCGCTGCGCTGAAGGGGCACGAGGACATCGTCGACCAGCTGCTCGAGGCTGGCGCACCGGTCGATCACGAAGGCTGGACGGCGTTGCACTACGCGGCCTTCGAGGGCCATGCCGGCCTGGTGGACAAGCTCCTCGCGCGCAAGGCCGACGTGGATGCGCGCAACCCCGCGCAGGCCACCGCGCTGATGCTCGCCGCGCGCAACGGCCACGCGGAAGTGGTGCGCCGGCTGCTGCGCGCCGGTGCGCGTACCGAGTTGCGCAACGACCGCGGGCAGACCGCCGAGGAGTGGGCGCGCTCGGTAGGCAATACCGACATTGCCGCCCTGATAGCGGCGGGCGGCGCCGCTCGCCGCTGAACATTCCTCCCCCGCAGCCGCCTAAGAGCCCCGCAAGGGGCTTTTTCGTGTCATGACGTTCGATTTCGGCTAGGATGTGCGCGTTTTGGCCGAGGCCGGCCGGTGAGGAGGATGCTTGATGCAGAACTGTGTTTCCGCGGTGTTGCTCGCCGCCGGGCTGGGGCTGTCGTTCCCGCTGCTCGCGCAGGATGACCACAAGGCAGAGGCCTGGGCCAGCGCCTGTTTCGCCTGTCACGGACCCGACGGGCGTTCCGACGGCGGCATGCCCGCGCTGGCCGGACAGTCGGCCGACGGCATCTACCGCGCCCTGATCGATTTCAAGAGCGGCAAGCGGGCGGCCACCGTCATGCATCGCCACGCGCAGGGCTATTCCGACGAACAACTGCGCCGTATCGCCGATGTGCTCGGCGTGGCATCCAACTAGGCGGGGCGAAGCATGGCGATCGAACGCAGGGAATTCCTGCGCCGGCTTGGTGCCGGCGCGCTTGCGGGGGCGCTGCCGGCCTCGGTGCTGGCGCAGAACGGCAGCGGTGCGCGGCTGGTGGTGGTGGGCGGCGGCTTTGCCGGCGCCACCTGCGCGCGTTATCTGAAGCGCTGGGCGCCGGGCGCCGAGGTGGTGCTGGTGGAGGCCGCGGCGGAATTCGTCGCCTGCCCGATGAGCAACCGGGTGATCGGCGGCACGATGAGCACGCGCGACCTGACGCGTTCGCACGACACCCTGGCCAGCCGCCATGGTGTGCGCGTGGTGCGCGACACGGTGACCTCGGTCAATGCCGGCGCGCGGCAGATCGCCCTCGCGCGCGGCGGTGCAATGAGCTACGACCGCCTGGTCCTCGCGCCGGGCATCGACTTCGCCTACGACAGCCTGCCCGGGCTGGAGGGCGCGGCTGCGCAGGAAAAGGTCCTGCATGCCTGGAAGGCCGGGCAGCAGACCCATGACCTGCGCCGCCGTCTGGGTGCGCTGCCCGAAGGCGGCGTGTTTGCCATGCATATCCCGCAGGCGCCGTTCCGCTGCCCGCCGGGGCCCTACGAGCGCGCCTGCCTGGTGGCCAGTGCCCTGCGGCGCAGCAACCCGCGCGCCAAGGTGCTGGTATTCGACGCCAATCCGGACGTGCTGGCGAAGAAGGATCTGTTCCTCGACGCCTTCCGCACGCGCTACAAGAGCATGATCGAGTACGTGCCGAATGCCGGTTTCGAGCGCATGGACGCGGCCGGCGGCGAACTGCGCTTCGACGTGCAGGCCGGCATCAAGGCCGATCTGTGGAACGTCATCCCGCCGCAGCGCGCCGGCATCATCGCGCGCAAGAGCGGCCTGGCGAACGTCGATCAGCGCTGGTGCGAGGTGGACTTCCTGACCTACGAATCCAGGGTCGCGCCCTACGTGCACATCATCGGCGACTCGGTGGCCTCGGCGCCCGGTCTGCCCAAGTCGGCCCACATGGCCAACCAGCAGGCCAAGGTGTGCGCCGCGGCGATCGCCGCCCTGCTGGCGGGCCGCCCGGTGAGCGACGAGCCCATCGTGGCCAACACCTGCTACAGCTTCGTGAACGAGAAGGAGGCGATCCACGTCGCCGGGGTGTATCACTACGATGCCGGCAAGCGCACCATGGTCGGGGTGCCGGGCGCCGGCGGCCTGTCGGCGGCGCCGAGCAGCGAGGAGGGTTTCATGGCAGTGGCGTGGATTTTCAACATCCTGAACGACACGCTGGGATAGGAAGCTCGTCGGTTTTCAGGCAAAGGCGCCCGCGGGCGCCTTTTTTGCACCGAAATAGGGATTGAATTGATCAAAGTTGGTGCGTGAGATCGGCGTTTCCGCCAAAATGCACTCTTTTGGCGCAGACAGGTGCCCGAAGAGGGCGGAAAGGAAAGAGACGATGAAATATCAGAACCTGGAAGAGTTCCTTGCCAGCGTGCAGGAACGCAATCCCGGCCAGCCGGAGTTCCTGCAGGCGGTGGTCGAGGTGATGGAGAGCATCTGGCCCTACATCTCCGAACACCCGCGCTACGCCGAGCACGGCCTGCTCGATCGCCTGGTGGAGCCCGAGCGCGCGATCCTGTTCCGCGTGTCCTGGGTGGACGACAAGGGCGAAGTCCGTGTCAATCGCGGCTACCGCATCCAGCACAGTTCGGCGATCGGTCCGTTCAAGGGCGGCCTGCGCTTCCATCCCTCGGTCAATCTGTCGATCCTGAAATTCCTCGCCTTCGAACAGACCTTCAAGAACGCGCTCACCACCCTGCCGATGGGCGGTGGCAAGGGCGGTTCCGACTTCGACCCGAAGGGCAAGAGCCCCGGCGAAGTGATGCGCTTCTGCCAGGCCTTTGTCACCGAACTGTACCGCCATGTCGGTTCCGACACCGACGTGCCGGCCGGCGACATCGGTGTGGGCGGGCGTGAAGTCGGCTTCATGGCCGGCATGATGAAGAAGCTCTCCAACCGCGCCGACTGCGTGTTCACCGGCAAGGGTCTGTCCTTCGGCGGCTCGCTGATCCGTCCCGAGGCCACTGGCTACGGCACGGTGTACTTCGCCGAAGAGATGCTGCGCCACGCCGGCCGCAGCATGGAAGGCCTGCGCGTGTCGGTATCCGGTTCGGGCAACGTCGCCCAGTATGCGGTGGAGAAGGCGATGGCCTTCGGCGCCAAGGTCATCACCGTGTCCGATTCCAGCGGTACGGTGATCGACGAGGAAGGGTTCACCGCCGAGAAGCTTGCCGAGCTGATGGAAGTGAAGAATCACCTCTACGGCCGCGCCAGCGACTACGCCGCGCGCATCGGCGCGAAGTTCGAGCCGGGCGTGCGTCCCTGGCATGTGCCGGTGGATATCGCCCTGCCGTGCGCCACGCAGAACGAACTGGACGCCAACGACGCCGCCACCCTGGTGAAGAACGGCGTGATCTGCGTCGCCGAGGGCGCCAACATGCCCTCGACCGCCGAAGCGGTGAAGGTGTTCGAGCACAACGGCGTGCTGTACGCCCCGGGCAAGGCCTCCAACGCCGGCGGTGTGGCGACCTCGGGTCTGGAAATGAGCCAGAACGCGATGCGCATCTCCTGGACGCGCGAAGAGGTCGACGGCCGTCTCCAGGAGATCATGCGCGGCATCCACAACGCCTGCCTGCAGTACGGCAAGCGCGCGGACGGCTCGGTGAGCTATGTGGACGGCGCCAACGTCGCCGGCTTCGTCAAGGTGGCCGACGCGATGCTGGCGCAGGGCGTGATCTGAGCCGAGCTGCTCCGCAGCAGCAGAAAAACCGCAGGATCCTCCTGCGGTTTTTTTTTCCGCGCCCCCGGCAGGGCGCGCTCTTGCGGACGGGGTTTTCGCCGCAGGGCGGTTGCTGCGCGGCGCCAACGGGCCGTTGCCGATGCCCGGCGTCCGGTCTTCCATCGAAAGTTGTTCGAAAGGTGCCCCGCGTTCAATGGCGCCGTCCCTGCGGTGCGGATGTCCGTGCTGCAGGACATCCAACCACTTTCGGAGGAAGACAGATGAAAAAGACGAGCATCGTCCGGGCAACGCTGCTGGCGTTGGCCGGCGCGGCGCCGCTGGCGGCCAGCGCACAGTCGAACGTCACGATCTACGGCCTCATCGATATCAACATGGCCCGCGAGTGGGCCGGCGACATGCGGCGCAGCGCGATGGATACGAGCGAACTGAACGGTTCGCGCCTCGGGTTTCGCGGCAGCGAGGACCTGGGCAATGGCCTGAAGGCGATCTATACCCTCGAGGCCGGCATCAGCCCGGATGTCGGTGGCCTGAGCGGCTTTCAGCGCCAGTCCTTCCTTGGGCTGGAGGGCTCGTGGGGCCGGGTCACGGCGGGGCGGCAGTACTCGCCTGCGTTCGTCGCACTGGATCCCTTCGAGGCGACCGGCGGTGCCGATCGGACTGCGGGCCTGCTGCATCGCAAGAGCGGTTCGGTCACGCGCGGCTACCAGGTGCGCTTCGACAACATGATCAAGTACCGCTCCCCCACGATGGCCGGCCTCTCGTTCGATGTCGGTTACTGGAACGGCGCGGAGATCGCCAGCGATGACAGCGACGTGCGCCGGCAGGGGCGGGGCTATGGCCTCACCGGCATGTACAAGAACGGCCCGTTCGCGGCTGCGGTAACCACGCAGAGCTTCATCAGCAACAGCACCGGCGGACGCGCGACCACCCACGGTATCGGCGGCAGCTACGATCTTGGGGTGGCCACCCTGTACGGCCTGTATTCCCGTGACAAGGAAAGCGGGTCGCAGGGCTCCGGCAAGGCGCGCAGCTACTCGCTCGGCGCCGCGATTCCGGTCAGTGCGGCGGGTACGCTCGCAGTGTCCTACGGGGTGCGTGACGAAAGCGGCGAGGCGGGTGCGGAAGACGCAAAGGGCGCGTCCCTGTACTACATGCACGACCTTTCCAAGCGCACGACGCTGTACGCCGGATACTCCCAGATCAACAACGCTTCCAATGCCGACTACGGTTTCAACTTCACGCCTGCGGCCGGTGACACCGTCCGTGTCGTGATGGCGGGCATGCGGCACAGGTTCTGAGCCGGCAGCGACGACCGTTTCCAGGGCGCCGGGCGACCGGCTGCCTTTGACCGACTCCGGACAGCTGGGGGAGCAGACTGTCCGGAGTTCTTTTTCGCATCACCGCCCGCCATCGGCCCAGGTCCGTCGCAGAAAGCGGATCGAAAGCCCGCGGCGGCAGCATCGACGGTACTACCCACCAGAGGAGACAGCCATCATGCAGGTCACCGGCATGCTTCACGGATCGCCACTGCTGCGCTTCGCCGACTTCCCCGCTGCGGAGGTGCTCGGCCCGGATGCCAGCGAAGAGGCGATCAAGGACCTCATCGAGCGCCACGGTTCGGTGTTCGTCAAACCCGTGTTCAAGGGGGGTGTAGGCAAGAAGGGCAAAGCGGGCCTGATCGGCCGCGCGAAGGACCTGAAATCCGCACTCGCCGAGAAGGAACGCCTGTACTTCGTCGAGCACCGCCACGGCAACCAGGTGGCCAAGGCCAACGGGGTGACCTTCGAGGGGGCCGTGCCCGCCGAGCACGAGGTGTATTTCTCGATCACCGACTCGACGCGCTTCCGTGCGCCGACCATGACCCTCACCCACCACGGCGGCATGGACATCGAGGAGCTCGACAAGACCCAGGTGGCGCAGATCCCCTTCGATCCGCTGACCGGCCTGAAGGCCTTCGTGGTGGCCAACGCGCTGGCCGACATCGGCGCCCCGAAGGAGATCATCTCCCCGCTGGTGCAGCACCTGCCGCGCCTGTGGGAGCTGTTCCACGACTTCGGCATGACGACGCTCGAACTCAACCCGATCCGCATGCGCGCGGATCGCCGCGGACGGCTCACTCCGGTGGCCTGCGACTTCAAGTGCGGCTTCGACCGCGACGACCCGCGCTGGCATCGCCTGAACCTGCCGGCACACCTGTTTGCCGCCGACTATTCCGACTTCGAGCAGGAGATCAACCAGCTGCGCACCCACCAGGGGCAGAGCGACGTGTACGTGATCAACGAGCACGGCACCATCCTCGCGCCCACCTTCGGCGGCGGCGCCAACTCGCTGGTCACCGAGATGCTGGGCGACGACGCCATCATCTCCTCGGACTTCGGCGGCAATCCGCCCTACGAGAAGATGAAGTCGGTCGCCGCGATCTGCTTCAAGCACTGGCTGCGCCAGGCCAACGTGCTGTTCATCATCGGCGGCAAGTCCAACAACACCGACATCTTCGAGACCTTCCGCGCCATGGCCGACGCGCTGCGCGAGCACTTCGGCACCTATGGCCCGACGCCGCTGGCGGTGGTCGCCGGGCGCGGCGGGCCCAACCTGGTGCGCGGCATGGGCGTGCTGCGCGACACCTGCGAGGCGCTCGGCCTGCCCTACCGCCTGTTCGGCTTCGACTCGGCGATGAGCGAGGTGGTCGATTACGCCCGCGAGATGAACGAATGGATGAAGGCCGGCGGACGCGCCGCGGTGGCGCGCCGGCTGGGCATTACCGAGGCAACGGCAGCCGCCTGAGCCCGCCCGGCGACAATCGAGGAGACAGCCATGTACCAGCCTGGAGCAGGTGATTTCAAGTACTTCGTGGGCATCAGCTCGCTTTCGCAGATCGCCACCCGCCACGACCGGGTGTGCGTGCTCAACATCCTCGGCGGCGAGTCCTCCGAGGTTACCCCGGTCGGCCACGCGTGGTCGGGCGGCAACGTGGTGTTCGGCACCTCGCCGGGGCGGGGCGGGCAGGTGCTCGCCACCCCCGCAGGCGACATTCCGGTCTACAACAGCGTACGCGAGGGGCTCGATGCGGGTCACCGCTTCAATTGCGGCGTGGTGTATCTGCCGCCTGCGGCCGCACGCGACGGTGTGGCCGAGCTGATCCGGGTCAATCCCGAGCTGAAGAAGGTCTTCATCATCACCGAGAAGATCGCGGTGCACGATGCACGCGAAATCCGCGCGATGGGCCAGCAGCACGGCATCGACATCTTCGGCGCCAACTGCCTGGGGGTGGCCGACGCGTGGAACGAAGTGCGCATCGGCGGTGCGCTGGGCGGCGACAATCCGAGCGACACCCTGAAGCGCGGCTCGATCGCCATCCTCTCCAACTCGGGCGGCTTCACCACCACCATCGCGCAGTACCTGCGCATGGCCGGCTGGGGCACCACCACGCTGGTCTCCAGCGGCAAGGACGTGTACATCCACTACGCCGCGCCCGAGTTCGCCTTTGCGCTCGCCAACGACGCGCGCAGCAAGGCCGCGGTGCTGTACTGCGAGCCGGGTGGCTACTACGAGCGCGACGCCGAGTTCACCAAGCCGGTGGTGGCCTGCGTGGTGGGGCGCTGGAAGGCCAAGCTGACCCGGGCCGTGGGTCACGCCGGCGCGATGGCCGGCGGCGAGGACGACGCCGCGGCCAAGGAACGCTGGTTCATGGACAAGTTCGGCGTGGACGCGATCTACACGCCGGAGAATCCGGTGTTCTCGGCCAAGGGCGCGGTGGTGACCAACATCGCCCACATCCCGGCGGCGCTCACCGAGGTCATGCGCGCCAATGCCACGCTGCCCGATTTCGCCCCGGAAGGCACGATGGAGCTCAAGGCCTGGTTCGGCGGCAACGCCGGTGTCGAGCTGCCGGCCGCGCTCGACCTGCCGGTGGTCGACGCAATCGAACCCTACCGTATGCAGATCGGCCAGCTGGCCCGCCAGATCGGCGCGCTGTTCCCGCGCGAGGGGCTGAAGGATGCTTCCGGTGCCTCGCAGATGGACCCGCAGACTCAGGTCTCCAGCCTGCATGGCGTCTCGGTACTGGAGGCAGCGCGCCTGCCGCTGGAGGCCAACGTGAGCCTGGCGCTACTGCGCGAAGCGGGCGGCGAGAACGACCGCAAACTGGTCAATGTGGCGCTTTGCGCCTGCTTGAACCTCCACGGCGACCCGGCACTGGCGGCCGCCCAGGCCGCCCGCGATGCGGGCAATGCGCCCAACAGCGTACTCGGCGCGGCGCTCGCCATCGTCGGGCCGCGCCGCACGGCGGGCGCGGGCGAGATCGCCGCGCTGCTGATCGAACGCTTCCATGCGGCCGGTCTGCGCGATGCGCTGGATGACGACTTCGACCTCGGCGCGCTGGCTGACGATGCAGCGCTGCGCCGCCTGGTGCTGGCCGACGGCCCGGACCCGCAGGCCGAGGCGATGCTGGCCGGGCTCGACGCACGCGAGGCGCGCTCGGTGTTCGTGCGCTGGCTGCGCGGACTGGGGGCACCGCCCACGGCCGATGCGGTGCTGGCGGCGATCACCACCACGCTGGCCTGGGGGCCGCTGCTAAGGAAACGGGTCTCGCGCCTCACTGCGGAGCGCCTTCCGGCCTGGATGCGCCTGATCGGCACGGCGATCGGCGCCTCGGTCGATGCTGCGCGCCATGGCCCCGACACCTTCTGCGAGATCCCCACGGCAAGCCTGCTCGGCGAGGCCTCTATCACCGATGTCGCCTGCCGTGCATTGCTCGACCGTGCCCCGTCCGCGGCCGATCTGTTCGCCTTCCAGACCCTGGTGGGCATCCTGCTGACCAACGGTCCCGGCACCATCTCCGCGCAGGGCGCCAAGGGCGCGGTATCGGCCGACGGCCCGGAGGCGCCGCAGCGCGTGCAACTCAACAAGGCGCTGCTCGGCTTCCTCACGCACACCGGCTACGCGCACGGCGGCAACGGTTTCGAAGGGGTGCAGTTCCTCATGGCGCAGTTCCGCGATACGTCGCTCATCGATCCCGCCGACCCCGCGCATGGCATCGATGTGGCGGCGCTCGCAGTGCGCTGCGCCGAGGACTATGCGCAGTACAAGGCCAGCGCCAAGGCTGCGGGCAGCGCCGATCTGCGCAAGATCCCCGGCGTGAACCACCCGGTGTTCAAGGACCGCCCGGTGAACGTCGATCCGCGCGAGGCCTTCATCCGCGAACTGATGGCCGCGCGCGGCGAGAGCAACGTGTTCCACGAGTTCTACCGCGCACTGGTGCAGGCGCTGCGTGATGCCGGGGTGTCGCGCACGGTGTACTGCGTGACTCTCGACGCGGTGATTGCCGCGCTGCTGCTCAAACTGACCTGGCAACCCTGGCGGGCGGGGGAGATCGGCGAGGCGGCGCTGGAGTCGGCCGCATTCACCGTGTTCCTTTATGCGCGCCTGCTCGGCTGCGCGGCGGAAATCGACGACCACCTGAACCGCGGGCGCAACATGGATACCCGCAGCCCTGCGTCAAAGTGCCGTTTCGTCAGTTGAGGGCTTGCGTGCTGCGCGTAGCGGCGGAATCGGTGCGCAGGGGCGGGTAGCGCGCAGGTGTCGCCACGCGGTGCGCCGCAAGAACGTCCGGTTCTTGCGGCGCTCAGCTGCTCTGCGTGCTGCGCAGGCGTTGCAGGAAGGTTTCCGCCGGTTCCGGGCGGGCGTACAGGTAACCCTGGTAGAGCATCGGCGCGCGGCTGGCGAGGAAGGCGGCCTGGGCCTCGGTCTCCACCCCTTCGGCCACCACGTCCAGATGCAGGTGGGCGGCGATCGACAGGATGGTGTCCACCAGCGCGGCGTCGCTGGGGTCGGTGGGGGCGTCCTGGATGAAGCTGCGGTCGATCTTCAGTTCGTCGATCGGCAGGCGCTTCAGGTAGGCGAGCGAGGAGTAGCCGGTACCGAAGTCGTCCACCGAGAAATGGATGCCCAGCGCATTCAGCTCGGACATGGTTGCCACGGTCTGGTGCACCTTGTCGATCACCAGCCCTTCGGTGACCTCGAAGGTCAGGCGGGCCGCATCCGCCCCGGTTTCGGCGAGGATGTCGCGCACCCGGCCGACGAAGCCGATGCGGTGGAACTGGCGCGGGCTGACGTTGACCGAGATGCGCAGCGTGCTTTCCGCCAGTTCGGGGCGGGTGAGCAGCGCACAGCTGTTGCGCAGCACCCAGTCGCCCAGTTCGACGATCAGGCCGGTTTCCTCGGCGATCGGGATGAAGCTCGCCGGCGAGATCAGCCCGCGCCGCGGATGGTGCCAGCGCAGCAGGACTTCGGCGCCCCGCATGCGGCGCTCGCCGTCGTATTGCGGCTGCACGTAGAGGCGCAGTTCGTTGTTGTCGATGGCCTGGCGCAGTTCGGCTTCCAGCATGAAGCGCATTTCGGCGCGTGCCTGCATTTCCGGTTCGAAGAAGCGTACCGTGTTGCGCCCGGCGGCCTTGGCCTGGTACATCGCGGTGTCGGCCTGCTTGAGCAGGTCGGAGACGTCGCCGCCCTGGCTGGGCGGGAAGATCGTCACACCGATGCTGGCGCCGATGGCGATCTGTTCGCCGCCCAGGTCGAAGGGCCGCCCCAGGGTGGCGCGCATCTTCTCCGCCACGCTGCGCGCCATGTCCGCGGCGAGCTGCTGGTGGGGGGAGATCTCCGGCAGCAGCAGGACGAATTCGTCGCCGCCGAAGCGCGACAGGGTGTCGCTCTCGCGCAGCTCGTGCTGCAGGCGGTTGCTGGCGGCCTTCAGCAGCAGGTCGCCCATTTCGTGGCCGCGCGCGTCGTTGAGCGTCTTGAAATAGTCCAGGTCGATCAGCAGCAGGGCGCCGTAGTGCCCGGAGCGCCGTGCAACGGCCAGTGCGTGCGCCAGGCGGTCGAGCAGCAGGCGCCGGTTGGGCAGCGCGGTAAGCGGATCGAAGTAGGCCAGGCGGGCGATCTCGGACTCGGCGCGGCGGCGCTCGGTCATGTCGCGTCCGATGCTCACCAGTCCGCCGCGTGCGCCGTCGGGGCGGAAGAGCGGCACCTTTATGGTGTCGAACACCATGGACTGGCCGCTCGGCGTGGGAATGCTCTCCTCGGTGCGTACCGCCTCACCGGCTTCCCAGGCCTGCTCGTCGGGCTTCTCGTGTCCGAGCAGGGCCTGGCGCTCATCGTCCTGCTGGAAGGCGAGTTCGGCATCGGTGCGCCCGCGGTAGTCCACCCGGGTCAGGCCGAACAGTTCCAGGGTGTAGCGGTTGGCCTGCTGCCAGCGCCCCTTGCCGTCCTTCAGGCGCACCACGTCGGGCAGGGCGTCGATGAGGGTGCTGAGTTCTTGCTCGCGTCGCGCCAGTTCGGCCGTGGCGCGACGGCTGCGCAGGATGCTGGCGACCAGCAGCAGGATCACCGCGAGTTGTGCGAGCAGCGCGCCGACCATGATGTTGCGCGTCAGCGCCTGGGCGTCGGTGACCTCGCGCGTGCGGCGGTCCACCAGTTCCTGCAGGCGGTTCTGGTAGGCCAGCAGATCCTCTTCGGCGACCCGCTTGCCGGTGATGTCGTGGATGATGGAGAACAGCACCAGCTTGCCGTCGTCCAGGCGCACCGGCGAGGAATACACCTCCACCGTGCGGATCTCGCCGCTGGCCAGGCGGTGCGGGAAGACGAAGTAGTTGCGCTCTTCGGCGCGCGCGCGCGCGCGTTCGGCGGCCACCTCGTCCGGTCCCAGGGTGTTGATCTCGTCGATGCTGCGCCCGATCAGCTCCCTTGGGCTGTAGCCGTAGAAACGCGCCGCTGCCGCGTTGACGTCAACGATGCGCCCGCTGTCCGGTTCGATGAACATCATCACCGAAGTGTGTTGGTGGAACAGGGTGGACAACAAGTCGCGCTGGGCGATGGCCAGCGAGGCCAGCACCGCGGCGCTGACGAAGAACAAGGGGAGCAGCAGCCAGCGGACGGCGCGCGCGCGCGCGGCGCGCCTCATGCGGCGGCCGTCCTGCCGGAGATGGTGGGCGTGGGCAGGCGGGGGCGGGCGGGGCGGCGGGGCGGTGTCAGGTGTCGGGGCACGGCGTCTGGCGAGAGTCGGATCGAAAGGGCTCGGCGTGCAGCGCCCAGCAGCTCAGTCCGAGATATTACGGAAGTCGTGCGAAAGCGCAAACAAAGACATGCGCCGGGTAGGGTTATGAGGTCCCCGGGGATGTGAAACTGTCTGACGGAGCCCGCTGTGCTTGTACTAAGGTCGTATGGTCAGGCGCGCGCGGTCATGCTATCCGGCCGGATGCCGCGTGCCTGGCGACCCGCGCCTCAGTTGCCGCCCTTGCGCGCGTTGCGCTTGTCGCGCAGGAACAGGTGGCTGCCGCGCCGCTCGGCTTCGAACAGGCCGGTGGCCTCGATCAGGTCGCCGAGCTTCTTGTAGCCGTAGTTGCGCTGGTCGAAGGAGGCCTGGTTGGTGATGTGTGAGCCGACCGCCGACAGGCTGGCCCAGCCGTCTTCCTCCAGGCAGGCGTCCACGGCATTGCGCAGCAGGCTGACCAGTTTCGCGTCGGCCTTGAGTTCCTTGGCCGATCTCTTCTGCACGCTGGCCGCGGCGGCTTCCTCCTCGGTGCGCGCCTGCACGCCGAGGGTCTCCAGGTAGAGGAACTTGGAGCAGGCGTTGACGAAGGGCATCGGCGTCTTCTTCTCGCCGAAGCCATACACCTTCAGGCCGTTGGCGCGGATGCGCATCACCAGCGGGGTGAAGTCTGAATCGGAGGAGGCGATGCAGAAGGCGTCCAGGCGCTGGGTGTACAGCAGGTCCATCGCATCGATGATCATCGCGCTGTCGGTGGCGTTCTTGCCCTTGGTGTAGGCGAACTGCTGGATGGGCTGGATGGCGTATTCGTGCAGCACTTCCTCCCAGCTCTTCAGGCCGCTGCTCTTCCAGTTGCCGTAGGCGCGGCGTACGTTGGTGACGCCGTACTTGGCCAGTTCGTCGAGGATGACCTCGATCTTGGCCGCCGGGCAGTTGTCGGCGTCGATCAGCAGGGCGATGCGGGATTCTTCGGTCATGCGGGGAGGTCCTGTGCAGGATGGCGCCACACGCGGGCGGCGGTTTCCACGGTGGCGGCGTGGATGGCCACCGTGTCGTCGATGTGGTGAGCATAGCCGCCGGCCATTGCGATGGCTACCGGTACACCGGCAGTGCGGCAGGCTGCGAGCACCCGGCGGTCGCGCTCGGCCAGCCCCGCGCGGCTCAGTGCCAGACGGCCGAGGCGGTCGCCTTGGTAGGGATCGGCGCCGGCGAGGTAGATCGCGAGATCCGGGCGGAAAGCGTCGAACACCTGCGCCAGCGCGCCCTCGAGGGCGGCCAGGTACTCTGCATCGGCGGTGCCGTCGGGCAGTTCGATATCAAGGTCGCTCGCCGCCTTGCGGAAGGGGAAGTTCTTCGCGCCGTGCAGGCTGAGCGTGAAGGTGGCCGGGTTGCCGGCCAGGATGGTGGCGGTGCCGTCGCCCTGGTGCACGTCGCAGTCGATCACCGCCACCCGGCGGGCGCGCCCTTCGGCGAGCATCGCCAGGGCGGCCACTGCGGCGTCGTTGAACACGCAGAAGCCGGAGCCGAAGTCGCGGTGGGCGTGGTGGGTGCCGCCTGCCAGGTTGGCCGCGCAGCCCTCGGTCAGCGCCGCCCGGCAGGCCGCCAGGGTGGCGCCGGCGGAGCGGCGCGAACGTTCCACCATGGCCGCGGACCACGGGAAGCCGATACGCCGCTGCTCGGCCGCATCCAGCGTGCCGGCCGCCACCCGTTCAAGGTAGGCGGCGTCGTGCGCGCGCCGCAGCGTGGCGTCGTCCGCCGCTTCGGGCACCAGGAAGTCGTGCGCGGCGAACAGCCCGCCGTCCTGCAGGCGCTGGCGCAGGCGGGCGTATTTCTCCATCGGGAAGCGATGGCCGGGCGGCAGGGGCAGGACGAAGTGGTCGGCGTAGAAGAGCTTCACGCGGTGGCGAAACGGCTGGGGGCGCAGGCGGCGGCGCTGATGAGCGCTCAGGCCAGCCGCAGGCCGGGAAGTTCCGCCGCGCCGTAGAGCGTCTCGAACTCGTCCTCCGGCACCACGGTGACGGCGATCTCCGGTTCGTGCTCGCCGCCGCCGAGGATTACCCCGCGCAGCGGCGAGACGTCGGCGAAGTCGTGCCCCCAGCCGATGGTGATGTGTTCGAGGTCGGGCAGCAGTGCGTTGGTGGGGTCGAAATCCACCCAGCCATGCTCCGGGCAATACACCGACACCCAGGCGTGGGTCGCGTCTGCGCCGATCAGGCGTGGCTTGCCGGGCGGCGGGCGGGTGAGGAGGTAGCCGCTCACATAGCGCGCCGGCAGACCCAGCGAGCGCAGGCAGGAGAGCATGAAGTGGGCAAAGTCCTGGCAGACGCCGCGCCGCTTCTCGAACACCTCGGTGACCGGGGTGGAGATGTCGGTGGCTTCCGGGTCGAAGGTGAATTCGTCGAAGATGCGCCGCATCAGGCGGTGCACCCCGACCAGCAGGGGGGCCTGCGGCGGGAAGTCCGCTGCGGCGTAGTCGGCGAACTCGCGCTTCACCCGCACATGGCGCGATTCGAACAGGTAGCCGCAGGCGTCCAGTTGCGCGGCGTCCAGGGTGCGGCCGGCGCGGTATTCGAGCGCATCGCGCACCGTCTCCCAGGGCGGCGAATCGGCCAGCGCGGGAAGCTCGCGCGGCAGCAATTCGACCCAGCTTTCGGCGCGGATCAGCAGGGCGTCGTGGTCGCGCTCGAAGTGCAGGGTTTCGACCAGGTTGCCCAGGCCATCGGTGAAGCGCTGGCGGCGCGCGGGTTCCGGATCGATGTCCAGGCGATGCTGGCGCAGGGTCTGCTGCGGCAGCTCGCGCGGGGTCAGGCGCAGCAGCTGGCGCGATTCGCCCACCGGCTGGTCGTAGCGGTAACGCGTGTCGTGGCGGATGTGGTAGCGCACCGGGGTCTTCGGCAGCATGTTCATGCCACGCTCCGCAGGTGCATGGGGCGCACGGTGTGGATGAAGAAGCGGCGATGCACTTCCTCGGAAACGTTGCCGGCGACGTCCTCGGCTTCGGCGAGCAGGGTGCGCAGGGTGCCGAGCGCCAGCTCGCAGTCCTCGGCCTCGAAGCGGGTGAGGTCGAAGTCCGCCAGGCGGCGTGCCAGCGGATCGATCATCAGCGAGGGGTAGGGATGGCCCAGTTCGCGTGCGGTGCGCCCCATGTAACGCTGCAGGGCGTCGACCTGGAACGCTACCGAGTGCGGGTTGGTGGTGTCGAACACCAGCAGGTGAACCAGGGGCAGGAGCTCCGGTACGCGGCGGTAGCGTGCGCGATAGGTGACGATGGAGTTGGCCGCTTCGAGCAGCCACTCGAACATGCGTTCGCGCTCGCGCACGTCGGGTTCGAGCGGTACCGAGAGCAGGCTGGCCAGTCCGTACAGGCGCTCGACGCGCCGCCCGAGGATGAGGAAGCGCCAGCCCTCGTCGCGCGTCATGTCGTCCATGGCGAAGCCGGCCAGCGAGATGCAGGACAGCATCACCTGGTCGAGCGCGGAGAGCGCCTGGTCGACCGTGGCGATCGGGCGCGCCAGCAGTTGCTCCAGGTGGTTGAGGGCGTGCCAGTTGTCCGAGGACAGGCGTTCCTTCACGTGGCCGGCGGAAAACCCCAGCGCGCGCAGCTTGCCGGCGAGCGAACCGGGCTGGTCGACATCGGTCAGTGCGGCGAGCAGTTCCTCTTCGAGGGCGGGCGGCGTGCTGCCGCTTTCCTCGGCGAGCGGCGGCAGCACGCCGACGCGCCGTGCCGCGGCGAGCAGGCCCGAGAGGCGCAGCTCGGTGTCCGGGTCTGAACTGGAGACGCGCACCAGCGCGGCGCGCAGCAGGCGCGCGCTGGCCTCGCAGCGTTCGGCGTAGCGTCCCATCCAGAACAGGTTCTCGCCGACGCGCGAGGGGATGTCGGCGCCGCCGCACACCAGGTCGATCACCCCCAGGCGGCGCTTGAGCAGGCTGGTGCGCACCACCGGTGCGTCCGCCCGCACCCAGGTGTCCTTGGAGAGGCCGCCGCGCTGCATGGAGATCACCTCCATGCCGGCGCGCGGCGCCACCCGGCCGAGCGCGCCGGGCATCACCGCGTAGCCGTCCGGGGTGGCCGCGGCGAACACCCGCATGCCCACCGAACGCGGCATCAGCTTGCGGTTCCAGACCGGGGCCTGCGACAGGCGCACCCATTCCTGGCCGACGTAGGCGTGCGGCTGGGCGACGATGCGCTCGATCATGCGGCGGCGCGAGTCGCCCTTCAGCTCATGGCCGAACACCGCTTCCATGCGCATCGAGGGGAAGGCCGGCTTGATCACCAGTTCGTCGAGGTGTTCCAGCACGTATTCCAGCGCCGGTTCCTCGCCGCACCACCAGGTGGCCACCGAGGGCATCAGCAGCGCTTCGCCCAGCAGGCGCTCGCAGATCGGCGGCAGGAAGCCGAGCAGCGCGGCCGACTCGAGCACGCCGCTGCCGAGCTGGTTGGCCATCAACACGCGTCCGGCGCGGATCGCCCCCATCAGTCCGGGGATGCCCAGCGCGGAGTCGGCGCGCAGCTCCAGCGGGTCGCAGAAATCGTCGTCCAGCCGGCGCAGGATCGCATGCACCCGGCGCAGGCCGCGCAGGGTCTTGAGGTACACGGTGTCGTCGCGCACCGTGAGGTCCTGTCCTTCGACCAGCGGAAAGCCGAGGTAGCGCGCGAGGAAGGCGTGTTCGAAATAGGTTTCGTTGTAGGGGCCGGGGGTGAGCAGCACGGCCAGCGGCGCTTCGCCCTCGGTGGGTGCCAGGCGGGCGAGGCTGTCCTGGATGGCGCGGAAGAAGCTCGCCAGCGGCTGCACGTGCAACTCGCGGAAGGCGTCCGGGAAGGCGCGCGAGACGATGATGCGGTTCTGCAGCGCGTAGCCTGCACCGGAGGGCCCCTGGGTGCGGTCGGCAATCGCCCACCACTTGCCGTCGGGCGCGCGCGCCAGGTCCACCGCATAGCTGTGCAGCCAGATCCCGGCTGGCGGCTGCACGCCCAGGCAGGGCCATTTGTAGCCGTGCTGGCCGAACACCAGTGCCGGCGGCAGCAAGCCTTCGGTCAGCAGGTGGCGCGGACCGTAGAGGTCGGCAAGGATGGCGTTGAGCAGCCTGCCGCGCTGCGCCACTGCGGCGCCCAGGGTCTGCCATTCGGCGGCGCCGACGATCAAGGGCAGCATGTCCAGCTCCCAGGGGCGCTTGGTGCCCTTGGGATCGGCATAGACGTTGTAGGTCACGCCGTCGGCCTCGATCGCGCCGCGCACGAAATCCGCGCGGTGCAGCAGGGCCTCCTCCGGAAAGCCGCTCAGGCGCTCGGCGAAGGCCTGCCAGTGCGGGCGCGGCTGGCCGGGCGCGGCGAGCATCTCGTCGTAGCGGTCGACGGCGTGGGGGTAGCTTTCGATGAGTCCGGATGGCATGGGTGGGTGGGGTATCGGCCAAAAGTAATGCCGCTCCGGGGAGCGGCGGGCGGGTCAGGACTGGCGCAAGTCTAGCGTGAACGGAAATTCCGGGTTGATGCGGGCTTCCCCGCAGCGCAGCCGTCCGGGCGTGTGTCCCATGCGGAAGAAACGCGCCAGGCGCCGGCTTTCCGCCTCGAAGGCGTTGACCGGGAAGGTGTCGAAATTGCGCCCGCCCGGATGTGCCACGTGGTACTGGCATCCGCCCAGGCTGCGCTCGTTCCAGGTGTCCACGATGTCGAACACCAGCGGGCTGTCCACGCCGATGCTCGGATGCAGGCAGGAGGGCGGCTGCCAGGCGCGGTAGCGTACTCCGCCGACGAATTCGCCCACCGTGCCGGTGGACACCAGCGGTACCGTCTCGCCGTTGCAGCTCACCCGGTAGCGGGAGGGTGGGGCGCCGCTGAGTTTCACCTGCAGGCGCTCCACCGAGGAGTCCACAGAGCGCACCGTGCCGCCGCCCGCGCCTTCCTCGCCCATCACATGCCAGGGTTCGAGCGCGGCGCGCAGTTCCAGGCTCATGCCCTTGACCGCGAAGTCGCCGTACTTCGGGAAACGGAACTCCTGGTGCGGCGTGAACCATTCGGCGCGCAGCGGGTAGCCGTCCACCTGCAACTCGTCGATGACGTCGCAGAAGTCCTGCCAGATGAAATGCGGCAGCAGGTAGCGGTCGTGCAGTTCGGTGCCCCAGCGCACCAGCCGGGGCGGTTCGTAGGGTGTCTTCCAGAAGCGCGCCACCAGGGCGCGCAGCAGCAGTTGCTGGGTGAGGCTCATGCGCGCGTGCGGCGGCATCTCGAAGGCGCGCATCTCCAGCAGGCCGAGCCGCCCGGCCGGGCCGTCGGGCGAGTACAGCTTGTCGATGCAGAACTCGGCGCGGTGGGTGTTGCCGGTGACGTCGATCAGCAGGTTGCGCAGCAGGCGGTCCACCATCCACGGCGGGCAGCCTTCGGCGCCCGGCGTGCACAGGCGCGCCATCTCGCGGAAGGCCAGCTCGATCTCGTACACCGAGTCGTTGCGCGCCTCGTCGATGCGTGGGGCCTGCGAGGTGGGGCCGATGAACATGCCGGAGAACAGATACGACAGCGAGGGGTGGTTGTGCCAGTAGGCGATCAGGCTTTTCAGCAGGTCGGGGCGGCGCAGGAAGGGCGAATCGGCCGGCGTGGCGCCGCCCAGCACGAAGTGGTTGCCGCCGCCGGTGCCGGTGTGGCGGCCGTCGAGCATGAACTTCTCGCTGCTCAGGCGGGACAGGTGAGCCGCTTCGTAGAGGTGGGTGGTCTGCTCGACCAGTTCGTCCCAGTTCGACGCCGGGTGGATGTTCACCTCCACCACACCGGGATCCGGGGTGATGCGGAAATGGGCCAGGCGCGGGTCGCGCGGCGGCTCGTAGCCTTCCAGCAGTACGGTCTGGCCGAGCTCGGCTGCCACCGCTTCGATCGTGGCGACCAGTTCGAGGTAGTCGTCGAGCCGGGCGAGCGGCGGCATGAACAGGTACAGCGTGCCTTCGCGCGCTTCGGCGCACAGCGCGGTGCGGGTGATCCAGGCGGCCGATTCGTGTCTGGCCGGCGTGCGCAGGCGCGCATCGGCCGCCGCGCTTGCCGCGGTGCCAGGCGCGCGGGTCGTGGCAGTGCCGTTGTGGAAGCCGCCGCGTCCCGCTTCGGCGGGGCCGTACTGGCGGCGCAGCGCGGCATGCGGCGCGAGGGGCGGATAGTGGTCGAAGGGGTCGGGCTGGTGCACCCAGGGGTAGTCGCTTTCCGCCACCCAGGGCAGGGCGTCGAGCGGCAGGCGGTAACCCAGCGCGGAGTCGCCCGGTATCAGGTAGCAGCGCTCGCTGCGCAGGAACCACTTGCCGCTCTGCCAGCCACCGGCCGGATCGCGCGTGATCGGCAGCACGTGGCCGGTGACCCGGTCCAGCCCGCGGCTGAACACCTGCGCCAGGCGGGCACGCTCCAGCGGGTCGTCGAGGCGGGCATCGAACGGGTCGACGTTGACCGGCAGGCGGCGTTCGCGCCACAGGTAGTAGAAGGCATCCTCATATGCCGGGAAAATGTGCTGCGGATCGAGTGCCAGGCGTTCGGCGAGCGCGTGCAGGAAGCGTCCGGCGAGCTTCTCGTCGGCGCCGCCTTTGGTGTGCTCGTCGGCGATCAGCAGGGCATCCTCCCAGATCGGCTCGCCATCCCGCCGCCAGTAGCAGTTCAGCGACCACCGCCGCAGTTGCTCGCCCGGATACCACTTGCCCTGGCCGAAATGCACCAGGCCTTGCGGCGCGTACTTCTGCCGCAGGCGGTGGAACAGTTCGGTGGACAGGCGCTTCTTGTCGGGGCCGAGCGCCGCGGTGTTCCACTCCGCGCCGTCCGGGTCGTCCACCGAGACGAAGGTGGGCTCGCCACCCTGGGTCAGGCGCACGTCGGCGGCATGCAGTTCGGCGTCGATGGCGTGACCCAGGGACTCGATCTCCAGCCACTGCGCCTCGCTGTACGGCTTGGTGACGCGCGGCGCCTCCCAGATGCGGGTGACTGCCATGTGGTGTTCGAACTCGACCTCGCACTCGTCCAGTGCGCCGCTCACCGGCGCCGCCGAGCCGGGTTCGGGCGTGCACGACAGCGGGATGTGGCCCTCGCCGGCGAACAGCCCCGAGGTGGGGTCCAGGCCGATCCAGCCGGCGCCCGGCAGATACACCTCGCACCAGGCGTGCAGGTCGGTGAAATCGGCCTCGGGACCGGACGGGCCGTCGAGCGACTTGACGTCGGGGGTGAGCTGGATCAGGTAGCCGGAGACGAAGCGTGCCGCCAGTCCGAGGTGGCGTGCCAGTTGTACCAGCAGCCAGGCCGAGTCGCGGCAGGAGCCGGACTGCTTGTCGAGGGTTTCCTCCGGCGTCTGCACGCCGGGCTCCAGGCGGATCAGGTAGCGGATGTGTTCGTAGAGCTCGCGGTTCAGGTCCACCAGGAAGTTCACGCTCTGCTTCTTGTCGCGCGGTACCGCGTCGAGATAGGCCTTGAACTTCGGGGTCAGCGGCAGGGTCTTGAAGTAGGGCGCGAGTTCCTCGCGCTGCCAGGCCTCGTACTCGAAGGGAAAGTGCTCGGCATGCGGCTCGAGGAAGAAGTCGAAGGGGTTGATCACCGCCATCTCGGCGACCAGGTCCACCTCGATGTCGAAATGCGTGGTCCGCTCCGGGAACACCAGGCGGGCGAGGTAGTTGGACTGCGGGTCCTGCTGCCAGTTGATGAAATGCTTGGCCGGCAGCACCTTCAGCGAGTAGGACAGGATGCGCGTGCGGCTGTGCGGCGCCGGACGCAGGCGGACGATCTGCGGGCCGAGCCCGATCGGGCGGTCGTAGCGGTAGCGGGTGAGGTGATGCAGGGCCACATGGATCGACATGGAAGTGTCCTTTGCGGAAAGGGTTGCGGGGCATCGAGCAATTCCCGCGCCATGAAGCAAGTGTGGCAGTTCGGGCGGATTTCGCACCCCCTGGGCGCGGCCGCATGCACCGCCGCCGTGCATGCCCGCTTTCGGTGCGCACCATTCCGGCCTGCCGGGCGGGCGTCCGCCATGGTGTAATAGGCCACTCCAGCAGAAAACCATCAACGCCAGGTGACGCCATGAGCACCCCCCATCTTCCCGGCATCAGCCACCAGAAGCTGACCGAGATCCGACGCGACATCCACGCGCACCCCGAACTGGCCTTTGCGGAGCATCGCACCGCGGAACTGGTCGCCCGTCATCTCGAAGGGCTCGGCATCGAGGTCCATCGCGGCATCGGGCAGACCGGCGTGGTCGGTGTGGTGCGCGGCGGCAAGGGCTTGCGCGCGATCGGCCTGCGCGCCGACATGGATGCGCTGCCCATGCAGGAGCGCAACGAATTCGCCCACAAGTCGCGCCACCAGGGCTGCATGCACGCCTGTGGGCACGACGGCCACACCACCATGCTGCTCGGCGCGGCCGAGGCGCTGGCCGCCGCGCGCGACTTCGACGGCACGGTGTATCTGATCTTCCAGCCGGCCGAGGAAGGCGAGGGCGGCGGCCGTGCGATGATCGAGGATGGCCTGTTCGAGCGCTTCCCGATGGAGGCCGTGTTCGGCATGCACAACTGGCCCGGCATGCCCGCCGGGCACTTTGCTGTGCATGCGGGCCCGGTGATGGCCAGTGCCGACCGTTTCGACATCGAGATCGTCGGTCATGGCGCGCATGCCGCCATGCCCCATCTGGGCAAGGACCCGCTCACCGCCGGCGCGGCGCTGGTGCAGGCGCTGCAGACCATCGTCTCGCGCACGCTGGACCCGATCGACGCCGCAGTGGTGTCGGTGACCGGCTTCCAGGCCGGCGAGGCCTATAACGTGATCCCCGACCGCGCCCAGCTGTTCGGCACCGTGCGTGCCTTCTCCGAGGATGTGCAGGACCACGTCGAGCGTCATCTGGCGCGCATCTGCGAGGGCATTGCGGCGGCCTTCGGCGTGCGCGTGGACTTCAGCTACCGGCGCGGCTATCCACCGACCATCAACAGCGCCGCCGAGGCCGCGCTGTGTGCCGAGGTGGCGCGCACGGTGGCCGGCGCGGAGGCGGTGCGCACCGACATGCGCCCCAGCATGGGGGCGGAGGACTTCGCCTACTTCCTGCAGCACAAACCGGGCGCCTACGTGTGGATCGGCAACGGCCCGGGCGAGGGCGGCTGCACGCTGCACAACCCCAACTACGACTTCAACGACGCGATCATTCCGCCCGGTGTGGGCTACTGGGTGGAACTGGTGCGCCGCATCCTGGGTCCGTTGAACACCTGAACCGCTGCGGCACCCACCGATGAACGCCTTCCGCCTTGCCTTCCGCATGATGCTGCGCGACCTGCGCGCCGGCGAACTCCACCTGCTCGGACTCGCCATCCTGATCGCGGTGGCCAGCCTGACCAGCGTCGGCTTCCTCGCCGACCGGGTCGGGCGCGGGCTGGATCGCGAGGCCAACCTGCTGCTCGGCGGCGCCCTGCTGCTGCGCGCCGACCAGGCCTGGCCGGCGCGCTTCATCGACGAGGCGCGCAGCCGCGGGCTGGACAGCACCGGCACGGTGCTGTTCACCAGCATGGCCAGTACCGAGGAGCGCGCGGTGCTCGCCGGCGTGAAGGCGGTCGAGGCAGGCTACCCGCTGCGCGGCGCGGTGCGCATCGCCCCCGGGCCCAACCAGCCGGATGCGGTGGCCGGGCGTGTACCGGCGCCAGGCGAGCTGTGGCTGGACGAGCGGCTGTTCGCCGAGCTCGGCGTGCAGGTGGGCGATACGGTCGGCCTGGGGATGATCGAGTTCCGCGTGGGCGGCATGATCACCTTCGAATCCGACCGCGGGGCGAACTTCTTCAGCCTGCTGCCGCGCGCCATGTTCAACGCCGCCGACCTGCCGGCCACCGGCCTGCTGGTGGAAGGCAGCCGCGCCACCTGGCGCCTCCATCTGGCCGGCACGCCGCAGGCGGTGGACGCCTATGCGCGCTGGGCGCAGCAGAACCTGGGGCGCGGGCAGGCGGTGGAGAGCATCGAAAACGCCCGTCCGTAGGTGAGTGACGCGCTCGATCAGGCGCAGCGCTTCCTGCGCCTGGCCGCCCTGCTCGCCGTGATCCTCGCCGCGGTGGCGGTGGGCTTGTCCTCGCGCCGCTTCATGCAGCGCCATCTCGACGGCTGCGCGGTGATGCGCTGCCTGGGGGCGGGGCAGGCGCAGGTGCTGCGCCTGTTCGTCGGCGAATTCCTGCTGTTCGGCCTGATCGCCGCACTGGCCGGCTCGGCGCTCGGCTGGCTGACCCAGTTCGTGCTGGCGGGCATCCTCGCCGAGGTGGTCGCCACCTCCCTGCCCACGCCCTCGCTGCTGCCGCTCGCCCACGGCGTGGCGGTGGGGCTGGTGCTGCTGGTGGGTTTCGCCCTGCCGCAGTTGCTGCGTCTGGGCGCGGTGCCCACGCTGCGCGTGCTGCGCCGCGAACTGGGCGGGGTGGAGCCGGTATCGGGCGCGGCCTGGCTGGCCGGTGCCGCAGCCCTGCTGGCGATCATCTTCTGGATTGCCGCCGACCTGCGCCTGGGCCTGATGGTGGCGGGCGGTTTCGGCGTGGCGCTCGGCGTGTTCGCCCTCGCTGCGCGCCTGGTGCTCGGCCTGGCCGCCCGCCTGCGCGCCGGCGGACCGGCCGGCGGCTGGCGCTACGGGCTCGCCGCGCTCGGCCGGCGCATGGGCGGCAGCGTGATCCAGGCCACCGCGCTGGGCGTGGGACTCACCGCACTGCTGCTGCTCACCCTGATCCGCTCCGACCTGCTCGACACCTGGCGCCAGACCGCTCCGCCGGATGCCCCCAACCGTTTCGTGATCAACATCCAGCCCGACCAGCAGGAGGGCGTGCGCGGCGTGTTCCGCGCCGCGGGGATGGCGGAGCCCGAGCTGCTGCCGATGATCCGCGGGCGCATGACCACCATCAACGGCCAGGCGGTGGATCCGGAGGCCTTCGAGGACCGCCGCACGCGGCGGCTGGCCGAGCGCGAGTTCAACCTGTCCTACGGCAGCCGGCTGTCCGGCGGCAACCAGGTGGTTGCCGGGCAGTGGCATGGCGAGGCACAAACGCCGCAGTTTTCGGTGGAGGAGGGCCTGGCGCGCACCTTCTCGCTCAAGCTCGGTGATGTGGTCGCCTTCGAGATTGCCGGCCAGACCGTCGAGGCGCCGATCACCAGCGTGCGCAAGCTGGACTGGGATTCGATGCGGGTGAACTTCTTCTTCATCGCCTCGCCCGGCGTGCTCGACGGCCATCCCGCCAGCCTGATCACCAGCTTCCATCTGCCGCCGGAACAGCATGCGCTCACCGCGCGCCTGGTGGGCGAATTCCCCAACCTGTCGGTGATCGACATCGCCGCGGTGCTCGCCCAGGTGCAGGCGATGATGGACAAGCTGGTCCTGGTGGTGCAGTTCGTCTTCGGCTTCTCGCTGGCCGCCGGTCTGGTGGTGCTGTATGCGGCGCTGCAGGCCACGCACGACGAGCGCGAGTACGAACTGGCGATGCTGCGCACCCTGGGTGCGCGCAACCGCCAGGTGCGCCATGCCCTGCTCGCCGAATTCCTCGTGCTCGGGGCGGTGGCCGGGGTGCTCGCGGGCATCGGCGCCAGCGCCATCGGCTGGGTGCTGGCCGACCAGGTCTTCCGCATGGACTACCTGCCCGGCCTGCTGCCGGTGGCCAGCGGCGCGCTGCTGGGTGCCCTCGGGGTGCTGGCCGGCGGCTGGCTGGGCGTGCGCCGCCTGCTCGCGCGCCCGCCGCTCGCCAGCCTGCGTGCGCTGGGCTGAAGACGGTGGGCGCCTCAGCTGCCGATGCCGCTCGGCGTCGGGTCGCCTTCCACGCGGTTGCGGCCCTTGCGCTTGGCGGCGTACATCGCCAGATCGGCGCGTTCGATCAGGCTATCGATGCTGTCGCCCTCGCGCAGGCAGGCGCAGCCCACCGAGATGGTGACCGCCAGGCTGCCCTGCGGCAGGTCGAGGGCGAGGGTCTCGACCCGCGTGCGCAGCAGCTCGGCCAGTTCGCAGGCGGCGGCAGCGTCGGTCTCCGGCAACAGCATGAGGAACTCCTCGCCGCCGTGACGTGACAGCAGGTCGCTGTGCCGCGTGCACTCCTGCAGCAGGTTGGCGATGCTGCGCAGCACCTGGTCGCCCGCCGCGTGCCCCCAGGTATCGTTGATGCGCTTGAAATGGTCGATGTCGATCATCAGCACGGAGAGCGGGCGCCGGTAGCGCTGCGCGCGCGCCAGTTCGAAGCCGAAGCGGTCCAGCAGGCTGCGCCGGTTGGCCAGCCCGGTCAGCGGGTCGCTGGCCGCCAGGCGTTCCAGTTCGTGCTTCTGTATCGACAGGCGGTCGAGCAGACCGGCGAGCTCGCTCATCATGGCGTCCAGCTCGTCGCGCGTACGGCCCGCGCTCAGCAGTTCGGGCGCCACCGCGCCGGCGGTCATGCTGTCGCGCAACTGGGCGATGCGGCGCAGCAGGCGGCGGTCGATCAGGCGGTACTGCGCCAGCATGAGCAGGCCGACCAGCAAGGCAGCGATCACGATCAAGCTGCTTTGCAGCCAGCGCAGGCGGGCGATGTGCTCGTATTCCGCAGCGAGCTGCTTGTGATTGTCGAAGGCGATGATGCTGGCCTGGCTGGCCAGCGCAAGGCCGATGTCGTCCAGGCGGCGGGCGAAATCGCGCTCCTCGCGGCGGGTTGCGGCAATCGCGCCGATCACGCTTGTGTCAGAGGTCACCTGCCGAGCGAGCTCGATGCGCAGGGCCGTGGTGCCGGTCGCCAGTTCGACTGTGGCGCGCAGGTCCGCCAGCGCAAGCGCCAGTGCCTTGCGTGCCGCACTCCCATCGTTCGCCGGCAGGCTTGCGGCAAGGGTGTCGGTAATCAGCGCGAGGCCGTCGTCAACGCGGTCGCGCAGCGTGCGTGCCTCGGCATGGGTCAGCGACAGCGGAATGCGCGCGACCTGCAGGCTGAGTGCGCGGATGTCGATCTCCAGCTGCAGGGCTGCGCGCCACTGCGGCAGGTGGTCGCGCTCCACCGCCGCGACACCGCGCTGGATATGCAGCTGCACGCCGAGCAGGGCACCGAAGGCGAGCAGCAGCACCACCGACATGACCGCCGAGAAACGCAGGAAGCGGCTCTTGATCGATTGCGGGGAGGCGGGGGCGGGGCCGGCAGCGTGCATGCGTTGGATCGAAGGGGTGGGCTGATGCGCTGCGTCATGCTATACCATTTGCGCTATCCGGTAATGCGGTGCGCGATCCTGCGCTGCCCAGTTCAAGGAGTGGAGCTTTGAAGCGGAGTGCAATGCGGGGAGCGCTTTTCGCGCTGGCGGTAGGGGTGCTCGGCGGGGCGGCGGGCGGGCTGCACGCCGATACGCTGGAAGACGTACGCCAGCGCGGTGCCGTGCGCTGCGCGGTGGATGGCACATCGGGCTTCGGCGGACTGGATGGTGCCGGGCGGCCGGCCGGCATCGATGTGGCCTACTGCCGTGCGGTGGCAGCCGCCGTGCTGGGGCACGCCGATGCGGTGCAGATCGAGCGCATCAACACCGCGAACAAGTTCCGCGCGCTGGCCGAGCGCGAAGTTGACATCGTCTTCGGCATGGCGACCTGGACGCTGGCGCGCGACACGGCGATGGGCGTGCGCTTCGTTGCGCCGACCTTTCACGACGGCCAGGCGGTGATGACATGGGCCGATTCGCCGGTACGCCGGCTGGCCGATGCGGCGGGCAAGCGGGTGTGCGTGCAGGGCGGCACCACCTCGGCCGCCAACCTGGCCGATGTTTCGCGCAGTCGGGGGCTCGGACTGGTGCAGGTCGAATCGCTCAGTTCGGAAGACCGCCTGCAGCGCTTCCTGCGCCGCGATTGCGAGCTGATCAGCGGCGACCGCGCCGAACTGGCGGCGCTGCGCGCCACCCGCACGCCGGACCCGGCGCGCTGGCGCATCCTGGACGACACCTTGTCGCGCGAGCCGCTCGGCCCCTACGTACGTGCCGGTGACGAGCGCTGGTTCGGCATCGTGCGCTGGGTGATCAATGCCACCCTGATCGCCGAACTGCATGGTGTCGATGCGCAGTCCGTGGAGCGCCTGGCGCCGGCCGCCAACGCCGAGCTGGAGGTGCTTGCCGGGCGCCGCCCGGGTGCCGGCGAAGCGCTCGGGCTGGCGGACGGCTGGGCGCGCGAGGTGATCCGCCAGGTCGGCAACTATGCGGAGATCTTCGAGCACAACGTCGGGCAGGGCAGTCCGCTGGGTCTGGCGCGCGGCGCCAACGCACTGTGGCGCGACGGCGGACTGTTCTTCCCGCCGCCGCTGCGTTGAGACTGCTTGACCCGGCAACCCATTACGCCACACCGCTCGCCCTTCGCCTGTCGAAGGGCATTGGCGGCGACCCGTCTTCGACAGGCTCAGCCCGGGCGGTAATGCGGATTGCCGCGGCAATGCGTCGACTGCGTCCTCAGGTCCACGCCACGTCGCCGCACAGCACGCGGCGCTGCCCGTCGATGTGGAAGCAGATCGACACGGTGACGCACAGCACCGCGCTGGAAATGCACAGATAGGGGCGGGTGACGCAGACCCGCCCCGGGGTTTCCATGGCGCGGCGGAAATAGGGCCGGCGCGACCAGCGCGAGCGTGCCGCATCGACCCCGGGGGTGATGCCTTCGGCGAGCTGTTCGCCGTGTGCCGGAATGTTGCGGCTGATCTGGAAGCCCTGTTCGTCCAGCAGGTAGCAGCGCAGCGCGCCGTCCTGGCCGAGGAACAGCTCCAGCGCCTCGTCGGCGGAGCGCCGCGCGGCGAGCAGGGTGGCGGCGTGGCCGATGGCGTTCAGGTAGGTGGCAATGCGCTCGCGGTAGCGCCGCGAGTCGTCGGCCTGCGAGGCGTCGTAGTCCGTCCACACCGTGTCGATGGCGGCCACCGCGGGGGCGGGATCGGGCCGCTCGCCGGACGGGCGGCCAAAGAAGTAGCCCTGCGCGAAGTCGACGTCCGCCGACATGGCGATGCGTGCCTGGGCGGCGCTCTCGATGCCCTCCAGCAGTACCAGCGAGCCGGCCTCGTGCAGCAGCTCGACGATCTGCGGCAGCAGGCGGCGGGCGCCTTCGTCTTCCGCAGCACGCACGGCGAAATCGCGGTCCAGCTTGACGATCTCGGGCTTCAGCCGCCACACGCGGTCGAAGTTGGAGTGCCCGGCGCCGAAATCGTCCAGCGCGATGCGGAAACCCAGTTCGCGCAGGTAGTGCACGCTGGACTCGAAGGCCGAGTCGTCGGTCAGCACGTCCTCGGTGATCTCGATGACGATGCGCTCGGGCGGCAGGCCGAAGGCCTGCGTGGTGGCGTGCATGAAGCCGGCGCAGTCGGTGCTTTCCATGCTGGCGAAGGCCAGCGGGTGCATGTTGAGGAAGAGATAGCCTTCGGCCGCGTAGTGCGCGGCCTGGCCGATGTGCAGATAGCGGCAGCTGCGGTCCAGACCGATCAGCTCGGCGGCGCTGTCGGCCTGGCGCAGCAGGGTGAGCGGCGGTACCGCCTGGCCGGCCGGGTCGGCGGCGCGCACCAGGCCCTCGTGGCCAACCACGCGGCGATGGCTGAAGCTGACGATGGGCTGCAGGTGGCTGCTCAGCGTGTAGCCGGCCCAGTCGAGCGCCAGGCGCTCGCCGGTCAGGCGGGTCGCAGCGTCGAGCGTGGCGAAGTCGGTGATGCCTGCGGGGAGCGGCCGGTCGGCAAGAGGGGCGTGCATCGGTTGGAGCGCAAGCGTGGTATTCATGTTGCAGAGCAGCGAACGATACCCCAATCGATATAATCCCGCATGATCTGCGTCAGGAGAATGTTGTGTTCGAGCACGCCATGCAGCCCGTGACCCTGCTCTTGCTGTCCGTCTTGCTGCTGCTCGTGGCCGCCGTCGGCGGGCTGGCGCTGCGCCTGGCGCGCCTCGAGCGCGCGCTGCCGGAGCAGCTCGCCCTGTCCCTCGAAGAAGGTCTTGCACCACGGCAGGACGAGGCCGCGCAGCGCCTGCAACTGGAACTGCGCGAACGCTTCGCGCTGCAGCGCGAGGAGCTCGCCGTGCGCCTGGCCGAACAGGCCGCCGCCTTCGGCAGTGCGCAGGAGCGCCTGCGCGGCGAACTGCTCGGGCAGACCCTGAAGGCGCTGTCCGAGCACGCGCGCGCCGACCGCGAGCTGCTCGAAGGCGGATTGCGCAATGCCTCCGCGCAGCTATCGGCAAGCATCGAGACGCTCACGCGCAGCATCAACGAGCGTCTGGAGGCGATCAGCGGGCGGGTGAACGAGCGCCTCGACGAGGGCTTCCGCAAGACCACCGAAACCTTCGCCAACGGGATGGCGCGCCTGGCGACCATCGACGAGGCGCAGAAGAAGATCGACGGGCTGACCACCAACGTGGTCAGCCTGCAGGAGTTGCTGGGCGACAAGAAGGCGCGCGGCGCCTTCGGCGAGGTCCAGCTGGAGGCGCTGGTGCGCAACGCCCTGCCGCCCGAGGCGCGCGAGTTCCAGGCCACGCTGCCCAATGCCACCCGGGTGGACTGCCTGTTGAAGCTGCCGGCGCCGACCGGTGCGGTGGCGGTGGATGCCAAGTTCCCGCTGGAGAACTACCACCGCATGTTCGACGCCACGCTCGCCGAGGCGGACCGGCGGGCGGCACAGTCGGCCTTCCGCGCCGACGTGAAGCGGCACGTCGATGCGATCGCGGAAAAGTACATCCTGCCCGGGGTCACCTCCGACGGCGCGGTGATGTTCCTGCCCGCCGAGGCGGTGTTTGCCGAATTGCATGCCTACCACCCCGAGGTGGTGGCGCACGCGCAGGCGCGCCGGGTGTGGATCGTTTCGCCGACCACCCTGATGGCGGTGCTCAACACCGCGCGCGCGGTGCTGAAGGACGTCGAGACGCGCAAACAGATTCACGTCATCAAGGACGCGCTGGGCAAGCTGGCGAAGGATTTCCAGCGTTTCGACGAGCGCATGAACGCGCTCGCGCGCCACATCGAGCAAGCCGGCAAGGACGTGCAGGACGTACAGATCTCCAGCCGCAAGATCAGCGCGCACTTTCACCGGATCGAGGCGGCCCGCCTGGACGGGCTCGACGAGCCGGACGGCGCGGGCGAGGCGCCGCGCGTTGCGGCTCAGCCGCCGATGTAGGACATCTCGATCTTGCGCTGTGCGGCGGTGTTGGCGGTGCGGATCTCCGAATAGCGGTCGGCGCGGCCGGCCCACACCTGGGCGATGGCCGCGTCGATGTGCGCGTCGTCCGCGCCCGCGCGCAGCAGGCCGCGCAGGTCATGGCCCTGCTGGGCGAACAGGCAGGTGTACAGCTTGCCTTCGGTGGACAGGCGGATGCGCGTACAGGTGGCGCAGAAGGCCTGGGTTACCGAGGAGATCACGCCGATCTCGCCCGCGCCATCCACATAGCGCCAGCGCTCGGCCACTTCGCCCTCGTAGTTGGGGTCCACCGGTTCCAGCGGGAAGACCTGGTGGATGCGTTCCACCACGTCGCGCGAGGGCAGCACCTCGTCCATCTTCCAGCCGTTCGAAGCACCCACGTCCATGAACTCGATGAAGCGCAGGATGTGGCCGCTGCCGCGGAAATGGCGCGCCAGGTCGACAATGCCCTGGTCGTTGGTGCCGCGCTTGACCACCATGTTCACCTTGATCGGCGCAAGGCCTGCGGCCTCCGCGGCGGCGATGCCTTCGAGCACGCGCTCGACCGGAAAGTCCGCGTCGTTCATGCGCCGGAAGGTGGCGTCGTCGAGCGAATCGAGGCTCACCGTGACGCGGTGCAGCCCGGCCTCGGCCAGCGGGCGGGCGAGCTTCGGCAGCAGCACGCCGTTGGTGGTCAGGGTGAGCTCCACGCCGTCCAGTCCGGCCAGCATGCCGACCAGGCGCTCGATGTTCTTGCGCAGCAGCGGTTCGCCGCCGGTGATGCGGATCTTCCGCACTCCGCGTGCGACGAAGACGCGCGCCACGCGGACGATCTCCTCGAAGCTGAGCAGCTCTTGGCGCGGCAGGAAGGGGTAGTCCTTGTCGAACACCTCGCGCGGCATGCAGTAGATGCAGCGGAAGTTGCAGCGGTCGGTCACCGAGATGCGCAGGTCGCGCACGCTGCGCCCGCGGCGGTCGAGCAGCGCGCCGTCGCTGGCAGGGAGCGGCGCGGCGCTGGGGAGGGCAGGACTTGCGCCTGCCGGCTGGATGGGGATGACCTTCATGATCTCGCGCTGTCGGGGCGTGCGTGCCGGTTGTCGGAGTGTGGGCCGCGGCGCGTACGGCACTTTTCGATTATCGGCACCTCGCCGGTGCATGGCAAGCCGCGAGGCCGCATTGCGCAATCTGCGGCGGAGTGTCGACTATTACGCAGTGCAGCAAAAATAGCCGCTGCTCGCCCCGCGTCATATGTCCTTCGGTTGATATGATTCGCCGCCGCCGGATGTTGCACCTGCACAGGGCGCTCCGGCATAGACTCCGGGAGTTCGTGTGGATCTCGCAACCCTTCTCGGTCTGCTCGGTTCGCTGGGGATCGTCGTATCGGCGATCGTCCTCGGCGCCTCCGCGCTGATCTTCCTCAATCTGCCCTCACTGCTGATCGTCGGCGGCGGCAGCCTGTTCGTCGTGCTGGCCAAGTTCAACCTGAACCAGTTCCTGGGTGCCTTCAAGGTGGCTGCCAAGGCCTTCGCCTTCCGCCTGCCGCCGACCGAGGCACTGATCGAGGAGGTGCTCGAGGTCGCCCAGGTGGCGCGCAAGGAAGGCCTGCTGGCGCTGGAGAACAAGGAGATCTCGGTGCCCTTCTTCCGCCAGGGCATTCAGCTGATGATCGACGGGCAGCCGCCCGAGATGGTGCGCAGCATCCTCGAGAAGGAACGCCTGCTCACCCTGGAGCGCCACCGCTGGGGTGCCAAGGTGTTCTCCGCGATGGGCGACGTGGCGCCGGCAATGGGCATGATCGGCACGCTGATCGGCCTGGTGCAGATGCTCTCCAACATGGAAGACCCGAAGTCCATCGGTCCGGCAATGGCGGTGGCGCTGCTCACCACGCTGTACGGCGCAATGATGGCCACCATGGTGTTCCTGCCGATGGCCGACAAGCTCAACCTGCGCATGACCGAGGAGGCGCGCATGAACGCACTGCTGCTCGACGCGCTCGGCTCGATCCAGAACGGCACCAATCCGCGCGTCATCGAGCAGTTGCTGAGCAGCTACCTGCCTCCGGCGAAGCGCAAGGCAGACGGCGAGTAGCGGCGATGGACCTGCCCGAAGAGGAAAAGGCCGGCATCCCGGCATGGGTGATGACCTTTGCCGACCTGATGTCCTTGCTGATGTGCTTTTTCGTTCTGCTGCTGTCCTTCTCGGAGATGGATGCGATCAAGTTCAAGGAGATCGCTGCGCAGATGGCCAAGGCCTTCGGCGTGCAGCGCGACATCCCGGCCACCGAGATCCCGATGGGCACCAGCCCGATCTTCGACAAGTTCTCGCCCGGCACTCCGCAGCCCACGCCGGTGGACAGCGTGCGCCAGGAGACGCGCCGCGAGGAGCCCAGGCTGAAGACGCACACGGCGGACGCCGCTGCCGAGGCGCGGGTGCGCGAGGCCGCCGAACAGCAACTGGAGAAGACCGTGCAGGCGGTGCGCAGCGCCCTGCAGGGCGAACTGGCCGCCGGCATGCTGCAGATGGAGCAGGCGCGCCGGCGCATCGTCATCCGCATCGAGGAAAAGGGCTCCTTTCCCTCGGGCTCGGCCGAGCTGAGCGCCGAGTTCGAACGCATGATCGGGCGGATCGGCCAGTCGCTCGCCCGCGTGCCGGGCGAGATCGCGGTGGAAGGGCATACCGACGACGTGCCGATCAGCACCGCCCGCTTCCGTTCCAACTGGGACCTTTCCGCCGCGCGCGCCTCCTCGGTAGCCAACGCACTGCTCGCCAGCCGGGCGGTAAAGGCCGAGCGCTTGCGCGTGCATGGTTTTGCCGAAACCCGGCCGCTGGCGGACAACTTCAGCGCGGCCAGCCGCGCGAGCAACCGCCGGGTGGAAATCGTCGTTGACCTGGCCGGCCCGGTGGACGCCTTCGAGGCGCGCGCCCGCGACCTGGCAGGGCGAGGCATGGAAGAGATGATCCAGTACATGGACTGGCAGACCGAGTAGCCCGCCAGCACGCGCGGATCGCGGCCGAGGCCGCTGCATCCGGACGGGCTCAGCGGCGCATTGCGCTGGTCAGGCGGCTGAACTCGCTGCCGAAGTGATGGATCATGTGGCGGAACTGGGCATAGTGCTGTGCGCCCAGGGGCGTGCTGCAATCGCCGCCGTCCGCCCAGATCACGCCGACCGGGCGCTCCTTCAACTGGATGGTGCCGAGCAGGAAGCCGCCGGCCGGCGCGTAGGGCCTGAGTTCCGCCGGCAGTTGCAGGCGGGCGGCCGCCACCCTGGCATGGTCGATCCACAGCGAACCGCCGCTGCGCGCGAAGATGCGCGCTACCAGGTTGTCGTCCGCGGCCGGTGCGCCCAGCTTGCGGGCCTCGACGAGGCCATCGAAGCCGTGGGCGAAGTAGCATCCCAGCCGGTCGGTGTTGGCCGCCTTCAGGAACAGCAGGCAGCGCCGCAGGCCGAGGCCCTTTTCCAGCGTCAGGCTGGTGGCAGTCATGAACTGGCGCAGATCGCCGTAGCGCCCGTGCAGGCAGTTCTGCGAGAAGGCGTGCACCACGTCGGCGTCGGGCTGCGCCGTGGTCGTTGCCGCCGCTGCAACGGAATGTGGCGCGGGTGCGCCGCGGGCCGGGGCGGGTGTGGGCGTTGCGGCGAAACCGCTGTAGACGACTGTCTCGCGCGCGGCCGGGGCGGCGGCTGCGGCGGCTGACGTCGCCGCCGGGCGGGCAGGGGTGGCGGGCGGCACCAGCGCGCCTGCAGCGCCGACAGGGCGTGTGCGCTGCAGGCTGCGCGGCGGCGCGGGTGGCCAGAACAGCTGCTGTGCCGGCACGAACACGCGGCCGACGAACTCGGGCGCGCGGCTGGCGCGCAGCGCGGTGGCGCGTACCCCGGCGGTCACGCGTTCCAGCGGCTGGTTGAGGTGGGCGGAGAGCGTGCGCAGCAGGAGCAGCGTGCGCCGGCTGTACCAGCCGTCGTGGATCGACCAGGCGAGCAGGTGGGCGAGTACGCTCACCGTGGTGCGCTGGCGCAACCAGCGCGCCACCGCCGGCGGGAGTTCGGGCGCCAGAGCGGCGGTCCACGCGTGGCCGGCGGCCGCGCCGAGCAGGGCGCTGTGCGGCGTCACCGCCTTGCGCAGCAGCGCATCGGTGGGCAGGCCGGCGTCTTCGAGCAGGGCGGCGTTGAGTTCGTCGATGCTGCAGCCGAGCAGTTCGGCCTCCACGCGTGCCCGGCGCTCGCCCGCACGCGCGCGGCGCTCGACCTGCAGGTGCAGTTCGGGGGCCAGCAGGGGCAGCTTCCAGCGTGCCAGACCGAGCAGCAGCGCCACCCATTCGAGATACTCGGGGTTGCCGCCCGGCACCTTGCCGAGCTTGGGGCGTTCCCAGCTGTCCACCAGGCGGGCGGCGAAACGGCTCACCGCAATGGCCTGCAGGCAGGCGCGATGCGCGGGGCGGGTGGGGTCGAGCGGGCGCTTGCTGCGCGCGCGCACCAGGTGCTGGACCTTTTCCGCACCCAGCACGTTGAGCGCGTGCTGCAGGCCCTGCACCTCGCCCTGGATGCGCGGCAGGCGTGCAGCAAGCAGCACGGCGTCGAGTGCCAGCGGCAGGTCGGCCTGCAGCCCGGCCTGGATCTGCTGCAGGGAGGCGGAGGGCAGCAGCAGTGCTGCGAGCGCTTCGTCGTCGCTCAGGGCCGGCAGCGGGGCCTGCGAGAGCTGGCTGCGCCAGTACGCCAGTCCCCGCTTGCCGCTGTCCATGGCGCTGCGTGCTTCAGCTCAGCACGTTGAGGATGCCGTCCAGCCCGCTGTGATCCAGGCGGCAGTCGGCCACTTCGCGCAGCACCGGCTTGGCGCGGAAGGCCACGCCGAAGCCGGCCGCGTTGAGCATGGGGATGTCGTTCGCGCCGTCGCCCGCGGCGATCGTCTGCTCGGCGCGCAGGCCGAGCGTCTGGCGTGCGCGCACCAGGTGCGCGGCCTTGGCGGCGGCATCGATCACCGCGCCGCTGACCCGCCCGGTGAGGCGGCCGTCGGCCACTTCGAGCTCGTTCGCCCAGGCTTCGTCGAAGCCCAGGCGTACCTTCAGGCGTTCGGTGAAATAGGTGAAGCCGCCCGACACCAGCACGGTGTGGATGCCAGCGGCCTTGAGACCGCGCATCAGGCGTTCGGCGCCCGGATTGAGCGCCAGGCGCTCCTCGTAGACCTCGGCGAGCGCTTCCACGCGCAGCCCGGCGAGCAGGGCGACGCGGCGGGTGAGCGATTCGCGGAAATCGATCTCGCCGCGCATCGCGGCCTCGGTGATTGCCGCGACCTCGCCCTTGAGGCCCTGCAGGTCGGCGATCTCGTCGATGCACTCGATGTTGATCAGGGTCGAGTCCATGTCGGTGACGAACAGGCCGAAATCGCTCAGGCGGCGGCCGGCCGGCACCCAGGTCCAGTCCAGCCGGGCGCGCGCGCACAGCGCGCCGATCTCGTCGTGCGCCTCGGCATCCACCAGGCGGAAGGCGCTGGGGGTGATCTGGACGATGCTGCTGGCGGCGGTAAGGCTGGCCAGCGTCCTCAGGGCGAGGGAGTCGACCTCGGCGCCCTGCACGACCAGGTTCATGCGGGGATTCCTCGCTGCGGCAGCACGTCGCGCAGCACCGCTGCGGCGTTGCGGATCATCTCCGCGGTGGTGCCCCAGTCGACGCAGGCGTCGGTCACCGAGCAGCCGTAGCGCAGTTGCGACAGATCGGCCGGAATGGGCTGGTTGCCGGCCTCGATGAAACTTTCGATCATCAGCCCGACCACCGAGCGGTTGCCCTCGCGGATCTGGTGGATCACGTCCTTCATCACCAGCGGCTGGAACTCCGGCTTCTTCCAGGAGTTGGCGTGCGAGCAATCGACCACCACGTTGACCGGCAGCTTGGCCTTGGTCAGCGCCTGTTCGGCCAGCGAGATCGACACCGTGTCGTAGTTCGGCCGGCCGCCGCCGCCGCGCAGCACCACGTGGCCGAGGCGGTTGCCGCCGGTGCGCAGGATGGCCGACTGGCCCTTGCCGCTGATGCCGAGGAAGCTGTGCGGACGCGAGGCGGAGATGATGGCGTTGATCGCCACCTCCAGGTCGCCGTCGGTGGCGTTCTTGAAGCCCACCGGGGTGGACAGGCCGGAGGACATTTCGCGGTGGGTCTGCGATTCGGAGGTGCGCGCGCCGATCGCGGTCCATGCGATCAGGTCGCCGTAGTACTGCGGGGCGATCGGGTCGAGCGCCTCGGTGGCGGTGGGCAGGCCGATTTCGCAGACGTCGAGCAGGAAGCGGCGCGCCTTCTCCATGCCTTCGTCGATGCGGAAGGAGTCGTCCATGTAGGGGTCGTTGATGAAGCCCTTCCAGCCGGTGGCGGTGCGCGGCTTCTCGAAATACACCCGCATCACCAGCACCATGGTGTCGGCCACCTCGTCGGCGAGCTGCTTCAGGCGGCGCGCATAGTCCAGGCCGGCCACCGGGTCGTGGATGGAGCAGGGGCCCACCACCACGAACAGGCGCTTGTCCTTGCGGTCGAGAATGTCGGCCAGGGCGCGCCGGCCGGCCAGCACGGTAGCGGCGGCGCGCTCGGTGAGCGGCACGCGGGCCTTGATCTCTTCCGGCGACGGCATGTGGTCGACGGCGACGATGTTGAGGTTTTCGGTCTGGGCGACAGACATGGCGCGCTCCGCAGTGCAGCAAAGAAGGCGGATTGTACCCTGACCGCCGCCTTGCACGCAGGCCCGGCGTCGATGTTGCGCCTGCGCTGCGCCTCCCCCGGGCTGCCCGGAACGGGCGCCTGTTACACCTCGGACCCTGTTTCGCGCGCTAGCTCCAAGGTAGTATCGCCCGCTCGCCTTGCCGACCCTGGACAGTCTGCCCATGATGCTGTTGCGTAGTTCGTTTGCCGTCCTCGCCCTCATCCTCGGCGCCGCCCTGCTGCCCGGCCGCGCGCTGGCCGCGCCAGGTGCGGTGCCGGCGCCGGTGAGCCTGCCGGCGCTGCCGGGCGGGCCGGTGGTGCTGAGCGTCAGCGGCGCGGGCGGCGAGCGCCACTACAGCCTTGCAGAACTCGAGGCGCTGGGGCTGTGGGAAGTGGCCACCTCGACCTTCTGGCCCGGTGATGAAGGCGTGTATCAGGGCGCGCTGCTGTCGGCCGTGCTCGCGGATGCGGGCTATGCGGCGGCCACGGCGGTGCGCGTCAGCGCGCTCGACGGGTTTTCACAGGAGCTGCCGCGCGCCGACTGGACCGACTGGCCGCTGCTGCTGGCGACGCGGCGCGATGCCCGGCCGATCGGCCGGCGCGACAAGGGACCGCTGCGCCTGGTCTATCCGCGCGACATGGACGCCGCCTTGCACGATACGCTGTACCGCCTGCGCTGGGTGTGGCTGGTGCGGCGCATCGAGGTTCTCGCGGATTGAGCGGCGCGATGGGGGGCGCCGGCCGCCTGCGGCGGCATCGCTTCGTGCTGTTGACCGCCTGCGTGCTGCTTTTCGTCACCGGCAGCGTGCTGCATCTGTGGGCCAATGTGTCGCGCATCGAGGCGGCGCTGCCGCTCGCCTCGCTGCACAAGGAGCGCGATTTCGCCGCGCTGCTCGACGACGTCGGCCGGCTCGAGGCCGCACTGCGCCTGGCGGCGGCCGCGCCGGATGCGGCACATCGCGAGCAGCTGGCCTTCGCCCTCGATCTGGCCATCCTGCGCCACCGCGACAATCGTGGCATCTATGCCGACTCGGCGCTGCCCGAGGTTGCGCCGCTGCAGGAGGCACTTGCCGCCGAGCTGGGTGCGCTGGATGCGGTGCTGGAGAATCCCGCTGCAGGGCCGGCCGACCTACTGCCGCTGGTCGAGCGCGTTGCGGCGCAGCTCACCCGGCTGAAGGCGCTCAACGACCGCGTGTTCCAGCACTCCATGGAGCAGGCCTCGGCCCAGCGCACCCACCTGGGACGGCTGCGCCACACGGTGTCGGCCATGATCGTGCTGCTCGGCGCGCTGGGGCTGGCGCTCGCGGCGCTGCTGCTGCGCCAGCAACGCTACATCCGCGAACTGACCGCGCGCGACCTGGCCTTGCAGGCCGCCGAGCACACCCAGCGCGAGCTGCGCGAGCGCCTGGAGCGCATCGCCGACAACGTGCCCGGGGTGATCTTCCAGTACCGCGAACGGCCGGACGGCGCGGCGAGCTGTCCCTACGCCAGTCGCGGCCTGCAGGAGAACTTCGGCCTTGCCCCGGAAGAGGCCGCGGCCGACGCGGCGGCGCTGTTCCGCACCATCCACGCGGACGATCGTGCGAAGGTACAGGAATCACTGCGCCGCTCGGCGCAGGACATGGCCCCCTGCCAGTGCGAGTACCGCGTCGTGCATGGCGGCGTGGAGGCCTGGATGAGCAGCCATGCCACGCCGCAGCGCGAACCGGACGGCAGCCTGTTGTGGCATGGCTACACCTATGACGTGACCCGCCGCCGCCTGGCCGAGGAAGAGATCAAGCATCTCGCCTTCTACGACCCGCTCACCGGCCTGCCCAACCGCCGCCTGCTGATGGACCGCCTGCGTCAGGTGCTGGCGGCCAGCGGGCGTAGCCGCGCCAGCGGCGCGCTGCTGTTCATCGACCTGGACAACTTCAAGACGCTCAACGACACCCCGGGGCACGACTGCGGCGACATCCTGCTGCAGCAGGTGGCCGAGCGCCTGCGCCAGTCGGTGCGCGGCGGCGACACCGTGGCCCGTCTGGGCGGGGACGAATTCGTGGTGATGCTGCAGGGTCTGGGCGAACGCCAGGACGAGGTCGCCACGCATGCCGAACAGGTCGGCGAGAAGATCCTCGCGGTGCTCAACATGCCCTACCTGATCGGCGGGCAGGAATACCACGGTACGCCCAGCATCGGCGTGGCGCTGTTCGGCGAGCACGAACAGCGCGTGGAGGAACTGCTCAAGCGCGCCGACCTGGCGATGTACCAGGCCAAGGAAGCGGGGCGCAATACCCTGCGCTTCTTCGACCCGGCAATGCAGGCGCTGGTCGCGGCGCACTCCGCGCTGGAAGGCGAGATGCGCCTGGCGCTGCGCCTCGGGCAGTTCGTGCTCCACTACCAGCCGCAGTACGACGGCTGCGGCACGCTGATCGGCGTGGAAGCGCTGGTGCGCTGGGCGCATCCGGAGCGCGGCCTGATCCCGCCCGGCGAGTTCATCCCGCTGGCCGAAAGCGGTGGGCTGATCCTGCCGCTCGGCCAGTGGGTGCTGGAAACCGCCTGTGCCGAGCTGGCGCGCTGGCCGGGGGCCGACGAGACGCGGCCGCCGAGTGTCGCGGTGAATGTCAGTGCGCGCCAGTTCCGTCATCCCGATTTCGTCGACAACGTGCTCGGTGCGCTGCAGCGTGGCGGCCTCAGCGCGCAGCAGCTCAAGCTGGAACTCACCGAAAGCCTGCTGCTGGAAAACGTGGAGGAGACCATCGCGCGCATGGTGCAGCTGAAGTCGCACGGCGTGGGTTTTGCGCTGGACGACTTCGGTACTGGCTACTCCTCGCTGTCCTACCTGAAGCGCCTGCCGCTCGACCAGTTGAAGATCGACCGCTCCTTCGTGCGCGACGTGCTGAGCGACCCCAATGATGCGGCCATCGCACGTACCGTGATCGCGCTGGGCCAGACGCTCGGCCTCTACGTGCTCGCCGAAGGGGTGGAGACCGAGGCGCAGCGCGCCTTCCTGGTGGAGCACGGCTGCCATGCCTTCCAGGGCTACCTGTTCGGCCGGCCGCAGCCGCTCGAAGCGCTGACTGTGCGCCAGGTGCCCGCACTCGCCTTGCCATGAGCTGCGGCGCCCGGTCGCATTACTGCGATAATCCTAGAAACCGCAGTTGGACGTGTCCGAGTGTGCGTCTGGCGCGTTGACTGGCAAGGCGCGACGACGCGGCATGGTCGTTCCCTGCAAGGAGGAGCAACGCAGCCAGGCGGCGCGCCAGGCGTGCAATCGGGCGCGTAGCATACTCACCACCCGGGTGAGCCTTGTCGACGGCGAGAACATCAATAGCCACGGCGCGTTCCGGCGACATCTGAGCGGTCAACTGCGGTTTCTAGGATAATGGCGCCCCGAAGACGGATTTCCCCAGGCTGCACATGTCCATCCAGTGGTTCCCCGGTCACATGACCTCGGCGCGCAAGAAGGCTGCCGAAACCTTGGCGCGCATCGATGTGGTGATCGAAGTGCTCGACGCCCGCATTCCCGAGGCGAGCTGCAACCCGATGATCCGCGAGCTGCGCGAGTTCCGCCAGCGCCCCTGCCTGAAACTGCTCAACAAGACCGACCTGGCCGATCCGGCGGCCACCCGCGACTGGCTGGCGTACTACGAGCGCCAGCCCGGGGTGAAGGCGGTGGCCCTGTCGTGCAAGAAGCCGGGCGATGTGGCGCGCGTGCCCAAGCTTGCACAGGCGCTGGCGCCGCACCGCACGGACGGCACCAGGCAGCTGCGCATGATGATCATGGGGATTCCGAACGTCGGCAAATCCACCCTGATGAATGCGCTGCTCAACCGCCGCGTGGCCAAGGTGGGCGACGAGCCGGCGGTGACCAAGTCGCAGCAGACCTTCGACCTGGGCGGGCACATGACGGTGACCGACACCCCGGGCATGATGTGGCCGAAGATCGCGCACGACGCGGACGGTTTCATGCTCGCCGCCTGCCACGCGATCGGGCGCAATGCGGTAATCGACGAACAGGTCGCGGCCTTCCTGGGCGACATCCTGCTGGCGCGCTATCCGCAGGAACTGGCGGCGCGCTACAAGTTCAAGGGCGCGCCTGCGGACGGGCATGCGGTGGTGGAGGAGGTCGCGCGGCGGCGCGGCTGTCTGATCAAGGGCGGCGGGCTGGACCTGGAAAAGGCCGCCGGCCTGCTGCTCACCGATTTCCGCTCGGGCGCGATCGGCCGCATCAGCCTGGAAACACCGGAGACGCGTGCCGCGATGCTGGCCGCTGCAGCGGCCTCGCCGGCCGTGCCGGACGACCAGGCGCGTGACGCGCTGGAGGATGAGCGCAATGCATGACGTGGACGCCCGCCTGATCGAGGTAGAGAGCAAGCTCGCCTTTGCCGAGGATCTGCTCGAGACGCTGAACATGACGGTGTTCCGCCAGCAGCGCGAGATGGAGCGCCTGCAGAAGCAGCTCGTGCAGCTACAGGAACAGTTGCGCTCGGTATCCGCGCCGGGGCCGGCCACCAGCCTGCGCGACGAGATTCCGCCGCACTACTGAGCCACCGGCTGCGCGCCGGCTTCGCGCAAGGGCGCGCGCAGGCGTTCGAAGTCGCGCGGCGCGACGTACTGCAGCAGCTCCTTGCCGCGCTCGTCCAGGGTCACCTCCAGGCCGCGCTCCGGATACAGGAAGTGCTGCAGGTGGTCGGTGCTGCGCAGGCGCTCGGCCGGCTGGCCGAAGCGCGCCAGGATGGTCTCCGCATCCAGATCGGCGCTGGGGATGAAGGTGATTGCGCGGATCGGCGCCGCGAGCGCGTTGCCGACGTCGTCCGCATGCAGCGTGGCCTTGCGCGTGGTGCCTTCCATGTAGGCGGTCTTCGCCGCGCGCTCGCGCATCGCGTCGATCTGCGCCTGCGGCAGTTCGCCGGTGAACAGCAGCTGGCCGGTGATGAAGCCGGCGCGCGCGCTGCCGTTGAAGGCCTCCAGCGAACTGCTGCCCTCCTTCGGGGTGATCACCGCGATCTCCAGATCGCTGCCGAAGCGTCGCTGCGCATCGCCCAGTGTGGAGACGCCCAGGGTAAAGCCGAAGACCTCCGAGCTGCCGTCCCCGCCCAGTTCGATCTGCCAGGGCAGGGTGGTGCGCGGGAGCTCCTCGCCGGTGTCGACGAAGGGCAGGTAGACGAAGGGGGCGATGACGATGATGGCGACCGCGATCAGGATCAGGGGAATCGGTTTCATCCGCAGCTGGGGCTCCGTGTGGTGATCAGTGCTGCGCGCGCGGGCCGGCGGCCGGCGGGCGGGTACGGTAGAACTGCAGCGGCGCGCCTTCGGCCTGCTTGAGCACGTTCTTCTTGATGCGCCCGACCACGTGCATCTCGCAGGGTTTGCAGTCGAAGCGCAGGGTGAGGCGTTCGCTGCCGTTGACCAGCACCAGCGGTTCGGCACGGATGGTGCCGGCCACCCCGGTAACGCCGGCGGTCTGCTTGGGACACAGACTGAGGCTGTAGCGCACGCAGTGCTTGGTGATCATCAGGCTGGCTTCGCCGAGTTCCTCGTGGCTCTCGTAGGCCGCTTCGATGACCTGTACGCCGTGGCGGGCGTAGAAGTCGCGCGCCTTGTGGTTGAAGACGTTGGCCAGATAGCTCAGGCTGTCATCCGGATAGGGTGCCGGCGGCGCCACCGCAGCGGCGCGCGGCAGGCGCTGCCAGGCCGCGGCGCGTGCCGCTTCGAGCTGTTCGATCGCCTGGCGGCGCAGGGCGTTGATCGCTGCGGCGGGCAGGAACCAGGGGCGCGGCAGCTCGATGGCGATGTGCGCGGCAGTAAAGATCGTGCCGCCCAGCTTGCCGAGTTGCTCGCGCAGCGCGGCCTCTGCGCGCACGGCGTCCTTGGCCGCTTCGAAGGCCTGCGCCAGAACGGCGCTGGCGCGGTGGCCGTCCTCGTCCTCGACGTCCAGCGCCAGCCCCTCGGTGCACTCACGCAGGGTGATCGACAGGGCGATGCGGCGCTCGGCGGATTTCTTCTCCAGCAGGCGGTCCCAGGCCATGTCGGTGTTGCGCGACAGTTCGGTGCCGGCGCGCAGGTCCTTCAGGCGCGCCATGCCGTCGGCCGGCCACACGCGCCAGCGCGCCAGCTGCGCTGCGCTGCCCGGCTGCGCCAGGCGTTCGACCTTGTTGGCGCGAAAGCCGACCAGGTTGCGCTGCAGGTCGAAGTAGGTGAGGCCGTCGCCGTTGGCCAGCTGCACCGCGCTTTCCAGTTCGAAACTGTCGCGCGCCGTGACCAGCACGTGGCCCACCGGCAGACCGGCCCAGGTGGGCGCGTCGAAGGCGCCGATGTCGGCCTTGCGGCCATTGACGAAGTAGTCGGTGGCGCCGCGGTTGTAGTTGCGCTGCGGGTCGGGGGTGAAGCCGAAGCTGCAGCGTCCGCTGGAAGCGCGCGCCAGCCCGGGGCGCGCGGCGAGGATCTGGTCGAGCAGCAGGCGGTAGTGGGCGGTGATGTTCTTCACGTAGCCCATGTCCTTGTAGCGCCCCTCGATCTTGAAGCTGCGCACGCCGGCGTCGACCAGCGCGGCGAGGTTGGCCGACTGGTCGTTGTCCTTCATCGACAGCACGTGCTGCTGGTGGGCGACGATGCGCCCGGCCTGGTCGGTGACGTTGTAGGGCAGCCGGCAGGCCTGCGAACAGTCGCCGCGGTT
>JAUVWV010000048.1 GCA_030603925.1 Thauera sp. | reverse complement strand
CTTTGTTTTATCTGGACATCAGGATCCGCCGTGCTCGTCGCCGCCAACATCACCATGCAGTTCGGGGCCAAGCCCCTGTTCGAGAACGTCTCCGTCAAATTCGGCGAGGGCAACCGCTACGGCCTGATCGGCGCCAACGGCGCCGGCAAGTCCACCTTCATGAAGATCCTGTGCGGCATCCTGGAGCCCAGTGCCGGCAACGTCTCCAAGGATCCGCACGAGCGCATGGCCTACCTGCGCCAGGACCAGTTCGGCTATGAGGAGCAGCGCGTGCTCGACGTGGTGATGATGGGCCACGAGGAGCTGTGGACCGCCATCCAGGAACGCGACGCGATCTATGCCAACCCGGAGGCCAGCGAGGACGACTACCTGCGCGCCGCCGAGCTGGAAGGCAAGGTCGGCGAGTACGACGGCTACACCGCCGAGGCGCGTGCCGGCGAGCTCCTGCTGGGCGTGGGCATCGGCACCGAGCTGCACGACGGGCCGATGAAGAACGTCGCCCCGGGCTGGAAGCTGCGTGTGCTGCTGTGCCAGGCGCTGTTCGCCAACCCGGACATCCTGCTGCTCGACGAGCCGACCAACAACCTGGACATCAACACCATCCGCTGGCTGGAGGAGGTGCTCAACGAGCGCAACTCCACCATGGTGATCATCTCCCACGACCGCCACTTCCTGAACCAGGTGTGCACCCACATGGCGGACCTGGACTACGGCACCATCACGGTCTACGCCGGGAACTACGACGACTACATGGAAGCGTCCACCATGGCGCGCGAGCGCCAGTCGGCCGCCAATGCGCGCGCCAAGGACAAGATCCAGGAACTGCAGGCCTTCGTGCGGCGCTTCTCGGCCAACAAGTCGAAGGCCAAGCAGGCCACCAGCCGCCTGAAGCTGATCGACAAGCTGAAGCCCGAAGACGTCAAGCCCTCTTCCCGCCAGTACCCGTGGATCCGCTTCGACTACGACGAGAAGGACAAGCTGCACCGCCTGGCCTGCGAGCTCGACGGCCTCAGCTTCGCCTACGACGGCATGGAAAAGCCGCTGATCAACAAGTTCAGCATGGCCATCGACGCCGGCGACAAGGTGGCGATCATCGGCGAGAACGGCGTCGGCAAGACCACGCTGATGAAGCTGCTGATGGGCGAACTCACGCCGCAGAAGGGCCACGTGAAGTGGGCGGAAAAGGCCAAGCTGGGCTACTACGCGCAGGACCACTCGGCCGACTTCGCGCAGGACGTCAGCCTCACCGAATGGATTGCCGAGTACTCGCGCATCACCGCCGCGGCCACCGGCGAGGACAACGAGACCCTGCTGCGCGGCACCCTGGGCCGCCTGCTGTTCTCCGGTGACGAGGTGAAGAAGTCGGTGAAGGTGATCTCCGGTGGCGAACAGGGCCGCATGCTGTTCGGCAAGCTGATGCTGTCGCGCCCCAACGTGCTGCTGATGGACGAACCCACCAACCACCTCGACATGGAATCCATCGAGTCGCTCAACAGCGGCCTGGAGAAATTCCCCGGCACCCTGGTGTTCGTCTCGCACGACCGCGAGTTCGTCAGCTCGCTGGCCACCCGCATCATCGAGATCAAGCTCGACGGCAGCATCGTCGACTACCGCGGCACCTACGAGGAATACCTCTCCAGCCAGGGTCTGGAATAAGGCCTGGCAGCATCGACACCCTGGGGGCTACCCTGAGGTGAACGCGGCGGCTGCGGCCGCCGCGCGTTTTTCCGGCGTGCCTCATGCGCGCGTCACTCCTGGCGACGGCACCCCCGTCGCCACCGGCAACAGGCCCACCGGCCTTCTTCCACGGAGGAGACTGCATGACCGAGCAGACCCCCGCCCGCGCCGCCCGCCCGCGCGTCCTCATCAACCCCCCGGTGTTCTACACCTCCAGCATCCTGGCGCTGGCCTTCGTGCTGTTCGGCGTGTTCGCGCCGGCGTCCGCCGAGCGCGTGTTCGGCCTCATGCGCGACTGGACCATCGCCTCGGCGGGCTGGTTCTACGTGCTGGCGGTGGCCGGCTTCCTGATCTTCGTGGTGATCCTCGCAGTGTCCGGCTTCGGCCAGATCCGCCTCGGCCCCGAACACAGCAGCCCGGACTACAGCAACACCTCGTGGTTCGCCATGCTGTTCTCCGCCGGCATGGGCATCGGCCTGATGTTCTTCGGTGTGGCCGAGCCGATCATGCACTACGTCACGCCGCCGGTGGGCGATGCCCAGACCGCCGAAGCCGCACGCCAGGCGATGCGCATCACCTTCTTCCACTGGGGCGTGCACGCCTGGGCGATCTACGCCGTGGTGGCGCTCTCACTGGCCTACTTCGCCTACCGCCACGGCCTGCCGCTGGCCATCCGCTCGGCGCTCTACCCGTTGATCGGCGAGCGCATCCACGGCCCGCTGGGCCACGCGGTGGACATCTTCGCGGTGCTCGGCACCATCTTCGGCGTCGCCACCTCGCTGGGCTTCGGCGTCATCCAGGTCAATGCCGGGCTCAACCACCTCTTCGACGTGCCCACCACGACTACCGTGCAGGTGGTGCTGATTGCGCTGATCACCGCCATCGCCACGCTGTCGGTGGCGCTCGGCCTGGACACCGGCATCCGCCGCATCTCCGAGCTCAACATGCTGCTCGCCGTCCTGCTGATGGCCTTCGTGCTGGTCGCCGGGCCGACCGTCTTCCTGCTGCAGACCCTGGTGCAGAACACCGGCATGTATCTGTCCAGCCTGTTCGAGATGACCTTCAACCTCTACGCCTACGAACCCACCGGCTGGATCGGCGGGTGGACGCTGTTCTACTGGGCGTGGTGGATCGCCTGGTCGCCCTTCGTCGGCCTGTTCATCGCGCGTGTGTCGCGCGGGCGCACCATCCGCGAGTTCGTCGTCGGCGTGCTGCTGGTGCCGGTGGGCTTCACCTTCATGTGGATGACCTTCTTCGGCGACACCGCCATCCACATGGTGATGATGCAGGGCCTCGGGCAGCTCGCCGACGCGGTGGCCGCGGACACCGCGGTGGCGCTGTTCCGCTTCTTCGAGGAACTGCCGCTGTCGGCCATCACCTCGATGCTCGCCACCCTGCTGGTGGTGACCTTCTTCGTCACCTCGTCGGACTCCGGCTCGCTGGTGGTGGACATGCTGACCAACGGTGGCCATGACGATTCGCCGGTGTGGCAGCGGGTATTCTGGGCGGTGGTGGAAGGCGTGGTGGCCGCCGCGCTGCTGGTGGCCGGCGGGCTGGGCGCGCTGTAGACCGCCACCATCGCCGCGGCACTGCCCTTCACCGTGGTGATGGTCCTGATGTGCTGGGGCATGGTGCGCGCGCTGCGCATCGAGCTGCTCAAGCGCAGTGCGCTGCGCGACGCCCGCGTGATGCCGCACGGCCCGCACGCCGCACTGAACTGGCAGCGCCGCCTGCGCAACATCATCCACCAGCCCAAGCGCCACGAGGTGGTGCGCTTCCTGCGCGAGGTGGCGCTGCCTGCGCTCGACGAGGTCGCCGCCGAACTCGGCCGCCAAGGCCTGACCGTACGCACCGGGGGCGGGCAGGAAGAGGGCGGCGACGGCCGCGTGTGGGTCGAGGTGGGCCACGGCGAGGAGATCGACTTCTTCTACTCGGTGCGCCCGCGCGCCTACGAGCCGCCCTCCTTCGTGATCGCCGACACCGTGCGCGAACGCGCCGAAGCGCTCAAGTACTACCGCGCCGAGGTGCACCTGCGCGAGGGCGGCCAGGACTACGACATCATGGGCTGGGCCAAGGGCGACATCATCAACGACGTGCTCGACCAGTACGAGCGCCACATGCACTTTCTCAACGCGATGCGCTGAGGTCCTGCGAAGGGTTGCTGTTCAGCAGCTCTTCACCACGATGTCGTGCAGGGTATTGGCGCCGTGCGCCATGCGGTCGGCGGCGTTGGAGAGGTGGCGGTAGATCTCGCGGCGCTTGAACATGTTGAGGTAGTCATCGCCCTGGAAGAGCTCGGCGAGCGCGCGGCGGTAGAGCTTTTCCACCCGGCGCTCGGCCTTGCGGGCGATGTCGGCGTCGCCGGCGGCAGCCTCGGGGGTGGCCTTCAGGCGGGCAAAGCCGGCGGCCAGCGCGACCACCCCCTCGTGCAGGCAGCGTGCCATGTCGTGGGTATACACGTCGGGCCCGACGCCAAGCACGTCCATCTCGTTCACCGTGCTCTTGCAGTAGTTCACCACCTCGTCCAGATCCATGATGGCGCGGTAGATGTCCTCGCGGTCGAAGGGCGTGGCGAAGGCTTCGTTCAGGGTGTGGATGTTGCGCACCTTGAGGGTGTCGGCGGTGTGCTCGTCGCGCTTGATCTGCTTGGCGGTGGCCGGGTCGGCGGTCTCCATGAAGCGCACCAGCAGGGTCACGGTGTGCACGACCTGATCGGCCTGCTCGGTAAGCAGGTGATGGAAGTCCGGCGCCCTGGGGAACACCCGGTCGAGGATGCGGTGGACGATGGAGGACGGTTTCTCGGTCATGGCACGGGCCTTCAGTCGAACAGGGGGCGCAACAGCAGCAGCAACAGGGCGCCGGCGGCGGCCGACGCGGGAATGGTGATTGCCCAGGTGGCGACGATCTCGCCGGCCTTGCCCCAGCGCACGCGGCGCGGATGCTCGGAGGCGCCGATGCCCATGATGGAGCTGGCCACCACATGGCTGGTGGACACCGGCGCACCCGCCAGCGAGGCGGAGAAGATCACCGCCGCCGAGGTGAGCTGCGAGTCGAGCGCATGCAGCGGGCGCACCTTGTACACCGCAAAGCCCAGGGTGCGCACGATGCGCCAGCCGCCCGACAGGATGCCCAGGGTCATCGCCGTCGCGCAGGCCAGCATCACCCAGAAGGGTACCTGGAAGCTCGGGATGAAGCCGCCCAGCAGCAGCACCAGGGTGAGGATGCCCATGCTCTTCTGCGCGTCGTTGGCGCCGTGCGAGAAGGCCAGCCCGGCGGTGGTGAGGTACTGCGCGCGGCGCAGGTGGCGGTTCAGCACCGGACGCGCGGCACGGAACAGCAGGCCGAACAGGCGGTGGATCAGATAGCCGACGGCAAAGCCGAGCAAGGGCGAGAGCAGCAGCGCCAGCACCACCTTGGCCACGCCGCTGAGCGGCCCGCCGTCCAGCCAGGCGGCGAAGCCCCACACCACGTGGTCCGCTCCGGCGGCAAGCACCACCGCGCCGGCGAGTCCGCCCACCAGGGCATGCGAGGAGGACGACGGGATGCCCCACCACCAGGTCAGCAGATTCCAGGCGATCGCGCCCAGCAGGCCGGCGAGCAGCACGCCGAGCGAGAGCAGCGCCGGCAGCTCGGACAGGTCGATGAAGCTGCCGATGGTGTTGGCCACCGCGGTGCCGCCGAGCAGGGGTCCGAGAAACTCGAAGGTGCCCACCAGCACCACCGCCTGCACCGGCGACATGGCGCGCGAGGCGATCACCGTGGCCACCACGTTGGCCGCATCGTGAAAGCCATTGGTGTAGTCGAACAGCAGCACGGTGATCACCGCAAGCACGGCGACGGTCAGTACGGGATCCACGCGGCAGGCTCGCCCTGTGAGGAAGGTGATACCGCGGCATCATAGGCGCTGCGACGTGCGGACGCATGCCGCACTGCGGGATGAGCCGCGACGCGTGCTTGGGCTACAATCGACCGGTCAACGCCGCAAGGCCTCTGCGTGCCTGCAGCCAACCCGGATCCAGCGTCCATGATCGGCATCTTTCTCATTACCCACGGCAGCCTCGGCGAGTCGCTCATCCAGTGCGCCTGCCATGTGCTCAACAAGCGCCCGCCGCACATCGTGCAACTGGGCGTCTCGGCGCAGGACGATCCGCTCGACCTGCTGCCGGTCGCGCGCCAGATGGCGGCCTGGGCCGATGCCGGGCGCGGCGTGCTGGTGCTGACCGACATCTACGGTGCCACGCCGTCGAACATCGCCACCAAACTGCTCGTCCCCGGCAAGGTGGAAGGCATCGCCGGGGTCAACCTGCCGATGCTGCTGCGCGTACTGACCTACCGCGAGAAAGACATGCCCACGCTGCTCCAGCGCGCCATCTCCGGCGGCTGCGACGGCGTCCTGCACATGAAGTGAGCCCTCCACGATGCCCAGAGCGGAAGCCCCCATCATCAACAAGCTCGGCCTGCACGCACGTGCCTCGGCCAAACTCACGCAGACCGCGAGCAGCTTCGGCGCCGACGTCTGGCTGGAACGCAACGGCCGGCGGGTGAACGCCAAGAGCATCATGGGCGTGATGATGCTGGCCGCGGCGCGCGGCAGCACGGTGACGGTGGAGACCGAGGGGCAGGACGCCGACGCCGCGCTCGCCGCCATCGTCGAGCTGATCGCCGACCGCTTCGGCGAAGAGGAGTAGGCGATGGCCTTCACCATCCACGGTCTGGCGGTTTCGCAGGGCATTGCGATCGGCCATGTGCACCTGGTCTCGCACGCCCTGCTGGAGGTCAACCACTACCACGTCGCACAGAAGTACCTGGCCGAGGAGCTGTACCGCCTGGACGACGCGGTGGCCACGGTGCGCGGCGAACTGATGGGCCTGAAGGCCGCTGCCACCGCCGGCCAGACGCACACCGAGGTGGGCGCCTTCGTCGATCTGCAGATCATGCTTCTGGCCGACCCGATGCTGGTCGATGCCGCGCGCGAGCTGATCGCCGCGCGCCGCTGCAACGCCGAATGGGCGCTGGTGCAGCAGATGGAGCACGTCGTCGAACAGTTCCAGGAGATCGAGGATCCCTACCTGCGCGAACGCCAGGCCGACGTGGTGCAAGTGGTCGAACGCCTGGTGAAGGTGCTGCTCGGCCACCCCGGCCACCTGCCGCCACGGCGGCGCGACGGGCTGGGCACCATCGTGGTGGCGCACGACCTGTCGCCGGCCGACACGGTGAGCTTCCGCGACCACAACATCGCCGGCTTCGTCACCGACGTCGGCGGCCCCACCAGCCACACCGCCATCGTCGCGCGCAGTCTGGCGATTCCCGCGGTAGTCGGTCTGCACCACATCCGCGACCTGCTCGAGGACGACGAGCTGCTGATCGTCGACGGCACCCGCGGGGTGGTCATCGTCGGCCCCGACGAACGCATCGTCGAGGAATACCGCCTGCGCCGCACCGAGCTGGAGCTGGAGCGCTCCAAGCTCAAGCGCCTGAAGGACACCCGCGCCACCACGCTGGACGGCGAGGACGTGAACCTGCTGGTGAACATCGAAGGCCCGAAGGATGTCGCCGGGGCGCGCGCGGTGAATGCCGACGGCGTGGGCCTGTACCGTACCGAGTTCCTCTTCATCGGGCGCGACACCCTGCCGGACGAGGACGAGCAGTACGAAGCCTACCGCAGCGTACTGAAGACCATGGGCAAGCGCCCGGTCACCATCCGCACCTTCGACGTGGGTGCAGACAAGGCGCTCAACGGCGTGGCCCGCCCCGAGCCCAATCCGGCGCTCGGACTGCGCGCGGTGCGCTACTCGCTGTCCGAACCGAAGATGTTCCTCACCCAGCTGCGCGCCCTGATGCGCGCCTCGGTGCACGGGCGGCTGCGCATCATGATCCCGATGCTGGCGCACGCCCACGAGATCGAGCAGTCGCTGCTGCTGGTCGACAAGGCGCGTGCCGAGCTGCGCGCGGAGCGCATCAAGTTCGACGAGAGCGTGGAAATCGGCGGCATGATCGAGGTGCCGGCCGCCGCGCTGGCGCTGGGCATGTTCATTCGCCGCCTGTCCTTCCTGTCGATCGGCACCAACGACCTGATCCAGTACACCCTGGCGATCGACCGCGCCAACGAGGCGGTCGCCCATCTCTACGATCCGCTGCATCCGGCGGTGCTCAAGCTGATCGGCGGCACCATCCAGGCCGGCGCGCGCTACGGCCTGCCGGTCTCGGTGTGCGGCGAGATGGCCGGCGACCCGGCCTACACCCTGCTGCTGCTCGGCATGGGCCTGCGCAACTTCTCATTGCACCCGGCCAACATCCTGTAAATCATGCAACTGTTACTGCGCGCCGTCGTCGGCGAGCTCGCCCCCAAGGTGCAGCGCATCCTGAAGATGGACGAACAGATGCGCGTGCGCGAAGCGGTCGAGCGCCTGGCCGGCTGAGCACAGCCCGGTAGGAGCGGCCGTGGCCGCGATTTCGGCGGGAACGACGACGACGGCCGCATCGCGGCCCAGGCCGCTCCCCGCCGAACCGCCGTCCGTTTGACATTTCCCCGCGGCCACGCTAATTTCCTGCCACTACAGCGCCGATTTGATTCACAGCTTGCGGGCGCTCAACAAATCCGGCTAAAGCGAGGGCAACCCAGTCCGCGTTTTCCAGCCGGCTGGGTTTTTCGTTTTCGGCTCGACACCATGATCCAACCCCAATCCGTCGGCATCGTCGTTCCGCAACGCGCGCGCTTCACCGAGCCGCTGCCGCTGCGCAGCGGCGGCTGCCTGGACGCCTACGAACTGGTCTATGAAACCTATGGCCAGCTCAACGCCGCACGCGACAACGCCGTGCTGGTCTGCCACGCCCTGTCCGGCTCGCACCACGTCGCCGGCACCTATGACGGCGACCCCGCCACCACCGGCTGGTGGGACAACCTGGTCGGACCGGGCAAGCCGCTCGACACGCGCAAGTTCTTCGTCATCGGCGTGAACAACCTCGGCGGCTGCTACGGCAGCAGCGGTCCGATCGAGATCAATCCGGCCAGCGGCAAGCGCTGGGGCGCGGACTTCCCCTTCGTCACCGTGGAGGACTGGGTGCACGCCCAGGCCCGCCTGATGGACCGCCTCGGTATCGAACGCCTCGCCGCGGTGATCGGCGGCAGTCTGGGCGGCATGCAGGCCCTGTCCTGGACCCTGCAGTACCCCGAGCGCGTGCGCCACGCCGCGGTGATCGCCTCCGCGCCCAAGCTCACCGCGCAGAACATCGCCTTCAATGAAGTCGCCCGCCAGGCCATCCTCACCGACCCCGAGTTCCACGGCGGGCACTACTACGAGCACGGCGTGGTGCCGGCGCGCGGCCTCAAGCTGGCGCGCATGGTGGGCCACATCACCTACCTGTCCGACGACTCGATGGCGGAGAAATTCGGCCGCAGCCTGCGCCACGGCAAGGCGGTGTACAGCTACGAGGTCGAATTCGAGATCGAGTCCTACCTGCGCTACCAGGGCGACAAGTTCGCCGGCTACTTCGACGCCAACACCTATCTGCTGACCACCAAGGCGCTCGACTACTACGATCCGGCCTTCGAGCACGGCGGCAATCTGCCGGCCGCGCTGGCGCGTGCCAGCGCCGAGTTCCTGGTGGTGTCCTTCACCACCGACTGGCGCTTCGCCCCGGCGCGCTCGCGCGAGATCGTCTACGCCCTGCTGCACAACCGCCGCCGGGTGAGCTACGCGGAGATCGACTGCGCCGCCGGGCACGACTCCTTCCTGCTCGACGAGCCGCAGTACCACGCCGTGCTCGGTGCCTGGTTCGACCGTATCGAGGTGCACGCATGAGCTACCGCTACGACTATGAGGTGATCGCCCAGTGGATCGCCCCGGGCGAGAAGGTGCTGGACCTGGGCTGCGGCGACGGCAGCCTGCTGCGCCACCTGATGGAGGTGCGCCAGGTGCTGGGCTACGGCGTGGAGAACGATCCGGACAAGCTGCTCGCCTGCGTGAAGAACGGCGTGGACGTGCTGCAGATCGACATGGAGAAGGGCCTGGCCGGCTTCGAGGACGGCTTCTTCGACCACGTCATCATGAGCCTGTCGCTGCAGGCCATGCACAACACCCAGGGCATTCTCGCCGAGATGCTGCGGGTGGGCCGCGAGGCGGTGGTGAGCTTTCCCAACTTCGGCTACTGGCGCCACCGGCAGAGCATCCTCAACGGCCGCATGCCGGTGTCGGAGAGCCTGCCGCACCAGTGGTTCAACACCCCCAACGTGCGCTTCTTCACCATTGCCGACTTCGACGCGCTGTGCGAGCTGAACGGCATCGCGGTGCGCGAGCGCCTGGCCTTCGACGAAGGCCAGCTGATCACGGAGGAGCCCAACTTCCTCGCCAGCGTCGCGGTGTACCGGCTGGGGCGCGCCTGAGGGTCCGGCGCGCCGACGTAAAACGGGGGCCTTGCGGCCCCCGTTGCGCTACAGCGCTACCTGCGCTGCGGCTCAGCCGACCAGGAAACCCGCCACATCGACGCGGATCGCCGGACGCTCGAGCGCCACACCGACCGCGGCGGCAAACTGGCGGGCCCAGTCGCCGGCCTGCTTGAAGCGCTCTTCCCCGCCGTACTTGGCCACGTTGAGGATCATGTCCAGCACCAGGATCTTGCCCATCGGGTTGGACGGGGTGCATTCGAGCACCTCGAACTCCTTGGCCAGCCAGGCGCGCGCCTGTTCCTTGGTCATGCCGCTGGTGTCGGCGTCGTGCACGGTCAGTTCGTATTCCCGGTTGGCACCGAAGGATACGGTGATGTGCTGGCTCATTATGATCTCCTCGCATTGGCTGTGGTTATGTTGAACCCGCATTTTCGACCCGCTGGCGCCGGCAATCAAGCCCATACGGCAGCGTATCGCTGCGGCGCACGATTGTAAGCCCTCCGGCGGGCTGTCAGAATCGACTGCAAGAGGCGCGACACAAGGCCCGACAGTCCTCCTGCCACCCGGGACGACCCTCATTCCGACCCACCTTCACCGGTACGGCATGTCCAGAGCGAAGGCAGATCCCTTTACCGTGCAGTTCGGCGCGGTGTTCCTCATCGTGGCCTGTGCCATTGCGCTGGCCTTCTTCGCCTATTACCAGCAGCAGATCGCCAGCGTGCGCGAACGCGCCGGGGCGGAACTGCAGTCCACCGTCAATCTGCTCGCCCAGGACGTGGCGCGCTGGCGCGCCGACCGCCTGGGCGACGGCGAGGTTCTGCGGCGCAACCGCGCCGCGCTCGGCCAGCTGGACAGCGCGGTCGGGCAGCCCGGCGGCGTCGCGGGTGCCGAGCTGCGCTACTGGCTGCAGGGCTACCTCGACGCCTTCGACTACGAGAGCGTGCAGGTGCTCGCGCCGGACCACAGCGCGCTGCTGGAACTCGGCCGGCCGCACACACTCTCGCCGGCCACCGTCGAACTGCTGGCCCGCGTGCGCGAGCGCGGCTTCACCGAACTGAGCAGCCTGCAGCGCGACGCGAGCGGACGGACCTATCTCGACCTGGTGGTGCCGGTGCCGCTCAACGGCGAGTTCTGGCGGATCGACGCGGTGGTGCTGCGCGTCTCGCCACATCACTACCTGATCCCGCTGCTGCACGGCTGGCCGGGCGGCAGCCGCTCGGCGGAAACCCTGCTGTTCGAGGAGCGACCCGACGGCCTGCAGCTGATGCTGCCGGCGCGTTTCGCCCCGCCGGAGGCGCCGCCCATGAAGGTGGCCTTCAACGACCCCCAGCTGGTCTCCGCGGCGGCCTGGCGGGGCGAGCTGAAGGGTGAGGGGCTCGACTACCGGCGCGGACCGGAAGTCTTCGCGGCCGCTGCGCGGGTGGCCGACTCCGACTGGCTGCTGGTGAGCAAGGTCGACCGGGATGAACTGCTCGCCCACACCCGCGGCCAGACACTGGCCGCCGCCGCCGCCAGCCTGCTGCTGCTGCTCGCCTCCGCGCTGGCGCTCGCACGCATCTGGCGCAACCAGCGCCGCCTCACACGCAGCCGTCTGCTGCAGGAGCAGCGCGACCGGGCGGAACTGGAGCGCCTGCGCAACGACCTCATCGAGACCATGGAGGTGGCGCGCCTGGGCGGCTGGGAGCGCAACCTGGAGACCGGCGAACTGTGGTGGTCGGAGCGCACCCGTGAGCTGCTGGGCATCGCAGCGGACGTGGCGCCTTCACGCGAGGCCTTCATCGAGCGCGTCCATCCCGACGACCGGGCCCACGTGCAGGCGGTGCTGAGCGAGCGCTACAGCCAGGGCCTGGGCGGCGAGTTCAGCTACCGCCTCAGCGATGCGGCCGGCGCGGTGCGCTACTTCCACAACCGCTTCCGCATCGAGAAGGATGCTGCCGGACGCCCGCTGCGCGTGGTCGGCACCGTGCAGGACGTCACCGGCCAGCAACGCATCGCGCAGGAGCTGGAGCGCAAGTCCGCCTATCTGCTCGCCATCGTCAATCACCTGCCGCAGGGCATCAGCGTGTTCGACGAGACCCTGCACCTGCAGTACTGGAACGACGGGCTGGCCGAGGTGCTGGATCTGCCGCCCGAGATCGTGCGCCACAACGTCAGCTTCGACGAGCTGATCATGGTGCCCGCGCTGCGCGGCGAGTACGGCCCCGGCGACCCTGCCGGGCACGTGCAGCGACGGCGCGAGCTCGCGCTGCAGTTCCAGCCGCACCGCTTCGAGCGCACCCGGCCGAACGGGCGCACCCACCTGGTGGCCGGCGAGCCGCTGTTCGTCGAAGGCCGCGTGGCGGGCTTCATCACCACCTACACCGACATCACCGAGCACAAGCGCGCCGAGGCCGAGCTCGCGCGCCAGAACCGCATCCTGCAGACCATCATCGACAACATCCCCGGCGGGGTGTCGCTGATCGACCGCGACCTGAACCTGGTGGCGTACAACGAGGAGCTGCGTCGCGTGCTGGACTTTCCCGACGCGCTGTTCGCCGACGGCCTGCCGACCCTGGAGACGCTGATCCGCTTCAATGCCGAGCGCGGCGAGTACGGCGAAGGCGACCCCGACCGGCTGGTGGACGAGATGCTCAGCCGCGCGCGCCACGCCGAGGCGCACAGCTTCGAGCGCACCCGCCCGGACGGCACGGTGCTGCACGTGCAGGGCCGCCCGCTGCCGGACGGCGGCTTCGTCACCATCTACACCGACATCACCGAGCGCAAACGCGCCGAAGCCGAGATCGAGCACCTCGCGCACCACGACATGCTGACCGGGCTGGCCAACCGTTTCTCGCTCGACGCGCGGCTGCAGCAGTCGCTCGCCGACTCGCGGCGCAACGGGCACGGCCTGGCGGTGCTGTTCCTCGATCTCGACCGCTTCAAGCACATCAACGACTCGCTCGGCCACCAGGTCGGCGACCAGCTGCTCCGACAGGTCGCCGAGCGTCTGCGCACCACCGTGCGCGACGCCGACATCGTGGCGCGCCAGGGCGGCGACGAGTTTGTCGTGGTGGTGCAGGGAATCGGCGACAGCGCTCACGCAGCCCATGTCGCGCAGAAGATCCTGGGCCGGCTGTCGGCGCCGTATCTGGCCGACGGCAGCGAGCTGCACACCACGCCGTCGATCGGTATCGCACTCTATCCGGATGACGGCGAGGATGCGGCGGCGCTGCTGCGCTGCGCCGACACCGCGATGTACCACGCCAAGGCGCACGGGCGCGCCAACTTCCAGTTCTACACGGAGGAGATGAACCGCAGCGCCACCGAGCGGCTCGACCTCGAACGCAAGCTGCGCCGCGCCCTGCAGCAGCAGGAGTTCGAGCTGTGGTACCAGCCGCAACTGGCCGCTCGCGACGGGCAGGTGACCGGGGTGGAGGCCCTGGTGCGCTGGCGCCACCCCGAGGACGGGCTGATCGCGCCGGCGCGCTTCATCCCGCTGGCCGAGGAGACCGGCCTGATCGTGGATCTCGGCAGCTGGGTACTCGGCGAAGCCTGCCGCCAGGCGCGCCGCTGGCTCGACGCCGGCCTGCCGCCGCTGCGCATGTCGGTCAACCTGTCGACCCGCCAGCTGATGCATGCCGGGCTGGCCGATGCGGTGTCGGCCGCGCTGGCCGAAACCCGCCTGCCGCCCGCCCTGCTGGAACTGGAGATCACCGAGAGCTCGGTGATGGAACGTCCCGACGATGCGATTCCGGTGCTCGACGGCCTCAAGCAGCTGGGCGTGGAACTGGCCATCGACGACTTCGGCACCGGCTACTCCTCGCTGTCCTACCTCAAGCTGTTCCCGCTCGACCACCTGAAGATCGACCGCTCCTTCGTCTCCGACATCGAGCACGACCCCAACGATGCGGCGATCGTCGCCGCCGCGGTGTCACTGGCACACAACCTCGGCCTGTCGGTGATTGCCGAAGGCGTGGAGAGCGCGGTGCAGGTCGAGCGCCTGGTGGAGCTGGGCTGCGACGAACTGCAGGGCTACCACTTCAGCAAACCCCTGCCCACGGACGCCGTCCATGACTGGCTGCGCACGCGAATGGAAGCCGCCGCCGGATCGGGCTGAGCACGGACTCCACGCACGACGCGCGAATCCGCGATAATGCGGGCCTTCCGCCGCCACCACGCCCAGCTTTCCGCCGCCATGACCGACCGCGCCAGCGCCCTCATCGACGCCGCCCGCCAGCTCTCCGACACCCTCGCCGGCCTGCGCTTCGCCGCCCCGGTCAGCCACGTCTACAATCCGCTGGACTACGCCTGGTCCATCCACCGCAGCTACCTGCAGCGCTACGGCGCCGGAAGCAAGCGGGTGATGTTCCTCGGCATGAACCCCGGCCCCTTCGGCATGGCGCAGACCGGCGTGCCCTTCGGCGAGATCGCCGCGGTGCGCGACTGGCTGGGGCTGGCCGGCGAAGTCGGCCAACCTGCCGAGAGCAATCCGAAGCGTCCGGTAGAAGGCTTCGCGTGCACGCGCGCGGAAGTCAGCGGGCAACGCCTGTGGGGCCTGTTCCGCGCCCGCTTCGAGACGCCGGAACGCTTCTTCGCCGAGCACTTCGTTGCCAACTACTGCCCGCTGGCCTTCTTCGACCAGGGGCGCAATCTCACCCCGGACAAGCTGCCGGCACACGAATCGCGCCCGCTGCTGGCGGCCTGCGACGAGCACCTGCGCCGCATGGTGGCGGCACTGCAGCCGGAGTGGGTGATCGGCGTCGGCGCCTGGGCCGAGAAGCGCGCCGCGGAAGCGCTGGCCGGACAGCCCGTGCGGCTGGGGCGCATCCTGCACCCCAGCCCGGCCAGCCCGGCGGCCAATCGCGGCTGGGCCGAAGCGGCGAGCCGCCAGATGCGCGAACTGGGCATCTGGCGCGACTGAAGCCGGGTCGACGGGAAGGGCCCGGCCGGCAGCGCCGACGGGCGACTTTCCCGAGTGCGGCTTATAATTCATAATTATGGACATCCTTCTTTCGTGGCCGGGTGCCGTACAGGATTTCTCATGAGCGACATCGAACAACTCTTCAACGCCAACCGGAACTGGTCCGAACGCATCCACGGCGAAGATCCCGAGTTCTTCAGCCGCCTGCTCAACCAGCAGACACCGGAATACCTGTGGATCGGCTGCTCGGACAGCCGCGTGCCCGCCAACCAGATCGTCGGCCTGGCGCCGGGCGAGGTTTTCGTGCATCGCAACATCGCCAACCAGGTGGTGCACACCGACCTCAACGCCCTGTCGGTGATCCAGTACGCGGTCGATGTGCTGCGCGTCAAACACATCCTGGTGGTCGGCCACTACGGCTGCGGCGGGGTGAAGGCCGCGCTCAACAACAACCGCCTGGGCCTCATCGACAACTGGCTGCGCCATGTGCAGGACGTGCGCGATCGCTTCCAGGCCTCGCTCGCCGAGGTCGACGACCCCAATGAGCGGGTCGACCGCATGTGCGAGCTCAACGTCATGCAGCAGGTGGTCAATGTCAGCCAGACCTCGGTGCTGCGCGAAGCCTGGCAACGCGGCCAGAACGTCACCGTGCATGGCTGGTGCTATGCGCTGTCCGACGGCCTGATCCGCGACCTGAAGGTCAGCACGCGCTGCGTCGAGGAGGCCCAGGAGGTGTACCGCGACGCGGTGGACAACCTGCGCCGGCGCTGAGGCGCGCAAACCGGGCAAGGACGGCATGCGCATCGGCATCGACCTGGGCGGCAGCAAGATCGAGATCGTCGCGCTCGACGAAAGCGGTGTCGAACGCCTGCGCCGCCGGGTGCCGACCCCGCAGGGCGACTACCCGGCCACCGTGGACACCGTGGCGGCCCTGGTCGAGGCCGCGGAGCGTGAACTCCGGGTGAGCGGCTGCGCGGTCGGCATCGGCACCCCGGGCTCGCTGTCGCGGGTGAGCGGCCTGATGCGCAACGCCAACTCCACCTGCCTCAACGGCCGCCCCCTGCTGCAGGACCTGCAGGCCCGCCTGGGCCGCAGCCTGCGCATCGCCAACGACGCCAACTGCTTTGCCGTATCGGAGGCCACCGATGGGGCGGGCGCGGGCGCACGGGTGGTGTTCGGGGTCATTCTCGGCACCGGCGTGGGCGGCGGCATCGTGGTCGATGGCCGCCTGCTCACGGGGGTCAATGGGATCGCCGGCGAATGGGGCCACAGCCCGCTGCCGCTGCCGCAGGCCGAAGATCTGCCGCTGCCGGCCTGCTACTGCGGACGGTACGGCTGCGTGGAAACCTACCTCTCCGGCCCCGCCCTGGCGGCCGACCACCTGCGCCACGGCGGCCGCGCGCTGGACGCCGCGCAGATCGCGCAATGCGCCGCGCAGGGCGACGCCGCCTGCGAAGCCACGCTGCAGCGCTACGAGCTGCGCCTGGCACGTGCGCTGGGCGGGGTGATCAACCTGCTCGACCCGGAGGTGATCGTGCTCGGCGGCGGCCTGTCGCGCCTGCAGCGCCTGTACCGCAACGTGCCGCGGCTGTGGGCACCCTACGTGTTCTCCGACCGCATCGACACCCGCCTGCTGGAGAACCGCCATGGCGACGCCTCCGGGGTGCGGGGCGCGGCCTGGCTGTGAGACACTCGGGGCCATGAGCGCACGCAGCACCTCCATCGACCGCTTCTACATCGGCCGCCTGCAGCCCCTGGCGCCGGAAGGCCAACTCTCCGGCATCGTCAAGAACGCGGTGTCCGGCCCGCTGGCCCTCGGCACCCTCGGCCTGGCCGGCGACCAGCAGGGCGACCCGCGCTATCACGGCGGTCCGCAGAAGGCCCTGCACCACTACCCGG
>JAUVWV010000376.1 GCA_030603925.1 Thauera sp. | reverse complement strand
CGAGCAGGTTGGTCTGGTAGGCGATGTCGTCGATGATGCCGATCTTGTCGGCGATCGACTTCATCGCATCGACGGTCTCCTTCACCGCGCTGCCGCCCTCGGCGGCCTCGCCGGCGGCCTTCGCGGCAATGCCGTCGGTGACCCGCGCGTTCTCGGTGTTCTGGTGCACGCTGGCGGTGGTCTGCTCCAGCGTGGAGGAGATCTCTTCCACGCTGGCGGCCTGCTCGGAGGCGCCCTGGGAGAGCGACTGGGCGGTGGCCGAAACCTGTTCGGAGGCCGAGGACAGGCTGTCGGCCGCGCCGCGTACCTCGCCGATGATCTGCGACAGCTTGCCCACCATGTTGTCCATGGCAGCCAGCAGCTGGCCGGTTTCGTCCTTGCCGCTGGCCTCGATGTGGGTGGTCAGGTCGCCTTCGGCGAGCGCGTTGGCAACGTTCACCGCGGCGGCCAGCGGGCGGGTGATCGAGCGGGTGATCACGGTGCCCAGCGCGACCGCGAACAGCACCGAGAAGGCCAGTACGCCGATCAGCAGGTTGCGCACGCGCACGTAGTCGGCCTGTGCTGCGGCGAACGCGGCCGCTGCGTCGTCCAGCGCGTACTTGCGCAGCTCGTTGGCGGCGCCCTGTGCCTCGGTCTGCAGCGGGTTGATCTTGAACAGCAGGGTCTGGTTGGCGGCGAGGTAGTCGCCATCCAGCAACTGGCGGGCGGCGGGCTGGATGCCTTCGCCCATCAGGCGTGCGCGCGCGGCCTCGAAGCGGTTCGCCAGATCGCGCTCGGTCGCGCCGAATTCACGTGCTCCGAAGGACTTCCACACTTCGTCCATTTCGCGGCCGACCCGCTCGATGTTGTTGGTGTGCAGGGTCAGTGGATGGTCGTGCAGGGTGGCGAAGCGGCTTTCCGGGTTGTGCTGCAGGCTCAGCATCACCTGGCCGCGCGCCTCGTTCATCAGCACCTCGATGCGGCCCAGTTCGGCAACCGGGCGCAGACGCTGCTGGTATTGCTCCTGCAGCTCGGCGTTGACGCCGGAGAGCGCGTTCAGCCCGGTGACTGCGGTGCCCAGCAAGGCCACCAGCAGGACCGCGAGCAGGATGATCAGCCGGTAGCCGACCTTGAGATTGTTCAGGCTCATCGTGCTTTCCCCCCGACCTGCGTGCTGCGTTCTTGTTTGTCTGTTCAGTCGCCCGGCTTGGTGCCGGATCTCGTCGATCAGTTGCTGCCGTCCTCGCCTTCCGGTGCGAGGCGGGCGCCTACGGCGGCCAGTTGCGCCATCTCGTCCACCGACAGCACGCGGTCGATGTTGAGGATGATGACGAACTTGCCGGCCACCTTGCCCATGCCCTGGATGAAGTCGGAGCGGATGCGCGCGCCGAAGCTGGGCGGCGGCTCGATCTCGCCCGGCGGGATTTCCAGCACCTCGTTGACGCTGTCCACGACGATGCCGATGTCCTGGCGAACCTCGCTGTCCTCGACGATCTGGGTCATCTCGACGATGACGATGCAGGTGCGCCGCGCAACGGTGGTCTGCTTGCTGCCGAAGCGCGCGGACAGGTCCACCACCGGCACCACCGCGCCGCGCAGGTTGATCACCCCGCGGATGAAGGCCGGCATCATCGGAATCTCGGTCAGCGTGCCGTACTCGATGATCTCCTTGATGTTGAGGATGCCGATGGCGAAGATCTCGCTGTTGAGCGTGAAGGTCAGGTACTGCTGCGACCCCTGGTCACCCGCGGCGATCGCGAGCGACGAGGCGGCCTTCTGTGCGACGACTTGTCCCATGATGTCTTGTGCGTCCTTCAGAAGCGTTCGAAATCCTGTTCGTCCAGGCTGGCCGACACCTTGGGTACGGGCTTGCCGACCCGGGCGGCGGGTTTGTCCTTGCGCGCTGCTGTCTGCGCGGCGGCCGGTGCCCGCAGGGCGGCACCTTGCCGCACTGCGCCCAGCCTTTCGTCGGCCACCTGGAAGAACTGCATCAGGCTCTGCAACTGCTCGGCCTGCGAGCCCATCTCTTCGGCGGTGGCGGCGAGTTCCTCGGAGGCCGAGGCGCCCTGCTGGGTAGCTTGGCTCAACTGGCCGACCGCCTGGTTGATCTGGGTCACGCCGCCGGCCTGTTCCTCGCTGGCCGAGGCGATCTCCTGCACCAGGTCGGAGGTCTTGCGGATCGAGGGCACCATCTCGTCGAGCAGGCGCCCGGCCTTCTCGGCCAGCTTGACGCTGGAGCCGGCCAGTTCGCCGATCTCCTGCGCGGCCACCTGG
>JAUVWV010000183.1 GCA_030603925.1 Thauera sp. | reverse complement strand
GACGGCGAACTGCCCGGGCGGCTGCGCACCCTGCTCGACGGGGTGCGCGAAGTCATCCAGACCTACACCCCCGACCAGGTTGCGGTGGAGAAGGTCTTCGTGAACGTCAACCCGCAATCCACCCTGCTGCTCGGCCAGGCGCGCGGCGCGGTGATCTGCGGAGCGGTATCGTGCGACCTGCCGGTGGCCGAATACACCGCACTGCAGGTCAAGCAGGCGGTGGTGGGTTACGGCAAGGCGGACAAGGAGCAGGTGCAGCACATGGTGCAGCGCCTGCTCGCGCTGTCGGCCGCGCCCGGGCCGGACGCCGCCGATGCGCTGGCTTGCGCGATCTGCCACGCGCACGGCGCCTCCGGCCTGGGCGCGCTGGGCGGCGCCGGCACGCGGCGGCGCGCCGGCCGCCTGCTGCCCGGCGGCGGCGAGGGTTTCCCGCGCTGAGACGCCTCACCCTGCGGCGCGCGGCGGCACTGCGCGGAACGCTTGGGGAATCGACCTGTCATTGAATAGGTTCACCCGAACTTTTCCCGCACAACAAGGAGACAACGATGAGCGAGACGACTACCCGGGACGGCACGGCCACCGAACGGGCCGACTTCGACAGCCTGCTGCCCGCCGCCCGCCTCGACCGGCGCGGCTTCGTCGCCACACTGGGCGCCGCCGGTTTCGCCCTGGCGGTGCAGCCGGTGATGGCCAGCACGGTAATTTCCACCCCCGCCGACGGTCTGGACCACGGCGAGGCCAGCGTCCCGTCGGGCGACGCCCAGCTGCCGGTGTACTTCGCGCGCCCCGCAGGCGGACGCGAGTTGCCGGTGATCCTGGTGGTGCAGGAGATCTTCGGCGTACACGAACACATCCGCGACGTCTGCCGCCGTCTGGCGCGCGAAGGCTACTTCGCCATCGCCCCCGAGCTGTTCTTCCGCCAGGGCGATCCCTCGCAGATCCAGAACGTCGCCGAGATCATCTCCGCCATCGTCTCCAAGGTGCCCGACGCCCAGGTGATGGCCGACCTCGACGCCTGCGCGGCATGGGCCGCCGGACAGGGTGGCGATGCGCAGCGCCTGGGCATCACCGGTTTCTGCTGGGGCGGGCGGATCACCTGGCTGTACGCCGCGCACAATCCGCAGCTCAAGGTCGGCGTGGCCTGGTACGGCCGGCTGGACGGTGCGCCGAGCGAGAACTCGCCGCATCATCCGATCGACGTGGCCGGCGGGCTGCACGCGCCGGTACTGGGTCTGTACGGCGGGCAGGACCAGGGCATTCCGCTGGACGACGTGGAGATGATGCGCGAGGCGCTGCAGAAGGCCGGCAGCGCGAGCGAGATCGTTGTGTATCCGGACGCGCCGCACGCCTTCCACGCCGACTACCGGCCGAGCTATCGCGCCACTGAAGCGGCCGACGGCTGGCAACGCCTGCTGGCGTGGAAGAAGCAGCACGGCGTCTGAGCACGCCCTCGAGCGCGACTGAAACCGGGGCACGTTCCGCCAAGCGGAACGTGCCCCGTGACATTTTTACGCACCCCGCCGATTCCCGCTCCTAGCGCTAAAGTTGCACTGCAATATCGTCGTATACTCATGCGAGGCAGGTGCCCGGACAGCGCGCAAGTACTGGCTTGGCATCTTTTCTCAGGGAAACAGCACAGAGCATCGAGAACATGAAAACCATTTTCCTCGTCGACGACTCCGCGACGATCCTGCTGAGCATCTCCGGCATCCTGACCAAGGCCGGCTACGGCGTCGAAAAGGCGGCCAACGCACAGGAAGGCCTGAAGAAGTTCCAGTCCGGGGTCAAGGTGGACCTGCTCATCACCGACCTCAACATGCCGGGCATGAACGGCATCGAGTTCATCAAGGAAGTGCGCAAGCTGCCGAACTACCGCTTCATGCCCATCCTCTTCCTCACCACCGAATCCCAGCAGTCGAAGAAGGCCGAGGCCAAGGCCGCCGGCGCCTCCGGCTGGATCGTCAAGCCGGCCTCGGCCGACGAACTGCTCAACACCATCAAACTGGTCATGCGCTGACCAACGGACACCCGCCATGGATTTCACCGCCCTGCTCCGCCGCTCCATCCTGGTCGCCGCCGTGGTTGCGCTGGGCGCAGGCACGACGGTGTTCTTCCTCAACGACTGGTTCCACGACGAGTTCCTCGCCGGCCTGGACATCGCCCAGCCGCTGGGCGATGCGGTCGGTACGGTGCTGATCGTCGCGGTCGCCACGCTGGCGCAGCGCCTGGTCTCGCTGGCGTTCTTCCGCGACCACATGTTCGGCCTGACCTCGGTGCAGGAGCGCATGGAGTCGTCCTCCAAGAACGTCGTCGCGGTGAGCGAGGAAGTGTCCAAGGAACTGCGTTCGGTACCGACATACAACGGCGTGCTGCGCAACCAGCTCGACAGCGTGATCCAGCAGACCGAGCAGGCCGCCTACGACATCACCAGCCGTCTGCAGGCGATCGACGAGGTGGTCAGCCGGCTCAACGACTTCGTCGCCACCAGCTCCTCGGAATCGAACCAGCTGGCGGAAGACTCGGAAGAGAACATCGCCCAGAACCAGCGCCTGATCGGCGAGATGCGCCACTACATCGAGGCGCGCATCGCCGAGGCGCAGACCGACCAAGAGCGCGTCGCGCAGGTGGTCAGCGAAGCGCGTTCGCTGGAGTCGCTCACCAAGCTGATCAAGGACATCGCCGCGCAGACCAACCTGCTCGCGCTCAATGCCGCCATCGAGGCGGCACGCGCCGGCGAGGCGGGGCGCGGCTTCGCGGTGGTGGCCGACGAGGTGCGCAAGCTGTCGGCCGAAACCGAGAAGGCCGTGCTGGCGATCAACCAGGGCATCCAGGGGGTCGCCGGCACCATCGAGACGCAGCTGCAGGAGAAGCTCTCGGCGATCAACCTGGACAAGGAAAAGGCCGCGCTGGGCCAGTTCGCCGACCAGCTGGTGCAGCTCGGCGGCAGCTACGAGGACATCCTGCGCCACCAGGCCACGGTGATCGACACGGTGCGCGGCAGCAGCGAGCAACTGGCGGTGATGTTCATGGATACCATGGCCAGCGTGCAGTTCCAGGACGTCACCCGGCAGCAGATCGAGCACACCGCGCAGGCGCTGGCACAGCTCGACGGCCACCTCGGGGTGCTGGCAGACCGCCTCGTGCAGGCGGAGAACCCGGACTTCGAGTTCGTCCCGCTGGCCAAGCACCTCGACGAGCTGTACTCGCGCTACGTCATGGACAGCCAGCGCAGCACGCACAACGCCAGCCTGCATCAGGGCGGCGGCAGCGCCGGCGGCAACACCGGCCCGAAGGTTGAACTGTTCTGATCCGGACAGGTCGATTCCGCCATCCTGCGGAGGAACAATGAGCAAGAACGACAACGCGGTGACCCAGCGCCTCGCCATCATCGAGGACATGACCATCTACAACGCCGCGGCGCAGAAGCAGACGCTGATCGAAGGGCTGAATGCCTGCGACGAACTGGAACTCGATCTCTCCGCGGTGAGCGAGATCGACACTGCCGGCTTCCAGCTGCTGGTGCTGGTCAAGCGCGAGGCCGCACGCCTGAACAAGCGCGCGCGCATCGTCGCGCACAGTCCGGCGGTGCGCGAGGTGGTGGATTTCTTCAACATGGCCGCCCATTTCGGCGACCCGATGCTGATTCCGGCGCAGGAGGCCTGCTGAGCGATGGAGGAGATCACTTCCGTCTTCGTCACCGAGAGCCGCGAGCAGCTCGAGGCCATGGAGGCCGCGCTGCTGCAGCTGGAGGACAGCCCCGACGATGCCGACATCCTCGGCGCGGTGTTCCGCGCGGCGCATACCATCAAGGGCGGCGCCGGCGTCATCGAGTGCAGGTTCCTGGTGGCCTTCACCCATGTGGTGGAGAGCGCGCTGGACAAGCTGCGCAACGGTGAAATCGCCGCCAATACCGATCTGATCGCCCTGCTGCTGGCCTGCTCCGACCACATGGGCAACCTGATCGGCGTGCTCGAAGCGGGCGCCGACGCGCCGGACGCCGACCTGCAGGCGGAAGGTGACGCCCTGCTCGCCCGCCTGCAGCGCGACTGGCTGTCCGGCGAGGCCGCCGGCAAGGCCGAGGCAGTCCAGCCGCCGGCCACCACCAACGACGAGGTGCGCGCCTCCGGCGGCGGCGTGGTGGAGACCGACTGCTGGCACATCTCGCTGCGCTTCGGCGCGGACGTGCTGCGCGGCGGCATGGACCCGCTCTCCTTCCTGCGCTACCTCGGCACCCTGGGCAGCATCGAGCGCATCGAGACGTTGGCCGACGCCATGCCGGCGGCCGACGAGATGGACCCCGAATCCTGCTACCTGGGCTTCGAGATCAGCTTCGCCTCGAACGCCGACAAGGCGGCCATCGAGCGGGTGTTCGACTTCGTGCGCGACGAGTGCACGCTGCACATCCTGCCGCCGCGCAGCAAGCTGGCCGACTACATGCAGCTGATGATGGCGCTGCCGGAAGACGCGATGCGCCTGGGCGAGATCCTGGTGCGCATCGGCGCGCTGACCCAGGCCGAGCTGGACGAGGGCCTGCGCGCGCAGAGCGCCACATGCGTGCCCGACGAAGAAGGCCAAGCCCACGCCCCCGCGCCGCTCGGCGAGATCCTCGTCGAGCGGCAGGTGGTGCAGCCCGAGCTGGTCGAAGCCGCGGTGGTCAAGCAGAAGCAGGTCTCCGACAAGAAGGCCGCCGAAGCCCGCCTGATCCGCATCCAGGCCGACAAGCTGGACCGCCTGATCGACCTGGTGGGCGAACTGGTGATTGCCGGCGCCAGCGTGAACCTGCTCGCCAGCCGCGCCGGCCAGGCCGACCTCACCGAGGCCACCTCCATCGTCAGCCGCCTGGTGGAGAGCATCCGCGACTCCGCGCTGCAGCTGCGCATGGTGCAGATCGGCGAGACTTTCAACCGCTTCAACCGCGTGGTGCGCGACGTCTCCAGGGAGCTGGGCAAGGACATCGAACTGGTCATCACCGGCGGCGAGACCGAACTCGACAAGTCGGTGGTGGAGAAGATCGGCGACCCGCTGATGCACCTGGTGCGCAACGCCATCGACCACGGCATCGAGCCGCCCGAGGTGCGCGCCGAGCGCGGCAAGAACCCGCGCGGCCGGCTGGAGCTCAACGCCTTCCACGACTCGGGCAGCATCGTCATCGAGATCGTGGACGACGGCGGCGGGCTGAACCGCGAGAAGATCGCCGCCAAGGCCATCGAGCGCGGCCTGATCCAGCCCGGCCACACGCTGAGCGACCAGGAGGTGTATGGGCTGATCTTCGAGGCCGGCTTCTCCACCGCGGAACAGGTCTCCAACCTGTCCGGGCGCGGCGTGGGCATGGACGTGGTCAAGCGCAACATCCAGAGTCTGCGCGGCCGGGTCGAGATCAGCTCGACGCAGGGCGCTGGCACCCGCTTCTCGATCCGCCTGCCGCTCACCCTGGCCATCATCGACGGCTTCCTGGTCGGCGCCGGGCGTGCCAGCTATGTGATTCCGCTCGACATGGTGGTCGAGTGCATGGAGCTGGAAACCCAGGGCAACGAGCGCAACTACCTCAACCTGCGCGGCGAGGTACTGCCCTTCATCCGCCTGCGCAAGCTGTTCGAGATTCCCGGCGAGCTGCCGCGGCGCGAGAACGTGGTGGTGGTGAAGGCTGCCGGACAGAAGGCGGGCATCGTGGTCGACGAGCTGCTGGGCGAGTTCCAGACCGTGATCAAGCCGCTCGGCCATCTGTTCCGCAATCTGCGCGGCATCGGCGGCTCCACCATCCTGGGCAGCGGCGAGGTGGCGCTGATCCTCGACGTGCAGGCGCTCGCGCAGCTCGCCGCAAAGGGCGAGGAGAGCGCCCTGACTCACAACCAGACCGGGCGCAACAGCCTGGCAGGCTAAGCAAGAACAACAACCGACCGATATCGTCTGCAGGGGAAAACCGTGCTGTCCAATCTGAAAATCGGCCTGCGCCTTGCGCTCGCCTTCTCGCTCGTCGTGGTGCTGATGGTGGCGATGGCCGTCGTCAGCGTAATGCGCATCGGCTCGCTGGCCGATGAGGTCAACCTGCTGGTCAGCGACCGCTACCAGAAGACCGTCTGGGCCAACAACATCCTCGACGAGGTGAACCTGGTCGCGCGGGCAACCCGCAACGCGCTGCTGGTCGCCAGTCGTGAAGAATCCGAACGCGAGATGGCGCGCATCCCGCAGGCCTCCGCGCGCATCACCGAGAACCTGGACAAGCTGCGCGCCACCATCGAGACGGAGAGCGGCAAGGCGGCACTGCGCAACGTGGAGGCCGCGCGCACGACCTATGTCGAGGCCCTGAACCAGCTGCGCGGCCTGATCGCCGCGGGCAACCGCGAAGCCTCGGTGGCGCTGCTGATGGGTAACATGCGCACCGCGCAGGGCGGCTACATCGACAGCATCGTCGCGCTGATCGAATTCCAGGGCAAGCTGATGGAAGAGGAAGGTGCTGGGGCCGAGGCTCTGGCCGCGCAGTCGCGCACCCTGATGATCGCCCTGTCGGCCATCGCGGTGCTGCTCGCGGTCGGCTTCGCCTTCCTCATAGCGCGCTCCATCACCCGTCCGCTGGGCGAGGCGGTGAATGCCGCGAATGCGCTGGCCGAAGGCGACCTCACGGTGAAGGTCGAGGCGCACTCGCGCGACGAGGTGGGCCAGTTGCTCGGCGCCATGCACAACATGGTGGGCAAGCTGTCGCAGATCATCGGCGAGGTGCGCGGCGCGGCCGACAGTCTGTCCTCGGCCTCCGAACAGGTTTCGGCCACCGCCCAGTCGCTCTCCCAGGGTGCCTCCGAGCAGGCCGCCAGCGTGGAAGAGATCTCCTCCACGCTGGAGCAGACCACCGCCAGCGTGCACCAGAACACCGAGAACGCGCGGGTCACCGACGGCATCGCCGCGAAGGCCGCCGGCGAGGCCGCCGAGGGCGGCAGCGCGGTGAAGGAGACCGTCGATGCGATGAAGTCGATCGCCGACAAGATCGGCATCATCGACGACATCGCCTACCAGACCAACCTGCTCG
>JAUVWV010000175.1 GCA_030603925.1 Thauera sp. | reverse complement strand
GCCGAAGACCGAACTCGGCAAGCGTCTGCAGAAGAACGCCAAGTGGCTGTACTACAACGGCGGGCGCTACTGGAGCGGCTACAAGCAGGCGGTGCCGAAGTACTCGCTGGCGGTGCTGTTCAGTTCCTTCCTGATGGGCGAGATCGCCGCGGCGACGATTTTCAAGCAGATGCACGACAACTCCCGCGAACTGGTGTTCAAGGAAGCCTTCCGCAACATCGGCCGCGACGAAGGCCGCCACATGGCGATCTGCATGGCGCTGATGGAGCGCGACTATCCGAAGATGCCGGCCGAGGACAAGGCCCTGGTGACCAAGCAGATCCGCGCCGGCTACCTTTTCCTGTCCGCCGTACTGTTCGAGCCGCCGATGGAATTCTGGGACCTGTCCGACGACTTCATCGCCAACCAGCGCGAGGCCGAGGAAGTGGCGCGCGGCGCCGGCTTCGGCGTACCGAGCTATGAGGCCAAGAAGGAGAACTGGAAGAACGCCATGCTGAACCTGAAGGGTGTGCTCGACCGCTACGGCATCCCCTTCCCGGCCATTCCGGAAGTCGGCATCACCGGCCAGGAAGTGTCCGATATCGACATGCAGGACATCATTCCGGTGTTCTGAGCCTCGCAGCACGCATGACAACGGGCCGCGGGCAATGCACCCGCGGCCCTTTTGTACCTCCTCGATACCCCCTGAGCGGGAGACAACAATGCAGAAGATCCGCCTCCACCCCTCCGGCCGCGAGGTCGAATGCGCCGCCGGCGACACCGTGCTTGGCGCACTGGAAAAGGCCGGCTACGCGCTGCCCAACAACTGCCGCGCCGGCGCCTGTGGCGAGTGCAAGGTGAAGGTCCTGTCCGGCCAGTTCGACCAGGGCATGGTGCTCGACATGGCGCTCTCGCAGGACGAGCGCAAACAGGGTTACGGCCTGATGTGCATGGCCAAGCCGCTGTCGCCGGAACTGGTCATCGAATGGGGTACCGAGGACGCCAAGCCCAAGCTCTTTCCGCCGCGCGAGGACCAGCGCTTCGTGCTCACCGACCGCATCGCGCGCACCCCGCGCATCCTCGAACTGCACTTCCGCCCGGTCGGCCAGCCGATGCGCTACTGGCCCGGGCAGTACGTCACCCTCGGCGACGAACGCGCCGGCGCCCCGGCACGCTGTTATTCGATCGCCAACGCGCCGCGGCCGGACGGCGAGATCGTGCTGCAGATCACCCGTGTGGAAGACGGCCAGACCAGCCGCTGGGTGCACGACACCCTGAAGATCGGCGACCTGGTGAAGATCTCCGGCCCGTACGGCACCTTCATCGGCGACCCCTCGGTGGACACGCCGGTGCTGTGCATGGCGGCCGGTTCGGGGCTCGCGCCCATCCTCTCGCTCACCGAAGCGGCATTGCGGCGTTCCTACCGCAAACCGGTCACCCTGCTGTTCTCGGCACGCGAAGCGGCCGACCTCTACGACTTCGGCATGATGAAGTACTGGGAGACCCGCCACCGCAATTTCACCTACCGGCCGACACTGACCGGCGAGAACCGCGAGGGCATGTTGCACGGGCGCATCCCGGCGGTGCTGCCCGGCCTGTTTCCGGACCTGTCCAAGCACAGCGTGTTCGTCGCCGGCAGCCCGGAGTTCGTCACTGCCTGTGTGGACGCCGCTAAGGCGCTCGGCGCGCAGGACGAACTGATTCACACCGAAGGCTACTTCGGCCAGGCCGTACCGCAGACCGCACCGCCCAGCCATCTGGTGGCTGCCTGAGCGCGTCTGCCACCCTGTCACCATGCAGGAGCGGCCTTGGCCGCGATGCGCGCGTTGTGTCCCCCCCCGCCGCAGCGCGCCCAAGCCCGCTCCTACAAGGGATCTTGCTCAGTCGCGGAAGTTGCCGAACTGCAGCGGGAAGTCGGTGACGTCCTTCTTCACCAGCGCAATGGCGTCCTGCAGGATGTCGCGCTTGGCGCCGGAGACGCGCACCGCATCGCCCTGGATGGCGGCCTGCACCTTCATCTTGCTGTCCTTGAGGAGCTTGACGATCTTCTTCGCCAGTTCCTGCTCCACGCCCACGCGCACCTTCACTTCCTGCTTGACCTTGTTGCCGGAGATCTTCTGCACGTCGCCATAGTCCAGGCAGCGCACGTCGACCTTCTTCTTGGTCATCTCCGGCAACAGGATGGCTTTCATCTGATCGAGCTGGAAGTCGCTGTCACCGAACAGCGTGATCAGCTTGTCACCCAGTTCCAGCTTCGCGCTGGTGCCTTTGAAGTCGTGACGACCGGCAATCTTGCTGTTCGACACCTCCACCGCATTGCGCAGCGAAGGCTGGTCAACCTCGGACATGATGTCGAATGACGGCATGGTGTACCCTCCTCCGCCTCAGCCGAAGTGGCAGATGTAGTGGTAGGGCTCGCCGGTAACTTCGATGTCGAAGCTGGAATTGCCCGGCACATCGAAGGACTCGCCCGCACCGTAGGTCTTCCATGCCGACTCGCCCTTGAGACGCACGCGGCAGCTGCCGGCCACCCCTTCCATGATCTCCGGCGCGCCGGTATTGAAGGTCAGGCTGGACGGCAGGATCACCCCCACCGACTTCTTCGTGCCGTCGGCCAGCACGATGGAATGACTGACGCAGTTGCCGTCGAAATAGACGTTGGCCTTGGTGGTGACGGCCACGCCGTCGAATTTTTCGGTCACGTTCATTGTTGTTCCCGCTTATTCGATACCCATGATCTTCTGGATGAAGCCCTTGGAAACGAAGCCCACGAACCCGAGGCCCAGCGCGACGAACATCCAGATCGTGCCGTACTTCCCGGCCTTGGATTCCTTGGCCAGGTTGCCGATGATGAACAGCATGTAGAGGATCAGCGCGGTAAAGCAGACCTTGAGGGAAATGTCCTCGAACTGCTCGATGGTCAGTCCGAAGATCAGGACTTCGTTTTCCATTCCTGCCGCCTCAGCCCCGCTTGCCCTTTGCGTTGGCAGCGATGCGCATGCGCAGCGCGTTCAGGCGGATGAAGCCGTGGGCGTCCTTCTGGTTATAGGCGCCGGCGTCGTCCTCGAAGGTGGCGATGGTCGGATCGAACAGCGAATCGGTTTTGGAATCGCGCCCGGTGACGATGACGTTGCCCTTGTAGAGCTTGACGCGCACCCAGCCATTGACGGTCTGCTGGGTGTGGTCGATGAGCGCCTGGATGGCCTGGCGCTCCGGGCTCCACCAGTAGCCGTTGTAGATCATGCTGGCGTAGCGCGGCATCAGGTCGTCCTTGAGGTGGGCGACTTCGCGGTCGAGGGTGATCGACTCGATGGCGCGGTGCGCCTTGAGCAGGATGGTGCCCCCCGGGGTTTCATAGCAGCCGCGGCTCTTCATGCCGACGTAGCGGTTTTCCACCAGGTCCAGCCGCCCGATGCCGTGCTTGCCACCCAGTTCATTGAGCTTGGCGAGCAGTTCGTGGGCCTTCATGCGGGTGCCGTTGATCGCCACCAGGTCGCCTTTCTCGAACTCCAGGTCGATGTACTCGGCGGCATCCGGCGCGGCTTCCGGCGACACGGTCCAGCGCCACATGTCTTCCTCGGCCTCGGCAGCCGGGTTCTCCAGGTGACGGCCTTCGAAGGAGATGTGCAGCAGGTTGGCGTCCATCGAGTAGGGCGAGCCGCCCTGCTTGTGCTTCATCTCGATCGGAATGCCGGCCTTCTCGGCGTAGGCAAGCAGCTTTTCGCGCGACAGCAGGTCCCACTCGCGCCACGGGGCGATCACCTTCACGCCCGGCATCAGCGCGTAGTAGCCCAGTTCGAAGCGCACCTGGTCGTTGCCCTTACCGGTGGCGCCGTGCGACACGGCGTCGGCACCGGTGGCGCGCGCGATCTCGATCTGGCGCTTGGCGATCAGCGGGCGGGCGATGGAGGTGCCGAGCAGGTACTCGCCTTCGTAGATGGTGTTGGCGCGGAACATCGGGAAGACGAAATCGCGCACGAACTCTTCGCGCAGGTCGTCGATGAAGATGTTCTCCGGCTTGATGCCGAACTTCAGCGCCTTGGCACGCGCCGGCTCGAGTTCCTCGCCCTGGCCGAGGTCGGCGGTGAAGGTCACCACCTCGCACTGGTAGGTGTCCTGCAGCCACTTCAGGATCACCGAGGTATCCAGCCCGCCCGAATAGGCGAGCACCGCTTTTTTCACGTCGCTCATGCTCTTTCCCTGTTGCCTGCTGTGTTGCCGACACCCACGCCCGTGGGCATCGTGATGTTCGCGTAGGAGCGGGTTTGCCCGCGATTCATTGAACGGCCCGAACGCCGTATCGCGGGCAAGCCCGCTCCTACCGGTTACTTCGCCTCGACCCTGCCGAGCACCAGATACTCCATCAGTGCCTTCTGCACGTGCAGGCGATTCTCGGCCTCGTCCCACACCACCGACTGCGGACCGTCGATCACCTCGGCCGTCACTTCCTCGCCGCGGTGCGCGGGCAGGCAGTGCATGAACACCGCGTCCGGCGCGGCCACCGACATCATTTCGGCGTCCACGCACCAGTCGGCAAAGGCCTTCATGCGTTCCTCGTTCTCCGCCTCGAAGCCCATCGAGGTCCACACGTCGGTGGTCACCAGGTGGGCGCCCTTGCAGGCTTCCAGCGGGTCGGCGAACTGCTCGAAGTGATCGGTGCCGTACAGGCCGGCGCGCTCCGGTTCGACCTCATAGCCCGGCGGCGTGGACACGTGGACGTTGAAGTCCAGCACTTCGGCCGCCTGCAGCCAGGTGTTGCACAGGTTGTTGGAGTCGCCCACCCAGGCCACGGTCTTGCCCTGAATCGAGCCGCGATGCTCGATGAAGGTGAAGATGTCGGCGAGGATCTGGCAGGGGTGGTATTCGTTGGTCAGGCCGTTGATCACCGGCACGCGCGAGTTGGCGGCGAAGCGCTCGATGATGTCCTGCTCGAAGGTGCGGATCATCACCACGTCGCTCATGCGCGAGATCACCTGCGCGGCGTCTTCCACCGGCTCGCCGCGTCCCAGCTGCGAGTCGCGGGTGTTGAGGTAGATCGCCGAGCCGCCAAGCTGGTGCATGCCGGCCTCGAAGGACAGACGCGTACGCGTGCTGGCCTTCTCGAAGATCATCACCAGGGTGCGGTCGAACAGCGGATGGTAGGGCTCGTAGCGCTTGTACTTGTCCTTGATCCAGCGGGTGCGTTCGAAGAGGTAGTCGAACTCGTCGCGCGTGAAGTCCTTGAACTGCAGGAAATGCTTGTTTGCCGTCATCAGTATCCAGCCTTCCTCATTGCGACAGGAAGTCGCGCACCAGCGGCGCGAGCAGCCCCACCAGGGCCTGCGCATCGCTCTCGCTGAAGGTCAGCGGCGGCAGCAGGCGCACCACGCGCTCGGCCGTCACGTTGATCAGCAGACCGGCGTCCAGCGCCTGGCCGACCAGGGCGCCGCACGGGCGGTCGAGCTCAATGCCGATCATCAGCCCGCGCCCGCGGATATCCACCACCCCGCCGACGCCGGCAAGCGCCTCGCGCAAACCGTTGCGGATCGCGTCGCCGACCTTCACCGCATTGGACATCAGGCCGTCGGACTCGATCACGTCGAGCGTGGTCAGGCCGGCCGCGCAGGCGAGCGGATTGCCACCGAAAGTGGAGCCGTGATTGCCGGGCCCGAACAGACCGGCCGCGTTGCCGGCGGTCAGGCAGGCACCGATCGGCACGCCGGACCCCAAGCCCTTGGCCAGGGTCATCACGTCCGGCATCACCCCCGCCTGCTGCCAGCCGAACCAACGCCCGGTACGGCCAACGCCGCACTGCACCTCGTCGCAGATCATCAGCCAGCCGCGCTCGTCGCAGATCTGGCGGAGTTCGCGCTGAAACTGCTCGTCGGCCACGTTGATGCCGCCCTCGCCCTGGATCATCTCCAGCATCACCGCCACCACGCTGTGGTTGTGCTCGGCAACCGCGCGGATCGCCTCGATGTCCTTGTACGGCACACGCACGAAGCCGCTCACCAGCGGCTCGAAGCCGGCCTGCGTCTTGCGGTTGCCGGTGGCCGAGAGGGTTGCCATGGTGCGCCCGTGGAAGGCGTTCTCCATGACGATGATGGTGGGCAGCTCGACCCCCTTGCGGTGGCCGTAGAAGCGCGCCAGCTTGATCGCCGCTTCGTTGGCCTCGCAGCCGGAATTGCACAGGAACACCTCGTCCATGCCGGACAAGGCGGCCAGGCGGTCGGCCAGCTGCTCCTGCAGCGGAATGCGGTACAGATTGGAGGTATGCAGCACCCGGGCGGCCTGCTCGGCGATGCTGCGGACCAGGCGGGGGTGGTTGTGGCCAAGGGTGGATACCGCGATTCCGGACAGGGCGTCCAGGTAGCGCTTGCCCGCCTCATCGTAGATCCACGCGCCTTCCCCGTGAGTGAAGGCAACGGGCAGTCTGGCGTAGGTATTCATCAGATGCGACATGGAGATCCCCGCTAAGGATGAACCACAAAACGCACACGGCGGCACAGGCCGCCGTGAGATTGGCAAAGGAAGGATGGTAAGGGAATCCGCGTGGCTTGTATATATTGGCCGGCGGCGTCGCCAAGTGCATCGCCAGGGGGACGTTCCGCATCGCGGACCCGCTTTTCTGTTAGAATCCGCCCCGCTCTGCGAGGCGCCCCCGGAAGGACCCCGGCTGCGGCGCCGTGACCCGATTCCCGATGCCCAGACGGCGTGACACATGAATCAGAAGATCGAAAGCTTTGTCATCATCGGGGTGACGCGGGAGGGAAAGAAGTTCCGCCCCAGCGACTGGGCGGACCGCCTGTGCGGCATCATGTCGGCCTTCGGCGCCGACCATCGCATGATGTACTCCCCCTACGTGCGCCCCGGCTGCACCCTGAAGGGCGACAAGACGGTCGTCGTCGATGCCCGCCTCTACGACATCGAACCGCTGGCCTACAAGTTCCTGATCAACTTCGCCAACGACAACGCGCTGCAGATGGAGCCGATCGACCAGGATCAGGCGGGCGTCTGAAGCCACAGCCGCCCGGGTGTGCAGCAGACCTCCCCAGGGCGAACAAACGAAAACGGCGACCCGCGGGTCGCCGTATTCACGCTACCGGACCCGGCAGGGTTCAGGCAGCCATCGCCTTGACGGCGGCAGACAGACGGCTCTTGTGGCGAGCGGCCTTGTTCTTGTGGATGATCTTCTTGTCGGCGATGCTGTCGATGGTGCTCATCGAGGTGCGAAACACCGACTGAGCCGCCGCCTTGTCGCCACCCACGATGGCCTTGCGAACGGCCTTGATCGCGG
>JAUVWV010000336.1 GCA_030603925.1 Thauera sp. | reverse complement strand
CAGCTTGGTGATGAAGCCGGCCTGCAGCGCAAACTTCCACCGGTTCTCGCCGATATTCAGCGCATCGTCGTTGTCGTACTTGCCGGTCGGAACGTACAGGAAGGGCGTGATGCCGAAATAGGTGCCGGTCTCCGGCCGGTTCACCAGCCACACCGTCGCCGCCAGGATCAGGTCGCCCACGCCGCTGGCGCTGCCGGCCGCCGACAGGTCGTCCTTGCCCTTGAGCTGGCCGAACGGCAGCAGGAACTGCGGGTCGACGATGAAGCCGCCGATCTCGGTGAAATGCACGCCGCGCAGGATGCCGATGTGCGAATCCAGCCGCGGATCGCCGGCCTGCTTGTGTCCCCGCACATAGGCCGCATCACGGGTCGCGTACTGGTAGTACCCCATCAGCAGATTGGTGCCGGCCGGCAGCGCCGTGTAGTCGCCCGCATCCACATCGACTGCGTGCGCCTGCGGTGCCGCCAGCATCGCGCACAACGCCGCCACGCTGCCAAGACCACACCTGCGGTTTCGACGCGCTTGCGCCGCCTCCTTGAGTCGCTTCATTCCCTTGTCTCCGATAGTAGTAATATTCGGCGGCCGCCTTTCAGCATCGCGGAACCGGCCTACCCACCGCTCCGGGCAGGCGGACCGAATGATGCAGAAGCCGTGCCAAGAAAATAAAAACAAACAAGAACAACAGGTTGAATGAACTTCCGCCAACCTTGACAACAATGGGGCGCGCGCACTGTATCGTTTCAATCCAGCTTGCTTCCAGCCACTGGATCGAAACGCAGCAGCCCCGGCACAGGAGGAGACATGGCGCTTGTCCGTACGGACTTCGACAGCAAGGTGCTGCATGCACGCCGGTTGCTGCGCGAAGGCCGCGATATTCCCACCGGCCTGGTCGCGGACGAGGTGCAGCGCTCCTGGTCACGCTCGCTCGAGCACGGCCTCAGGGAACACGACCGGATACTGTTCAACCCGGTTTCGGCAGCACAACTGCGCCGCCTGGACGAAACCCACCGCGTGCTGCTCACCCACGTCGAACCCGAAATGCAGCGCCTGTTCACCGCGCTGGGCAACGCCCGCTGGATGCTTGCCTGCCTGGAAGCCCGCGGCACCGTGATCAAGGCCCTGGGCGGACAGGATCAGGAGTTGCGCGACATCGCCACCGTGCTGCACCCCGGCCGCAACCTGAGCGAAAACGTGGCCGGCACCAGTGCCCCCGGCTGCGCGCTGGAAGAGCGGCGGCCCGTGATCGTGCGCGGCAGCGAGCACTTTCTCGAAGAAATACACATGTGCGCCTGCGTCGCGGTGCCGATCTTCGACCCCTCCGGCGATGTGGCCGGCGTACTGAACGCCTCGCGCCATCATCACGCCCCTTCCATCGGCATCCTCGAACCGCTCGCCCTCACCGCGCGCGCGATCGAGAACCGCATGGTCAATGCCTTGCCGAGTGCGCTTCACCTGCGCCTTCACTACAGCGCGGAACTCGTCGGCACACCGATGTGCGGCCTGCTCGCCCTCTCCCACGACGGCCACCTGCTCGGCGCCAATCCACTGGCGCGCCAGTTGCTGGAGCTGGACATGCTGCCGGAAGCCGGGCAATGCGCACAAACGGTGTTCCAGTGCGGCCTGGGCCCGCTGCTCGACATGCTGCGCAAGCATGGCCGTACGCCGGCCCCGCTGCATTGCCATAACGGAGTGCTGCTCCACGTGAGCCTGGCCGAGGCCCCCCACCCACGCACCTTCGCCGCGCCATCGCCGCAGCCCACGGCAGGCAGGATGGCCAGCACACCGCATACGGCCCACACCTCCATGCCATCGATGCTGGCCGACCCGAAACTGAGCCTGCGCATCCACCAGGCAGAACGCGCCTTCGCCCGCGGCATCCCGGTCCTGATCAACGGTGAAACCGGTACCGGCAAGGAAGTCCTGGCGCGCCACCTGCACGACGGCGGTCCGCGCGCCTCCGGCCCCTTCGTCGCCATCAACTGCTCGGCGATCCCATCCGGCCTGATTGAATCCGAACTCTTCGGCTACGACGACGGAGCCTTCACCGGCGCACGGCGCGGCGGCATGGCCGGGCGCTTCGAGCAAGCCAATGGCGGCACCCTGTTCCTCGACGAAGTCGGCGACATGCCGCTCGAACTTCAGGCCCGCCTGCTGCGCGTGCTGCAGGAACGCACGCTGACTCGGCTGGGCAGCGCCCGCAGCATCGCACTGGACTGTTCGGTGATCTGCGCCACCCACCGCGACCTCGCCCAACGCGTCGCCAGCGGCGAGTTCCGCGAAGACCTGTATTACCGCATCAACGGCCTGCGTATCACCCTGCCCGCACTGCGGGAGCGCAGCGACCTGGACGCGCTCATCGACCACTTCCTGGCACGCGAAGCCGCACCCGCAACACTGGCGCTGACCCCCGCCGCACGCAACTGCCTGCACCGCCATGACTGGCCGGGCAACATCCGCGAGTTGCAGCAGGTGCTACGCCTGGGCGCCGCCCTGGCCGAAAGCAGCATCGACCTCGTCCACCTGCCGGCAGAACTGACCGAGACCCCGGCCACACCCCGGCCCGCCCACGAGCCGGACCCGCTTCTCGACGGCAAGGCGACATTGCAACAGACCGAAGCCGAAGCTGTGCGCGCCGCCTTCCTGCGCCACGACGGCAACATCTCGGCCACCGCGCGGACTCTCGGCATCGCGCGTGCCACGCTGTACCGCAAGCTGCGCGGCTATGGCCTGCTCTCCGATGCGGAGGAGGCTCGCTGACCAGGCCCAGGGGGGCTGCACAGACCGCGCGGCCCCCCCCTGGCGCCCCCCGCCAGCATCGCGGTCCAGCGATGCAGGCAGGGCCATCACCTGCTCAGAAAACCTTCAGCACGCGCAGGTTCAGGCGGTCGTCCTCGCGCAGGCCGCTGCGCACCGACACGTCGCGGCCGTAGCTGGCCAGCAGTTGCACGTCCGGCCTGATGAACCAGCCGGTGCCGACGCTGACCTTGGTCGTG
>JAUVWV010000197.1 GCA_030603925.1 Thauera sp. | reverse complement strand
GCAGCGGACGTGCTGGACGGCGGCGACGGCAACGACGTGCTCTACGGCTACGGCGGCAACGACATCCTGATCGGTGGGCGGGGCAACGACACCCTGTACGGCGGCACGGGCAACGACACCTATCTGTTTGGCCGTGGTGATGGTCAGGATGTGATTTACGACTATGACACCACCGCCGGCAACACCGATAGGCTGATCTTTGGCGAGGATGTCGCCGCAGACCAGCTTTGGTTCAGCCGCAGCGGTAGCCACCTGCAGGTCAGCGTGATCGGTTCGACTGACCGGGTGACGATCGACAACTGGTACGCCGGGACCGCTTACCGCGTGGAAGAGTTTCACGCCGGTGATGGGGCGATCCTGCTGCACAACCAGGTGGAGGCTCTGGTGTCCGCAATGGCGGCTTTCTCGCCGCCGGCCGCGGGCGAGACGAGTCTTTCCGGACAGTACCGTGAGGCACTCGATACGGTGATCGCCGCCAACTGGCAGTAGCGCCCCCGGGCGGCACGGCGCTGTTGATGCATCGTGCCGCCCTTTCCCTTTCCCTTGCGCATGGTGGCCCCTGCGGTCACTTGCGCCTTGCCGTGCCCCGATGACCGAACAATTTGCGATTCCGCCCGAGGCTGTGGCAAGCCCGCCCACGCCCGATACCGGCCTGGCCTGCCTGGTGATGCTGGCGCGCTTTCACAGCGTGGCGGCCGATCCGGATCAACTGGCGCACGAGCACAAGATGGATGGTGCGCCCTTCGGTACGGCGGAAATCCTGCTTGCCGCAAAGAAGCTGGGCCTGGATGCCAAGCGCGTGACAACCACCCTGGAACGCCTGGCGCGAACACCCCTGCCAGCGATGGCTCTGACTGGGGACGGGCGCTTTGTGGTGCTGGCACGCGCAGACGAGGACAAGGTGCTGGTGCACGATCCGCTGGCCGGGCGCCCTCAGGTGCTGGCGCGTGAAGCCTTTGCCGCCCAGTGGACCGGCGAGCTGATCCTTTTTGCTTCGCGCGCCTCACTGGCGGGCGACATGGCGCGCTTCGACTTTTCCTGGTTCGTGCCCGCGCTGGTCAAGCACCGCCGGCTGATTGGTGAGGTGCTGGCGGTGTCCTTCGCCTTGCAGCTGTTTGCTCTGGTTACGCCGCTGTTCTTCCAGGTGGTGATGGACAAGGTGCTGGTGCACCGGGGGCTGACCACGCTGGACGTGATCGCCATCGGGCTGCTGGCAGTGTCGGTGTTCGAGGTGGTGCTTTCGGGGCTGCGTAGCTACGTGTTTGCCCATACCACCAGCCGCATTGACGTGGAGTTGGGGGCGCGACTGTTTCGCCATCTGCTGGCGCTGCCGCTGTCTTACTTTCAGGCGCGGCGGGTGGGGGATTCGGTGGCGCGTGTGCGTGAGCTGGAGAACATCCGCGCCTTTCTCACCGGCAATGCCATCACCGTGGTGCTCGACGTGTTCTTCTCGGTGGTGTTCATTGCTGTGATGCTGCTCTACAGCGGCTGGCTGACGCTGGTGGTGCTGGCTTCGCTACCGCTGTACGCGGTGATCTCGCTTTCCATCACACCGCTGTTGCGCGCGCGTCTGCACGAGAAGTTCAACCGCGGCGCGGAGAACCAGGCCTTTCTGGTTGAGTCGGTGTCCGGGGTGGATACGGTCAAGAGCATGGCGGTAGAGCCCCAGATGACGCGCCGTTGGGACAATCAGCTTGCTGCCTATGTGTCGGCGAGTTTTCGTGCCAATACCTTGTCTACCATTGCTCACGAAGGGGTGAACCTGGTCGGTAAGCTGGTCACCGTAGGCACGCTGTGGCTGGGCGCACGCTTGGTCATCGACGGTGAGCTGACGGTGGGGCAGTTGATCGCCTTCAACATGCTGGCCGGACGCGTGGCGCAGCCAATCATGCGGCTCGCGCAACTATGGACGGACTTCCAGCAGGTTGGGATTTCGGTGCAGCGCCTCGGCGACATCCTCAATACCCGGACCGAGCTTGCCACCGGCAACCGCTCCACGCTGCCGCCGCTGGCCGGGCGAATCGAATTCGACCAAGTGCGTTTTCGCTACCGTTCGGACGGCCCGGAAGTGCTGCGCGAAGTGAGCCTGACGATAGCGGCTGGGGAGGTGATCGGCATCGTCGGGCGTTCCGGTTCCGGAAAGAGCACGCTCACGCGCCTGGTGCAGCGCCTGTTTGTCCCCGAACGTGGGCGCGTGCTGATCGATGGCATAGACCTCGCGCAGGCCGATGCGGCATCGCTGCGCAGACAGATCGGCGTGGTGTTGCAGGAGAATCTGCTGTTCAACCGCTCTATACGCGAGAACATCGCGCTGGTCGACCCCGGTGCGCCGCTGGACGGGGTGATCGAAGCCGCGAAGCTGGCCGGTGCGCATGAATTCATTCTGGAGTTGCCCGATGGCTACGATACCGTGGTGGGGGAGCATGGGTCGACCCTATCCGGCGGGCAGCGGCAGCGCATTGCGATTGCACGCGCATTGATGGGCAGGCCGCGCATCCTGATCTTCGACGAGGCCACAAGTGCACTGGACTACGAGTCCGAGCGCGTCATCCAGACCAACATGCGTGCGATCTGCGAGGGGCGCACGGTGATCATCATTGCGCACCGCCTGTCGGCGGTGCGTGATGCCGACCGGATTGTGGTGATGGACAAGGGCGAGATTGTGGAAAGCGGGCCGCACGATGAGCTGGCCGCGCGCGCGGGCGGTATCTACGCGCATCTGCTTGCGCTGCAGGGAGGGCGGTGATGAAGCTGCACCTGCAGGCGCTGGGTGATGTGCTGGCCCGTTACCGCGCGGTATTGCGCCACGCCTGGCGTCATCGGCGGGAAATGGATGCGCCGGCACGCCTGCCGCATGAGGCACGCTTTCTACCGGCCACCCTGGCCTTGCAGGAAACTCCGGTGCATCCGGCGCCGCGCGTGGCAATGGGCTTGATCCTGCTGTTTGCCCTGCTGGCCCTGTTATGGGCGGTGTTCGGGCATGTGGATGTGGTAGCGACCGCGAGTGGCAAGATTATTCCGGACAGCCGCAGCAAGATCGTCCAGCCTCAGGAAACGGGCACCATCGTGGCGATTCATGTGCGCGACGGGCAGGTGGTGCGGGCTGGCGAGCGGCTGATCGAACTGGACGCCACGATGGCGCGGGCGGATGCCGAGCGTCTGCGCAACGATTTGCTGGCGGCGAGGCTGGAGGGCGTGCGCGCTCAGATCCTGCTGAGCGCGCTGGAAGATGGGCGGATGCCGGCTCACGGGGATCTGCTGGTCTTGCTGGAAGACCTGATGGTGCCGCAACGCGCGGATGCGGAACTGCGCCTGATCCTGGGAACATATACCGCACACACCAGCGCGGTGGATCAGCTCGACGCCGAGATCACCCGTCGCGAGGCAGAACGCCGCGCCACCTCTGCGATGGTGGAGAAATTGCGCCAGACCCTGCCCATCGTGGAACAACGGGCGCGCGACTATCGCGATCTGCTCGAACGGCGCTTCGTGTCGCGACACGGGTATCTGGAGTTGGAGCAGGCGCGCATTGAGCAGGAACGTGACCTTGCCGCCCAGCGTGAAAAGCTGGCGGAGATTGCCGCCTCGCGCGTCGAGGCGGAGCGTCAGCGTGACCGCGTTGTGGCGGAGGTGCGACGCGAATGGCTCGACCGTCTGCAGGCCGCGCAGGAACGCTCGGCAGGCCTGGCGCAGGAACTGCTGAAGGCAGAAAGCCGTGATCGCCTGATGGTGCTGAGCGCGCCGGTCGATGGCCGGGTTCAGCAACTGGCCGTGCATACCCAAGGTGGGGTGGTCACGCCCGCACAGCCGCTGATGGTGATCGTGCCGCTGGACAATCCGTTGGAGGTGGAAGCGCTGGTGCCGAACAAGGATATCGGCTTTGTGCATGCCGGGCAGGTGGTGGAAATAAAGGTCGAGACCTTTCCGTTTACCAAATACGGGACGCTAGCCGGGGAGATGATGGACGTCTCTTCGGATGCGATTCAGGACGAAAAGCTGGGACTGGTGTTTGCGGCACGGGTGCGCTTGGCGCGCGATACCTTGATGGTGGAGGGACGCGAAGTGCGGCTGTCGCCCGGAATGGCGGTAACGGTAGAGGTGAAAACCGGCAAGCGACGGCTGATCGAGTATTTTCTTGGGCCTTTGCTGACCTACGCGGACGAGAGTTTGCGGGAACGGTGACCCACTGGGGAGGTTGATGATTGCGATTCCCGGATCCCACGCCCTTCCATCCGGGCTACGCACAGCAGGTGCGATCCGGGTAGCATAGGCGTACCGCAGTACGGAAGCGCCTCATGACTCGCAGCTTGCGCGGCATCCTCATCGCCCTCGTCATCATCGCGGCGCTCGGCGTCGCTGTGGTGTGGTTCACCCGCCCCCAGCCCCTGCCGGTGGTCGCCAAGGCGGTCGACCGCGGGCGGGTGGAGGCCAGCGTCTCCAACACCCGCGCCGGCGAGGTTGAAGCCTGCCAGCGCACCCGGCTGTCCACCATCCTCGGCGGACGCATCGAATACCTCGGCGTCAAGGAAGGCGACCGGGTCGAGGCCGGCCAGGTGCTGATGCGCCTGTGGCACCAGGACATCCGGGCGCGCGCCGAGGTGGCCACGGCGCAACTGGCCACCGCACGCAGCCGCGCCAACGAGGCCTGCGCCGTCGCCACGAATGCGGAGCGCGAGGCCGAGCGCCAGGAGGCGCTGGCCGTGCGCGGCTTCGTCTCGCCCTCGCGCGCCGAGAGCGCGCGCAGCGAGGCCGAGGCGCGACGCGCCGGCTGCAGCAGCGCGCGCGCCGACATCGCCACCGCACAGCGCCAGCTGGATGCGGCCGGCACCGACCTGGGGCGCATCGTCATCGTCGCGCCCTTTGCCGGCACGGTGGCGCGCATCACCGGCGAACTGGGCGAATACTCCACCCCTTCGCCGCCCGGCGTGCCCACGCCGCCGGCGATCGAACTGCTGGACGATTCCTGCCTGTACGTGAAGGCGCCGATGGATGAGGTGGACGCTCCGCGCATCCAGCCCGGCCAGGCCGCCCGGGTCAGCGTGGATGCGCTGCCAGGCCGCCAGTTCGAGGCGCGGGTACGGCGCGTGGCCCCCTATGTGTCGGCGCTCGAGCGCCAGGCGCGCACGGTGGACATCGACGTCGACTTCGCCTCGCAGGACGAGGCGCGCGGCCTGCTGGTGGGCTACAGCGCGGACGTGGAGATCATCCTCGCCACCCGTGAGGATGTGCTGCGCGTGCCGACCTCGGCGCTGCGCCCGGGCAGCACGGTGCTGGTGGTAGGTGCCGACGGCGTACTGGAGGAGCGCAGCCTGCAGACCGGGGTGGCGAACTGGGAGTACACCGAGGTCACCGGCGGCCTGAGCGCGGGCGAGCGCATCGTCACCTCGCTGGAGCGCGAAGGCGTGCGCCCCGGCGTGCGGGTCACCGTGGAAGGCACGGACGGGGGCTGAAGGCGGCGATGGCGCTGATCGAACTCGACGGCATCGAGCGCACCTTCACCCTGGGCGACAGCCAGGTGCATGCGCTGCAGGACGTGAGCCTGCGCATCGAGCCGGGCGAGTATCTTTCGGTGATGGGCCCGTCCGGCTCGGGCAAATCCACCCTGCTCAACCTGCTCGGTCTGCTCGACCGCCCCAACGCCGGCCACTACCGCCTGGAGGGGCGCGACGTCACCACGCTCGACACCGACGAGCAGGCGCGCGTGCGCCGCGAGCGCATCGGCTTCGTGTTCCAGAGCTTCCACCTGGTGCCGCGCCTGTCCGCCGCGGAGAACATCGCCCTGCCGCTGATGCTGGCCGGCATGCCGGCTGCCGAGCGCCAGCAGCGGGTGGCGCGCGCGCTCGCCGACTTCGGCCTGGAGACCCGCGCCGGCCACCGCCCCGAGGAGCTCTCCGGCGGCCAGCGCCAGCGCGTGGCGATCGCGCGCGCCACCATCATGCACCCGGCGCTGCTGCTGGCCGACGAACCCACCGGTAACCTCGACCGCGCCACGGGGCAGGAGGTCACCCGCCTGCTCGAAGAACTCAACACCGCCGGGGTGACCCTGATCGTGGTCACCCACGATCCGCTGATGGGCCAACGCGCGCGGCGCCGCATCACCATGGAGGACGGGCGCATCGTCGGCGACCTGCGCCAGCCGGCCGGCGCGGCGCCGCCCGCCAGGGAAGCGCCCGCCGCGGAAGCGCCCTGATGCGCGCCGCCGACACCCTGCGCTTCGCCACCCGCGCGGCCACCGGCAACCCGCTGCGCACCGCGCTGATGGTGCTGGCGATGGCCATCGGGGTGGCCGCGGTGGTGGTGCTCACCGCGCTCGGCGACGGTGCGCGGCGCTACGTGGTGGGCGAGTTCGGCGCGCTCGGCAGCAACCTCATCATCGTGCTGCCGGGGCGCTCCGAGACCGGCGGCATCAACCCGGGCAGCTTCGTCACCTCGACCCCGCGCGACCTCACCGTGGGCGACGCCGAGGCCCTGCTGCGCTCGCCCTGGGTGCGCCG
>JAUVWV010000250.1 GCA_030603925.1 Thauera sp. | reverse complement strand
TGTGCGGCACCTTCGGCACCTACGACTACCACCTCAAGCAGGTGCAGGACGTGATCGGCCTGAAGCCGGGCTGCAAGCAGTTCGCGGCGATGAACATCCTGCTGCTGCCCAAGCGCATGCTGGCGGTGACCGACACCTATGTGAACGAGAGCCCGAACGCCGAGGAAGTGGCGGAGATCGCCCGCATGGCGGCCGACGAGCTGCGCCGTTTCGGCATCGAGCCGCGCGTGGCGCTGCTGTCGCATTCCAACTTTGGCAGCTCCTCGTCGGCCTCCGCCCGCAAGATGCGTGCGGCGAGCGACATCCTGCGCGCCTCCGATCCGGACCTGATCTGCGACGGCGAGATGCACGGCGATGCCGCGCTGAGCGCCGAGATTCGCGCCAAGGTCAATCCGGAATCGACCCTGCAGGGCGAGGCCAACCTGCTGGTGATGCCCAACCTGGACGCGGCCAACATCTCCTTCAACCTGATGAAGATCGCCAACGGCGACGGCGTGTCGGTCGGTCCCATGCTGCTCGGTGCGGCACTGCCGGTGCACATCCTGACGCCCTCGGCCACGGTACGCCGGTTGGTGAACATCACCGCGGTGTCGGTGGTGGACGCCGCCGAACAGCGGCAGCAGCAAACCCAGGGCTGACCCGCGGGCGGCTCCACGCGCGACACGGCGCCACCTTCGGGTTTCCGAGAGTGGCGCCGTTTTCCTTCCTGCCGCGATAATCTGCGTGATCCGGACTTACCCAGACAGAGGAGACAGACCATGCCCCAGGCCATCCGCTTTCACCGCACCGGCGGCCCCGAAGTGCTGCAATGGGAGACGGTCGAGGTGCCCGCGCCGGCGCCCGGCGAGGCGCGGGTGCGCCATCACGCGGTGGGGCTGAACTATATCGATACCTATCACCGCAGCGGCCTGTACCCGGTGCCGCTGCCCTCGGGCATCGGCCTCGAAGCTGCGGGCGTGGTCGAGGCGGTGGGCGAGGGCGTCACCGACCTCGTCGCGGGCGACCGCGTGGCCTATGCCGGTGGCGCGCTGGGCGCTTACGCCGAGGTGCGCAACATTGCGGCCGACCGGCTGGTGAAGCTGCCCCCCGCGCTGTCCTTCGAGCAAGGCGCGGCGATGATGCTGCAGGGGCTTACCGCGCAGTACCTGCTGCGCCGCACCTACCGCGTGCAGGCGGGCGACACCATCCTCATCCACGCGGCGGCCGGCGGCGTCGGGCTCCTCGTTTGCCAGTGGGCCAAGGCGCTCGGCGCCACGGTGATCGGCACCGTCGGGTCGGATGAGAAGGCGGCGCTGGCGCGCGCGCACGGCTGCGACCATCCCATCGTCTACACCCGCGAGAAGTTCGCCGAGCGGGTGCGCGAGATCACCGGCGGCGCCGGTGTGCCGGTGGTGTATGACTCGATCGGCGCCGACACCTTCATGGATTCGCTGGCCTGCCTGCGCCCGCTCGGCACCATGGTGCTGTTCGGCGCCGCCTCCGGTCCGGTGCCGCCCTTCGACATCGGCCTGCTGGCCAAGATGGGCTCGCTCTTCCTCACCCGGCCGACCCTGTTCACCTACAGCGCGCAGCGCGCCGACCTGCTCGCCATGGCCGCGGAGCTCTTCGACGTGGTGGCCGGCGGGCAGGTGAAGATCGAGGTCAATCAGCGCTACGCGCTCGCCGACGCGGCTCAGGCCCATCGCGACCTGGAGGCGCGCCGCACCACCGGATCGACCATCCTGCTGCCCTGAGCGTGATGCATACCTATCGTCTGCGTCGCCTGCTGGCGGCAGCGCTGCTGGGCGGGGCGGCGACGCTGGCTTGCGCCCCGCCCACGCTCACCCCTGCGCAGGCCGCCTACGTGAAGGCCGAGAGCCGTGGCGTGGAGGACCGCTTCGTCGCCGAGGTGGCCGGTGTGGTCGGGGTCTCGGTTGAGCGGGTGCGCAGTGCCATGCCGGACGAGCGGCGCATCACGGTGGCCGTGGAACGACTCATGGCGGCTCTGGAGAAGGATCTCGGGCGTCCGCTCGATGCGGCGCAGGAAGCGGCCATCCGCGCGGCCGACGAACGTCGCAGGCGCGAACTCGCGGCCCTGCGTTCGCGCGCCATGCAGCGCTGAGCCTGCGCCGGCCTGCGTTCACGAGCGCACGCGCGCAGGACGAGTGTTTGCTGCACGGCAGCAAAATTATCGATCTGCAACATTTCGCTGTGCATTATCCGATCTAAGATGAATGGAAAGCTGCTGCCGTCATGCCCGTCGCCGGCATGGCGGAGGCGGCGGCCTGCGCCCGTCCCGGGCCTTGGCGGTACTGTTCGAGGAGATCGAAGGCATGGAACAACAATCGATGTGGGGCGCACTGGGCACGACCTTGGGCGCCAGCCTGCCGACCATATTCGGCGCCCTGGCGATTCTGGCCATCGGCTGGTTCGTCGCGGTGAGCCTGCGCGCCGGCGTGCGCCGCCTGCTGCGCATGGCGGGCGCCAACCAGCGCCTGGCGGACAGTACGGGGCAGAAGCTGGACATCGAGAAGGCGCTCGCGCTGGGCGTGTTCTGGCTGATCCTGCTGGTGACCCTGATCGCGGTGCTCAACGCGCTCGACCTGCAGAGCGTCTCGGCGCCCTTTGCCGCCTTGCTGGAGCGCATTACCACCTATCTGCCGCAGTTGCTCGCCGGCAGCGTACTCACCCTGGTCGCCTGGCTGGTAGCCATCGTGCTGCGTTCGCTGGCGGGCAAGGCGCTGGCCGCCTCTGCGCTGGACGACAAGCTCTCGGCCGAGGCGGGGATGGAGCCGATGAGCGCCAACCTGGCCAATGTGCTGTTCTGGCTGGTGATTCTGCTGTTCCTGCCCGCGATCCTCGGGGCCTTCCAGTTGCACGGCCTGCTCGAACCGGTGCAGGGCATGATCGATCAGGCGCTGGGCATGGTCCCCAACATCTTCGCTGCGGCGGTGATCGGTTTCGTCGGCTGGCTGGTCGCCAGCGTGCTGCGCGGACTGGTCTCCAACCTGCTGGCGGCAGCCGGTGCGGACAAGCTGGGCGGCAGCCTGGGGCTGGCGGAGACCGTCAGGCTGTCGCGCCTGGCCGGCATCCTGGTGTTCATCCTGGTGTTCGTGCCCAGCCTGATCGCCGCGCTCGATGCGCTGAAGGTTGAAGCGGTGTCGGGACCGGCCATCGACATGCTGCAGCAGTTCTTCTCGGCCGTGCCGCACATCCTGGCCGCAGCGCTGATCCTCACCGTGACCTGGTTCGTCGCGCGCTTTGCGGCCGGCCTGGTGGCGAAGCTGCTGGCCGGCGTCGGCTTCGACCTGTTGCCGGCACGCCTGGGCTTCGAGCACGCCTTCAAGGGCGAACTCACCGCCTCGGCGCTGGTCGGCCGTCTGGCGCTGTTCTTCGCCATGCTGTTCGCCACCGTCGAAGCGGCCAACCGCCTCGGTTTCGTCCAGGTGAGCGACATCGTTGCGCTGTTCATCCAGTTCGGCGGCGACATCCTGCTCGGCGGGGTGATCCTGGTGATCGGCTTCTGGCTGGCCAACCTTGCGCATGCCGCGATCGACAGGGTGAGCGGCGAGAAGAGCGCCGGCCTGGCCCAGGTGGCGCGCGCCGCCATCCTCGGCCTGGTGATCGCCATGGGCCTGCGTGCCATGGGCATCGCCGACGACATCGTCAATCTCGCCTTCGGCCTCACCCTGGGCGCGGTCGCGGTGGCGGTGGCGCTGTCCTTCGGCCTCGGCGGGCGCGAGGCGGCCGGCCGGCAGATGGAGTACTGGCTGGCGCGCCTGCGCAAGGACGAGGTCTCCAAGGACTGAACTTGCAGTCCAGAGCCCGATGGCGAGGACGGCCATCGGGCCAGCAGGAGCGGCCAAGGCCGCTCCTGCGTTGGGTCGCTCCGCTCGCTTCTGTGACCGGCGGCACGGTCGGGTAGAATTCCGCCCCATGACCGCCCAGCTTCCAAACCCCTCCGACCCCCGCTTCGTCCACCTGCGCATGCACACCGAGTTCTCGGTGGTGGACGGCATCGTGCAGATCGACCAGGCGCTGAAGGCCGCCGCCGACGACGGCATGCCGGCGCTCGGCATTTCCGACCTGGCCAACCTGTTCGGCATGGTCAAGTTCTACAAGGGCGCGCGCGGGCGGGGCATCAAGCCCATCGTCGGCGTGGATGCGTGGATCACCAACGACGCCGAGCGCGACAAGCCGACGCGGGTGCTGCTGATCTGCAAGAACCGCGAAGGCTACGGGCAGTTGTGCGAGCTGCTCACCCGCGCCTTCCTGGAGAACAAGCACCGCGGGCGTGCCGAGCTGCGCCGTGAATGGTTCGAGGGCGGCGCGGCGAGCGGGCTGATCTGCCTGTCCGGTGCAATGCACGGCGAGATCGGCGTGGCGCTGGCCAATGGCAATGCCGCGCAGGCGGACGAGCTCGCGGCCGAGTGGGCGCGCCTGTTCCCGGGCGCCTTCTACATCGAGCTGCAGCGCGCGGGCCACCCCGGCACCGAGAGCTACATCCGCCAGGCGGTGCAGATCGCCGGCAAGCTGGGGCTGCCGGTGGTGGCCACCCATCCGGTGCAGTTCCTCAAGCCGGACGACTTCCGCGCCCACGAGGCGCGGGTGTGCATTGCCGAAGGCTATGTGCTGGCCGACAAGCGGCGGCCGAAGCACTTCACCGAGGAGCAGTACTTCAAGAGCCAGGCGGAGATGTGCGAGCTGTTCGCCGACCTGCCCGAGGCGCTGGAGAACGCGGTGGAGATCGCGCGGCGCTGTTCGCTGACCGTGCAGCTGGGCAAGAACTTCCTGCCGCTCTTCCCCACCCCGGACGGCATGAGCCTGGACGACTTCCTGGTGCTCGAGGCCAAGCGCGGCCTGGAGGAGCGCCTCGCCCAGCTTTACCCGGACGCCGGGGAGCGCGAGCGCCAGCGCCCGCGTTATGAAGAGCGCCTCAAGTTCGAGACCGACACCATCATCCAGATGGGCTTCCCGGGCTACTTCCTGATCGTGGCGGACTTCATCCAGTGGGCCAAGA
>JAUVWV010000046.1 GCA_030603925.1 Thauera sp. | reverse complement strand
CCGCATGGGCTTCGTGCTCGCCGCCACCGGTTCGGCGGTCGGCCTGGGCAACATCTGGAAATTCCCCTACATGATCGGCCAGAGCGGCGGCGCCGCCTTCGTGCTGGTCTATCTCGCCTGCATCGCGGCGATCGGCCTGCCGATCCTGGTGGCCGAATGGATGATCGGCCGGCGCGGGCAAAAGAACCCGATCACCACCATGAGTGAGCTGGCCGCCAAGCATGGCCGCAGCCGCGGCTGGGCGGTGGTCGGCTTCACCGGCGTGCTGGGCGCATTCCTGATCCTGTCCTTCTACAGTGTGATCGGCGGCTGGGCGCTGTCCTATACCGGGGATGCGGTCAGCGGCAACTTCGCCGGCATGGACAAGGACGCCACCGGCGCCGCCTTTACCGCCTTCCTCGGCAACGCCGGCAGTCTGCTCACCTGGCACACCGTGTTCATGGTGCTCACCGTGGGCGTGGTGGCCTGTGGCGTGGCCGGCGGCCTGGAGCGCGCCTCGCGCCTGCTGATGCCGGCGCTGGGCGTGCTGCTGCTGGTGCTGGTGGGCTACGGCATGACCACCGGCGGCTTCGGCACCGCGCTGGCCTATCTGTTCAACCCCGACTGGAGCAAGCTCGACGGCGGCGTGGTGCTGGCCGCCCTGGGCCACGCCTTCTTCACCCTGTCGCTGGGCATGGGCGTGATGATGGCCTACGGCTCCTACCTGGGCGAGGACGTGGACCTGCTGCGCACCGCGCGCACCGTGGTCATTATGGATACGGTGATCGCGCTTGCCGCCGGCCTGGCGATCTTCCCCATCGTGTTCGCCAACGGCCTCGATCCGGCCGCCGGCCCCGGGCTGATCTTCGTCACCCTGCCGCTGGCCTTCGGCAACATCAGCGGCGGCCTGCTGCTGGGTACGATGTTCTTCCTGCTGCTCACCTTCGCCGCGCTGACCTCGGCGATCTCCCTGCTGGAACCGGTGGTGGAACTGGTGGAAGAGCGCACCCCGCTCAACCGTGCCGGCGCCACGGCGGTGGCCGGGCTGGCCACCTGGGGGCTGGGCATCGCCGCGCTGCTGTCGTTCAACCAGTGGGGGGATGTGACCTTCCTCGGGCTGAACGTGTTCGACCTGCTCGACCAGCTCACCAGCAAGTTCCTGCTGCCGCTCACCGGCCTGGGCGCGATCCTGTTCGCCGCCTGGCGCCTGGACCAGGAAAGCGTGCGTCGCGAACTCAAGCTCTCCGACGGTGGCTACGCGCTGTGGCGCATCGTCACCCGCTTCGTTGCGCCGCTCGGCGTGCTGGCGGTGTTCATCGGCAATCTGTAAGGCGTGGTGGCGGGCGGTGGGGGCAGGTCATCACCATCGCCCGCTCGACATCGCATTCAGGCAGGGTGTCGATCTGCAAGAGAAAAAGCCAACCGAGACTGGTTGGCTTTTCTTGTTGTCTGGCAGATGTCTGGTGGGAGGTGGGTGGAGCACAACCAGTGCTATCCAAACGGCAACTCATCGACCGGTACTGCCGTTCAGCCTCTGCGAACCGAATGGCTGCAGCTTGCTCCACTGCGGCCGTTTAGCGCGCTTCAAGGCTGAACGGCTGTTTTCCCGTGATCGAGCAGCACAGCACGACCCTCTGCGGACATTTGAGTTGCCAGTATTACTACCGAAAAGCACACGCTCACTGCGTTCGGCATTTAAAGCAAAGGCCTAGCAATCGATAAGCCACACTTGTCGCTAGGTCGTCCGTGCAAAAAAGGACATCATGCGTTAGCCGTGGTGCGTCCCTCGTTGTCAATCATACGCGCCCATGCGGCGAGAAAACCGGCGACTTTCTCCTCAATATCACTCTCGACAGTGCGCAGCCGCAGGATGGGAAGATCGCTCTTCGCCAAGATGCTGTCCTTCAGGGCATCCCGCGCCGCCTGTTCTGGTCTGTCATGGAAGCCCCCATCGACCTCGATTACTCCCAACGGGGTTTTGCCCACCTTGAAATAAAGCACGAAATCACAACTGGCGCGGTTGCGCATGAACGCCAGTTCCCGCGCCGTCAAGGCTGGGTTGGTCGATGAGGCGACTTGGTCCAGGGCGATCTGGGCGTGGAAGGTTAGTGCTTGGCACGACGCGTCGGACAGCGCCTCGCGGAGCAACTGCGCCACAATCTGCTCGGATTTGTATCGTGAATCCTCGGGCCGTAACCTAGCCTTGAGCCGCGCGAGGGACTGATCGTATTCCTTGTACAGCAGGTCGAAGGCCGACACCACGGGGGCACGCACAATCTGCTCGTCCTGCGCGTAATACTCGACGTAGCGCATTAAGGCCGCAATGTGGCCGTTGTTCGCGGCGAAGACCTCATCGCCCGTCACCAGAGTGAACCGACTCTTGGCCCGCGAAACCGCCACATTGACCATACGGGGATCATCGACGAAATCCAGCCGTTCCAGGTTGTGACGCTTCTTGTCCAATACAGTGGAGAAGACGATTTCGTCGCATTCCCTGCCTTGGAACTTGTGCACCGTGTCCTTGACGAAATCCGCCGGCAAGTAAGTACCGGATAGGGTGACCTGCGCCCTGAAGGGGGCAATGAAGCCTCGGCCGTCGCCGTCCAGCCTGACGGGCTCGCCCTCGTCTTCGAGCACCTTGCGCACGGAGTCCAGCTCCCTAAGATTGGTGTTGTTGCGAGCGTGGTTGCCCTTGGCGGTCACCAGCAACCGCAGGGGCGCTTCGCCGTTGTCCTGGGTCATCGGCACCAGCGCGTTGTCGTAGAACTGCTGGTTGCAGAACTGGATGATCCTGGGATGGCAGCGGTAGTGTTCTTTCAGCAAGGTCCTGGGCAACGCGTCTTTGAACACGCCGATGCACGAATCGAGCAGGCTGTATCGCTCGCAATCGTACGCGTCGGCGGGGGCTTGCAGACCCAGTGCCACGGGGATGTGCGCCAACTGCCTGCTGTCGCCAACGACGATCAGGTTCTTCGTGCAGCCCAGCGCCAGGATGCCCGGCACGATGTCCTGCTGCGAGGACTCATCGATAATGACGTAGTCGAGGATCGCCCCCTTCGCGATCGAATTCACGATAGAGTGCGTGCTGCTGCCTAGGATTGGGAAGCGGCGCACGAACGCATCAAACTGGTGTTGATACGTCTGCGCATCGAAGGTGTGCGACGTTGGGACCTGCATATGGATGTGGTACTTCAAGTAGCGCATCGATCCCGTCGTCAGTGCCTCCAGCAGGGCCGTGAAATGACCGTGTGCCAGTGACTCGCGGCAAGCCCGCAAGGCCGCTTCCTTCTCCCGCAGCACCTTGTCGTAGTAGTGCATCTGCAGGGCGTGGAAAAACGACAGGCGCGCGTCCTTCGCGAAAGGCTTGGTGCGGAGAATCTTGAAGTTGAGCAGCAGCTCAATCCGGTCCTTGAGCTGGATGCGCTGCTCCCCAAGAAGCGACAGATAGGCCATCAGGTCCGCCGTCTTGCGCGGGGACAGTCCGTACTTGTCCAGAGACACGGGAACCTGCACCCCGTTTTCGTCCTGCCACTGCTGCAGATAGCGACGTTCGATGTTCAACTCATCGATTTCTGTCTGCAGTTGCGCTGCCGTGTTGTGGTCGTGCAGATGCTGCTTCAAGCGAGCAAGTATCGCCTGGATTTCGTCCATGGCCGGTGCATGCTCGGCTTCGGCCGATGGCCAAGGAGGCAGGTTGGCGAAAAAATCCTCTCTGTTCTCCTTACTGCCGAGCTTGGCGACCAGATGGTCTAGGCTGAACTTCTCTAGCTTTTCGTAAACGTTTTCCACCGCCGCATTGTTGTTGGATAGTACCGCGACCGTTTTGCCGCGCAGCAGGATATTGGCGAGGATGTTTAGGATAGTCTGCGTCTTGCCGGTTCCGGGCGGCCCTTCAATCACGCTGATCTGCGCGCTGAACGCCTGCTCGACCGCCGCGAGCTGGCTTTCGTTCACGCCGAATGGATAGATCAGACCGCCACCCGGTGTCTGCATTCCATTCTGTCCGGTGCAATAAGCATTCAACGCGGTGTCCGGACAGGGCGGTAGTTTCTCCAGTTGGCGCGCGACATTGGCCGCGATCAGTCGCTGATCCGCCGAAACTGCGCGATCCCTTCGGGCGTTCGCCACGGCAACGAAATAGCGGAAGACCGGTGCTTCCTTCATCGCTGCCTGGGTGATGAACCCGATACCGTCCAATTTGTAGACGTAGGGCTTGGCAGAACCGGGATAGTGCACCACGGCATACCGCTCGCCGTAGATCGTCGCCTTTTCAATGGGCTGGACGATCGCGCTGTCCTGCTTCTTCAGCAACGTCTCGCCCAACTCACGCGTGGGAACGACGCGGCAGTCACCTAGCGGGCGTGTGAATTTCTTCTTGGATGGGAAATAGCAGGTCAGTTGCAGGGTCTCATACTTGTCGCTCCAGTGAATTGCCCAGTCGCTGATCTGCGCGGTCTTGTCCTCTTCACCCACGTGGATAGAAACCATACGTCCCATATTTATGCTCGAACGACACCCGAAACTTCCCTTCACTCCTGACATCGATGCCGCTATTTCTCCAACAAGGGATCCTCTTGCTATCATTGCCTCATGGCAGACATCGTTCTGTCGCCATTGAGGTGCCGTAAGTGGCGTAAGGCGATGGACAACTGAGGGAGAAACATGATCGGCAGCATCGAGAAGAGCAAAGGCTTTCTGTTCTCCACCCCATCATGACCGGCAGCAGACGACCCGCTGCTGCCGTTCAAGCCGGCGGCCGTTCAATGTCGGCTTGCCGCACAGAACGGCCGGCCATCCACAAAGGTCGTGCTGCAGGTCCTCGGCCGGAACGGAAAGCCGTTTGAGCGAGCCCTACTGATTATTCCGGGCCAGAGGCCGACGTCGCAACAGCCCTCATAGCCCAGCCGCCACCAGATCACGCAACAGCGCCGCTCCGAGCTGGACGCGGTCTTCCGTGTCGAGTTGCTGACTGCCTGCCGCAACTTGCGGAATCTTCAAGAGCAGATCAGGACCGATCCCGTAGGCCTCGCAAACGCGCAAAAACGCCTCCGCGTGCGGTGCGGCAGCCGGAGCGCGAAGCAGTAGCCCATCCTGAACGCATTGGAGTTCTGTTCCACTCGCGTTCAGCCGCATCCAGCGCGGCTCGGTCTCGTACCCCGTGAACCACGGGCTATCGACAGCGCTTAGCACACCGCTTTCGAGCCGGATCGCCGAGAGGTAGGGATCGCGGTACCAGCTATTCATCTGGCTCTTATCCAGCATGCACATACTGTAGCCCAGGACCCCATTCACGCCGGCGTAGATGCCGGACAGGCCTTCTCGCATTGCCGGGTACTTAACGAGGTACCAACGCCAATCAAGCCCTTCTGCATTGATCTTCGCTGCAAGCCAACGGGATGTGAAAGACTGGAGCGCCGATTCAACATCGCCCTCGCGCTCGGCGATTGCGTCCAAGAGCCGCCCGAGCATTTCACGCGTTCTCTTGAGATTTGCACGACTGGCTCCTGTGAGAAGCTCTCTCCATGGGGCGGTGTTGGAGCTCGATCCGAAATGGAAGAACCGACCGTTGCGCGGCCGCGAGTAGTCGCCCGCAGCTGCCAACGCGCCGGTAATAAGGGAAAAGTTCTCCTCGGTGAATACCTCGTGAAACGCTCGCGCCCGACGTTCGAAAACCGCCGCGTCGAGCTCGAACGCAACCAAGGAGCCCCGCAGCAGAGGGTGGTCCTCGAGGTGAAAAAGATGCCCCGAGAGCATAGGGGCGTTGCTCAGCATCGCTGCCTTCAAGCGCTCGTCTGCCACTTGCGCCTGATTGAAGGTCGAGATACGGTCGATGTTGTTCTCGACAATGAGGCGGAGCACGTCGGCGAGGAGCGCTGGCATCTTCTCGGCGCGGAGCTCGCTACTCGATGCTTCGATGAGGTTCCGCAGCACGCGAAGCCTGCGTGGAAACTCGGTAGTGTCGTGCAGCCGGTGGACCAGGACTGCGTAGAGGTAGAGCGTACGGGGCCAGCTAAACCGCACCTGGCCAAGGCAGCACGCGGCGAACAAGTTGACCGTCGTGCTGCCTGACAGGCCGAACAAGACCACTTTGCTGGTATCGTCCGAGTCAAGGGGGGATGGCGTCAGAGAGAACATCTCCGAGAACACGGACGCAGTGTCTGCTCTTACCCATGTGTCGAAGCACCGGACGAGGAAGTCCAGGTGCATTGCGGCCTTCTCGTTCCCCACACCGTAGACGCGCTCAGCGAGCAAGGCGGTGTCGCCCGACGGAATCCGTCCGTCGTGCCACTCGCAGACGTCGGTGATGAACTGGAAGTAGCGCAGGAATTCGTCGTCGACGGTGTCGTCCCGCCCTCGGAACGGCCACAGTAAGTCCGCCCAAGCGCCGTCAACCTTCTGAGCGAACTCCTCGACGCGCTCGGGGCAGGAGTTCTCTAGCACTTGCTCGAACCTTGCCTTGAAGTTCTCAAACGGCGTCAGCGGTTTCCCGCGCGAGTTCATCTTGATGTAAAGATCCTCGCTTAGCCCCATCGCCTCTATAGGCAGTAGGTGAAACGAGATCGCGGGTGTCTCGGTGTCAACCAGCCGCGCCCAAGCGGCAGTGCAGTCAGCTTCGGCGAAGCGCGTGTGGATCGCCTCGATCATCACCAGCATCGACTGGATCGTTGGATCGTGTTGCCAGGTATGCAGGAACCAGTGCTGATCTTCGAGCCAGGCGCGCACCTTTACGTCGGCGGGGGGGCTACAGCCGGAGAGGCGTTCGCAGAAGAGCCGCGCGCTCGCGCGCGTCGCGTATGAGAACTGCTTCCAGCCCTGCTCCTCGTCAAGTCGGTCCGCGCGCCAACCCAGATACCAGTGGAGTAGGAACAAGGTGGTGAGCCGCTGCTGACCATCGAGTGGACGGAGCGTGCCGTCCTTCACGTCGCCGTAGACGAAGTCGAGGCTGATGGCATTGCCGGTCGTGACGGCGTCGTGCAAGGCACCGAGAAAGTTGGCGCGGATACTGGCGATCGTATCGGTGTCGCGCCCCTGCGCGTAGTCCCGCTGGATGATTGGGATCTCGATGCGTTCCACAGTTGGCGCATCCGCCGAGCGCCGAGCAAAGAGGGCGACGTAAGACGTGACGTAGCTTTTCATGACAGAGGCACCTCAGGCTTGAGGTAAAGGCCCACGCCACCGTCGGTGGAGAGGATTGCGCTCAAGTAAGCTTCGCGGTCCTGGGTGCTCCAGAAGTGGACCTGCTGCGCATCTGCGTCCGTGTAGTACTTGAGGAAAATCTGGCGGGTGCAGATGGGGATATACGCGCCCTTGCGGTCGAGTCCAAGGATGCGCCGCCGCTTAACCTCGAATACCGCGTTGTTCAGTGCGCTGTTGTGACCGCTCGCGAGCAGCGCAAGGTTCGTCACCGAATGGACCGAATGTACTGTCGCCGAGGTCGAGGCATCCATTGGCGTGAAGGCTGCCATTACGTCCCGCGCGAGATCCTGGAACATTTGGCGATCGATCTCGTCACCGATGTCGTCGATCCTCGCGATGAGATCCTTACGGCGTGCTTCATCGATTTGCGGAAGGTCCGTGAGCGCTTCGCGGTGTAGGCGGAGCCATTCGCGCCACTGCTCAGCCTTCGTCAGCCCCTCCGCGTTCTGGGCGTGAATGTGCTCGAGCGACCAGGCCCCAAGTCGGTGCAGCCGGAACGAGTAGCGCTCGGATGAATAGGCTACGCGCCGCACTGTCTCGACGTTCATCAGCAGGAGCAGACGACGGCACTTTTCCTTATGTGAATCCGTCTCGTAGCTGAGCGTCGTGACGCCGGAAGGTGTGAGGTCGATGGTGTCGCGGATTCGCTCGTCTATAACGGCCTCAAAGCTGCTCTTCGTCCTACCTGCGGCGAGCGCGACGAGGTCACTGAAGCGCTCCCCCACGGCAACGAGGTATCCGATCTTGTGGTAATAGTTTCGATTTTCGAACCATCCGAGAACGAGCGCATGGAGATCGACAACCTCGTTCCAGACCTCCGCCGGCGAGCTCTGCTCCACTTTCTCTCGCAGGACGTCGAACGTGTGGAAGCGCGGCCGCGCCCGCCCGCGTGGTCCGCCCGCAAGGGTGTCGAGCAGCAGGGTTATCCGAGTCGGGCTCTGTGCGGCCTGCTCGTCTGCGACGAACGCCCATACGTCAGGATGCTGGAGCTCGCGCTCGATGGTGTCCCACTGAGCAGCAATCTCGTGTGCCCTGTCAGTCGTGCCGTTCCGTCCACGACTGCGCGACAGCAAGAGCGCCTTGAACAGTTCGGCGTCTGTGAGCGGAATTCTCCCGACGTTCAGGCGCGTGAACAGCGTCGTCGAGTCTAATGCCTTCGGTGCCTCGTACCAGATCACGCGGACGCGCTCGAAAAGGTACCCGTAAAACCTGTTGGCGACGTGCTGTCGCTTGACCCCGTGCCTCTCGAACCAACTACTGATGCAGGCGTAGGCCCTATAGATGTGGAAAAAGTCGATATTGCTGTCGGCACGAGCCGCATCGAGCTCTTGCAAGTAGGTCTGGCTCCCTGGGCGTGTGTCATACGCGATCGAGTACGGAGGGGGGGCGTTCTGCAGGTGCTCGCGCTGCATGAACGCGAAAATTAGATACAGCGTGGTGAGACGCTGCTGTCCATCGACCAGTTCCCACTCGGTCTCGCCGTCCCGCTTCACGACAACGGGCTGAAGACTGTAGTCCTCGTCCCCATTGTCCCAGATGTCATTGAGTAGACGCTCCACTTCGAGCACTCCCCAGCGATAGCCCCGCTGATATCTGGCGACGCGGAACGAACCCTGGATGTCGCCGACAAGGCGAAGCTCCAGGAGCGCACTCTCTGCTTCCATCTTTCCCTCAAGACGTACATCAGCACAAGGCGCTAAGTTATCGGAAGTTCACGCTCGAGACCAATGATAATTACGTAGAGGCTGAAGAACGGAGAAGTGCGGGAGATGTCAGCGTAGGTCGGACGGCAGGTGTCCGAACGAAGCGCCCTCTCGAGTGACCGACTTGCGAAAGCGCCGACTGGCGGCATCTGGCCGGGTTCGGCCTTTGCGTAAACTTCGGAGCGGACGTAGAGGCGAACTTTCGCAGCTACGACCGCTAACCGATGCGTTGCTGACTTTGGCGGTGACATAACCCAATGGCGGCGCAGGCCGATTTCCAGCCGCCCCGACGTTCCCCTGCTCAATCAGGGCAGGCAGGTCACCGAAACATGCTCCCGTAACCCTCTTCCGACAGCACTTGACGTACCGCCGGGCGGCGCAGCATGCGCTGGTAATGCGCATGCAGCGCCTTGGGCAGGGCGATGCGGGTGCGGTCTGCCCAGAACTCCACGTAGAACAGCGCGAAGTCGGCGATGCAGGGCTGATCACCCAGCACGTACTTGCGGCCTTCCAGCTTGGGTGCCACTTCCTCGAAGCCGGCCTGCACGATCTTCTCACCCTGGCGGTGGATCATCGACTTGCGGTCTTCATCGCGGGTGTAGGAATCGGTGACGAAGATGCGGGTGAAGCCGTCGCCGTGGATCTTCTTGCCGGCCATGTCCATGACCCATTGGCACAGTTCGCGGTCGCTCTCGTTGCCTGAAGCGCGGCGCGATAAATGCTCGTACCAACGCGCGATAAATGTCGCACCAGCGGGTTGCGTGCTGTGCAATGGAATTGCGCCCGAACAAACAGCTTATACCCAGCACGCCGGCTGGGTGCGCAGGCCTATCTGATGCGTCGCTGGGCACCATGCCGCGAATACGGTGTCCCGCGGTGGCCATGCGGCGTTACTGCCGGCCGGTCCAAGCGATGACCACTCGACGCCGGAGGCGGCGCCGATCGGGGTGACGATATCGCCGAAGATCGTTGAGACCTTGTCGGCGTTGGCGGGACTTAACGGGCGGACTGTGCGCACGAACCCGACTACCCCCCCACCCAGACGGACTGGGCGGACCTCGACGACCCGTGCCTCGCTCCAGTCGACAGGCGAGTCTGGCGAGGTATACGAGGTTACTGCCGGCCAGAGCGCGCGACGGCCGGGTGAATACTCCGGAGCCATCTGGTAGCCGGGATCTCCGGTGATGGTGTTGGGCGGTTCATCGGTTGTATCCGACGACCAGTTGTACGTGGTCGCGTAATCCCGCGCGGATGCGGGCTGATCGGCCCACGGCGCGCCGGCGAGCGTGCCGGCGGCCGATCCGGTACGGGTCCAGTGGCTACGCAGATTGCCAGTACCATCGGGCGTGCCGGCAAAGACTGTCGTCTCCTGTGCCACGGAGACGCGGGACACACTGATCGAGGCGACCTCTGTGCCGCCCAGCCGCCACGTGTATGTACAGGCCTCGCTCACGCTGATATCGATATCGCACGCGATTTCGTAGGGCGCGAACTCCTGAACGACCTCTGTGACGCAGCGCCCAGCGCCGGGCGATCGCGTTGTGATGCGGGTGCTGCTTACCTCACGATCGCTCACTCCGGCGGAGTGCCGCTCGTAGCGGTATACCCACTCGACGTCGAGCGTCACGTGGCGCCGGGCGCCATCAACCCCATACCATACTGCCCACAGCATGCCGCCCCAGCTCACGCTGGCCGACCGCGTCATGTCAGGCCGAACGCCAACTGACCTGTTGTAGGCGTAGAGCCACTCCGGCGTGTATCCGTCGCTGGTCAAGTCGCCGTCGTGGAGCCGGAACCTGTCCGTCGTTTCGGTGCCGCCGCTGCAGGTCGGGTAATCACTGCCGGTTGTCGTCGTCGTCGAGCGTCGCCACAGCCTGAACACAGCGGGGGTGTCACCATCATCGGTGACCTCCGCCTCGCCACCGAGGGTCTGCAATCGATCGGCAATCACATCGATCGATGCGCTGACATCCGCACCGTAGCCCGAAAGGTGCAATTCGAACCACCCGCAGGGGTGACGATTGGACGGCCACGCTGCCGCCCCGTGTGCGACGGCGTAGTGCAGCATGAATGCGGCTGCACGCCCCTGGGGATGGATGCTGAAGAGCGACGATCGAAACGACTGCGTAACCTGGGTTGGTGTGGTCATCAGCTCCGGGCCGCCTTGACCCAGATCGTGAATCGGAACCTGGACGACCACGGGGGCGCCGGCCGGGGCGGCAGAGAAGCGCCCGAATCGCCGCAGAGAGAGCATCACGTGCGACGGCACCGACGCAGCCGTCCAAACCTGCCCATGCAGCGCCGACGCATCGACCAGCCAGCGATCACCGGCGTCGTCGATCCAGATCCAACGGCCCGCACCCAGCGCCCGGCCGTAGAGCTGCGACGCCCCGCCAGAGATCAGTGCGGTATTGCGCCACTGCATGCCGGCCAGGTTGTCGGCCGCCGCCTGATCTGGCGTGCGTTCTACCGGCGGCACCCCAGGTACAGCAACCCGATGCGCTGCGGTGTACTCCCAATGGACAGTTCCCGCGGGTTGCTGATATGGGATCGTCAGCCCATTGGGTAGCGCCAGCATGCCACCGGACACCAGACCATGCCACGGATGCCCCATGACCCCGAGGCGGTCGAGCAGCGCACCGGGCGCGTTGCGCGAGAGGCTCACGGGGTGCCCTCGTCATCGTCATCGTCCTCCTCCGCCCCGGGTTTTGGCGGATCGGCGAAGGTTGCGCGATCGCCGCTGACCAGCAGGATCGACTTGATCGGCTCCACCTCGAAGGTGAACAGCCCGTCGGTCGTGGTCAGCGTGCGCGCGGCCCAGTATTCGCGCTTGCTCGCGTCGGCTTCGGCAAATGCGCTGCCGCCGCCCTGCTGCTCGGTCGACAGCGCAACGCCCCGAGCGCGCGCAACTGCCCCCAGCGGATCGGCCGGTGGGAGGGCGCGCCGCCAGGCCGGATCGCGCGCGAGCAGGCGCGCCAGCGCTTGCTGCAGCGGGGTCACGTGGGCGACTCCACGGCCGTCTCTACCACCTCGGTCGTCTGCAACGCCAGCCCTGCGTGTGCGCCCACACCGGCGCCGCTCGGCGTCCAGCGCAACCACAGTGGCACCGCTGGCGAGGCGCCTCCCTGGATCTCCGCGCCCACGTTGAGCGGCGCGCCGGGCGCTGCGCTGGCCAGCGCGCCTGCGGTCAGCGCCAGCCGAATATCGCTCGGACTCACCGCCCCGCCGGGTGCCGTCTCCACCACCTCGACCATGATCGGGGCGCCCAACGGATCATCCGCGGCATGGAACACCCGCCCGTCCTCGACGCTGCCCAGCCACAACTGGCGCTCGACACTGCCGGCACCCAGCAGCACGGCAAACTCGGCCGGCGTCGCCTCCACAGACAGCGCCGCGTCCAGATAGAACCGCAGGGACACGCTCATACCACCTCCAACATCATTGACCCGCCGGCACAACCGGCAGAAATGGATATCCCGACCCGCGTCACGACGCGCGGATCGCGGTGCGCCGCGCTGATCTCCGGCATCTCGATTGTGAAATGCTCCGGATAGCGCGGTGCGGCCGGGTCGTAGCCCGGCCCGTAGTTCGCATTGGTAAAAAAGCCGACCATTGCCGCGTCCAGCGGCGCAGAGCCACTGCCCAAACCGCCCAGCCCCCCCATGTAGTTGCCCAACATGCTGGTCAGCTCGCCGGCGTCGATCGGCAATGGCCCCGGTGCGCTGGAGCCCAGGGCAAACGGATCTGCCGGCTCGGCCGGGGCCGGCGAGATCGCAAGCTCGACATCGGTGATTGCCGTACCTGCGTCGTGATCGTAGAGTTCGCGGAACGCACGCACCTTGCCCGTTGCCGTCACGCTGCCTGCGGTCACCGTGAGCCCGCCCACCAGATCGATGGTCGGGTCGATCGGCATTGAGAACTCCACCGCGCTGGCCCGCAGCGTGTCCTGGATCTGGCGCGCTGCCCGCGCGATCAGCGCGGCCGCGGCGGCCTCAAATGCCGCCCGGCCGTCGGCCGTCCCCGTTGTCAGGTCGCGGTAGGTCTCGCCCCGCCCGCCTGGCGGCGGCACGGCGTACCGGTCTGACTGCGCATGCCTGGGCAGATAGTCCAGCACCGGCGCGGAATGCCCTGCGCCCCGCTCCCAGTCGGCTGTATCGACATCAACTGCCAGCGCAAACGAATCGTGCAGCACGCCGTCCTGATCGGCCGCAGGACCATACGGGTTGCGCACGGTAACCCGGTAACGCTCTTCGACCTGCTGCACGTAACGCCGTGTCGCCCACCCGGAGAAACCGCGCACCAGCGCCGGGTCGTAGCGCACGTAACCGATACCGTCCCGCACCCACTGCGCCGGGTAGCGGATCCAGACCAAACGGGCCACCTCCCAGCCACAGCCTGCCAGCGCATCGACCACCATGTCCGCAGGCAGGCGCCGCGCGCCATGTGCCCATGCAAATGCCTCATCCCAGCCGTATTGCCAGGCCATCTCGACCGCTCGGATCTTCAGCCGCGGGTAACGGTAGCGGAGGTCGATCTCGATGCGCGGCGGCATCCGCGTCAGATCCGCAAAACGGGTGCGCAGCGTGCCGTCGATGTACTGCGCACGCGTGATTGTCCGCACACCCTCCGGCACCCGCCAGGACGTGACACGCAGCGCGCCGCGCGCGTCAGCGTCGAGACTCGCGCGCATCGTCGATAGCAGATCCTGCGCGCGCGCCCAGCCGGTACGTGTTGCATCGAACACCTGGTCGGAGCGCCGCGCACCGGCCAGCAGCGTATCGATGCGCGATTGCGACATCGCATCGATGCGGGCCTGCAGATTGTCCGTGCAGCGCAATGTAACCACACCGCTGTCCGGGTCGAACGCCGGCGAATCGACCACCCCGGTGAAGCGGCGCAGCGTTGCCAGCGCAAACTCCACACGCATGACCACATCGACCGTTACCGGCTGGCCGATCAGTGCCATCAGATCCAACGCCCCCGAAACCGGGCGGTATGAGATCGTCGCCAGCCGTGCGGCACCTTCGACCGCCTCGATCTCCGCGCGCCCCACCACCCGCGCCGACACAGCCTCACCACCCAGCCGAACCCCCAGCGCCCAGGTGGGCTCGAGCGGCGCCCCCGGCGCCACGCCGCCCGGGCGGGGCACCGGGTTGGTGGGTACATGGATCGATACGGGCAGCACCACCATCCGAAGGGGTGCAGTCGCCCGGCCACGCGCTGCGGCGCGCAACACCAGAGCGGCCGTCGCCCGCCCGCGCGGCGGCACAACGGCCAGCACCAGCGGGGCGACAGCCCGGCCGGCCAGATGCGCCGCCACATGCAGCACCAGCGGTGCAACGGCCCGGCCCCGGAGCGCCGCCGGGTTCGATTGCGAGAGCGCCGCGCCAATGGCCGGCGCGCCGATCGGATGGGCGCCGATTGCCATATCAGCCGCCCATCGGAGGAGGGGGAGGAGGTTGTGCGATGTCACCCCCCACACCGGCACCCACCGTGCCGATGATCGATGCTGACCATCTCCACCCCTGGTTCGCTGCACCGTGAGCCCGCACGATCAGCTCACCGTCCTCGGATGCGAGCAATTCGGCGTACGCCGTCACCCCCGCACTGATACCGATCGGCGTCAACGTTGAGCCGCCGACGATTTCGGCGCCCGCCCCTGCGGCACGGCGCACGCAAATATCGGCCGCTGCACTCCAGACGGCGGTATCGCCATCGCGCACGCCAATCACATGCACACGCGCCGCCAAAACTCGAAGCTCATCGATGACCAGCGGCGAGCCTGTCCAGCCCATCAGATCACCGCTGACTGCGCCCCAGGTTGCCTCGCTCCCTGACCAGCGCACAGCGCTCCACCACTGCTCTGTATCGGGCGCAAACGACATCCCTCCACCGATCACCGCAGCATTGGGGTGCGTCACATGTGGCCCCTGCCCCTCCACGGCGCCGATAGCCAGACCGGCAAACGCATCGGGATGCACGAATGCGGTCGGCCCGATTGCCACCGATCGGCCTGCTTGCGCCTGGCCACCCCCAACCCCCACCGTCGGCTGCCCGCCGACCCGGCCAGACATGACCAGCGCCTCCGCAGGCGCAACGCACGCAATCGCAACCGGCTGGGCGAATTCAACGGGCTGGGTGCCCCACACCCCTGTCGAAATCCTGGTCGACAGGCGCAGCAGCGCATTGGCGCCTGCGTCATAGCGCGCAACGCCCAACTCCCACGCACTACCGTCGGCCGTGCTCGCGCGGTAGGGGATCTCATCCTCGTCGTACAGCGCGCTCGCAAACGTCCGCCGGCCAGGCAGTGCGCCAGCCAGCACAAACGCGCCCTCAACCAACGTGGCGACCTCCTCCGCCATCTCGACATATCTCACTCGCTCACACCTCCTCGCACATCAGATCCCACCCCGCGCGCGCCGCACGCGCATCCCACGATTCGCGCGGCCCGTCGCAGATCACAGTCAGCAGCGGGTAATAGTGCGTCTGGTCGATAGACACCCCGCCCAACTGCGGCACCGCCAGCACTGGCGCATCGGTACGCGCCGCAGTAGGCGCTGTGCCGTTGTGGGTGGCCCGCGGCGCAATGCAGGCCAGCGACAGCGGCGCGGCCCAATCCACACCGGCCAGCGGCGCGGGCAGCGGACCGGCGCCGGAGATCGTCGTGCGCAGGCGTTGCCAGCGCACCTGCTGCAGCGCATCGCCGTTTGCCATGCGCAACACGCCGCGGCCACCGTTTACCGGCTCGTACCGTTGCGACAGCCCATCCGCGCACAGCGCCGGCACGACCGTCGCGCCACCAATTTTCAACGCCGGCGGACGCAATGCGCCCGGCACCTGTTCCTCGCACGTCAGCTCCCACCCCGCCCGCGCCTGGTACACGTCCCAGGTTTCGCGTGGTCCGGAACTTGTCACTGTCAGCACAGGGTAGTAATGCACCTGGTAGGCCAGTGCCCCGGGCACCGCCTCCAGCGCCACCTGGTCGCCCACTATCCCGGCCACCGGCGCCGGCACCATGCGCCCGCCCGCCAACTGCGCCAGCGCGAACACAGGGGCATCGGTGCGCCGTGCGCTCGGCAGCAGCGCCACCGTGCCCGCAGCACTCACCGCGCGGCTCGCCACGCAGCCCAACTGCACCGGTGCGGACCAATCCAACCCGGCCAGCGCAGGCGGCAGCAGGCCGGCACCGGAGATCGTCGTTGCCAAGCGGCGCACCGGCCCGGCACCCACAACCGAATAACTTTGCGACAACTCGTCGCACGCCAGCTGAAACGGCACGGCAATTCCGCCAATGGTCAGCGTCGCCAGCTTGCTCATGCTCATTGCCGCCTCCCCGCACGCAGCGCCTCGCGCTGCAGCTCGCCCGCGAGGTCGCCCGCGCTGTAGCTGCCGCCGCCGGCGCCGTTGCGCGTGTCGCTCACGTAGATCGTGCGCACCGTTACCGTCTTTTCCGTGGGGATCGCATCCACGGCGGTCTGCACCGCGGCCAGCGCCTGCTCGGCAGCAGTGGTGTCCGGCTTCACAGCCACCGTGGTGCCCTCCGCCAGCTTTGCAAGGCGCGCTTCCAGCTCCGCGAGCGCCTCGGCCTGCTCTTGACTCCGCTGCGCGATCTCGGTCGCCTGCTTCTGCTTCATCGCCGCCTGCGCCTCCAGTTCGCGGGCCTGCGCCTCGGCCACCTGGTCGAGCAGGTTCGCCGCCGCCTCATCGTCGCCAATCGCATTGGCCGCCGCAGCGGCACGCTCGATCAGCTCTGCGGCCTGGCGGGCGTATTCCTGCGCCTTCTCGGCGCGACCATCGATCGCCGCATTCTGGGCAAAGGTGGCGTACCGGCTGGCCTCGGCCAGTGCGTTACGCGCCCGCTCAGTATTGAGATCGTCGCGCTCGCCGTCGGTCAGTCCGCGTTCTCGCCGCGCCTGCGCCTGCGCACCTGCACCGTCCAGACCGGCGCGGATGTTGGCCGCGCGGCGCTGCAGCTCGCCGATCTCGCCGACGATCTTCGCCACCTCGGCATTCACTTCCTTGGCGCGGTTGCGCACTGCGTCAAGCATGCCTTCCAGCTGCGT